>JAIIUG010000138.1:0-3374 GCA_022739635.1 Collinsella sp. | reverse complement strand
CGCTCGGCAAGCTCCTTATCGGCAAAGATGCGCTTGACGGCACTCTGGGCATCGTCGAAGTTGCCGCGGATGCCGCAGACGGCGACGTTATCGCCCTCCTGAGTGGACATCTGCAGATTCTGCACGCGGCTGACTTTGCCTTCGGGATAAAAGACGGTGATGCCCGTGCCCGGGGCGTCGGCAAAGCCGGCGAGTGCCGCCTTGCCTGTGTCGCCCGACGTGGCGGTGACGATCATGATGCGCTCGGCGCCGCCGTCCTTGGCGGAGGTGCGGGCCATCAGGCGGGGGAGCATCTGCAGGGCGACGTCCTTAAAGGCGCTCGTGGGGCCGCCAAAGAGCTCCATCACATAGGTTTGAGGGACGTCGGCGCCCGGTGCTGCATCAAGTTTGACGAGTGGTGTGACCTCTTCGCTCGCGAACGTGCCGCGGTAAGCCTCATTCACGCAGGCCGAAATTTCTTCGGCTGTGTAATCGTTCAGTAACATTCCCAACACATTTTGAGCGATTTCAAAGTACGATTTATCGGCAAGCGAGCTGATATCGACCTGCTGGGTGCCAAGCTCGTCCGAGACAAACAAACCCCCGTCGGGAGCGATGCCGGTGCGGATTGCCACCTTACTTGAGCATGATAAAGTGCGTCCTCGTGTACTATGATAAGTTCCCATATAACACTGCTCCTCGGATGCCTTGGTCCCAATCGGTGAAACCATGGTATCAGAGCGCGCAAAACAGGTTTGCAGAGGCTTTTAGAAAGGTAACCTCAAGCCCATGATAAAAATTGCCAAGTTTGGCGGCTCGTCGGTCGCCGACGCCGAACACTTTAAGAAGATCAAGGCCATTGTCGATGCCGACCCGGCCCGCCGTTTTGTGGTGGTTTCTGCCTGCGGTCGCCGCTTTACGGGCGACACCAAGGTGACCGATCTGCTCTACTTGGTCAACGCGCACGTTAAGTACCACGTGTCGTGCGAGGAGCTGCTCGAGGACATTGGGCAGCGCTATTTTGATATCGCTGACGAGCTGGAGCTCACCTATCCCATCCGCGAGGAGTTCGCGGCCTTTGCCGAGCGCGCCCGCTCAGGCGGCTACTCCACCGAGGAGCTCGTGAGTCGTGGCGAGTACTTCACCGCTCGCCTGATGGCCGAGTATCTGGGCCTGCCGTTCCTGGACGCCGCGACGGTCGTGGCGTTCCATCACGACGGTACGCTCAGCATGAACCGCACCTCCGAGCTGGTGCAGGAGTACGGTCAGCAGGGCGGCTTTGTTATGCCCGGCTTCTATGGCGCGACGCGTGAGGGTCAGATTAAGCTACTCGATCGTGGCGGCGGCGATATTTCCGGCTCGATCCTGGCCAAATGCCTTGGTGCCGACCTGTACGAGAACTGGACCGACGTTTCGGGCTTCTATTCTGCTGATCCGCGTATTGTTCCCGAGGCTCAGCCCATTGCCCGCGTTACCTACGAGGAGCTGCGCGAGCTTTCGTACATGGGTGCAAGTGTCCTGCACGAGGAGGCCGTGTTCCCCGTACGTGAGGCGGGCATTCCGCTGGTCATCAAGAACACCAACGCGCCGCAGGACCCCGGCACCATCATTAGCGAGACGGCTGACGAGGGCGAGGCAGAGCCCATCATTACCGGCGTGACCGGCAAGCGCGGCTTTGTCGCCATCAACGTTGCCCGCGACCGTACCAAGCCGCGCGTCGGCTTTATGCGCCGTGCGCTTTCGGTCTTCGAACGCTATGACGTTTCCGTCGAGCACATGCCCACCGGTGTCGACCGCTTTGGCGCCGTGGTGCAGGAGCAGGACGTGCGCGATTCGCTGTACTCGCTCGTGGGCGACATTCAGCAGGAGGTCGAGCCGCTCGAGATCGAGGTTGTCGAGGGCTTGGCACTTATCGCGACCGTCGGTCGTAACCTGCGCGGCCGTGCAGGTATCTCGGGCCACCTGTTTGGCATGCTTGGCCAGGCGGGCGTGAGCGTGCGTATGATTTCGCAGAGCTGCGACGAGATTAACATTATCATCGGCGTGGAGGAGAAGGACTTCGATCTGGCGATCCAGACCATCTACCGCGCCTTCTCGGACGAGAACGGCATTGTGAAGGTCTCCGACCTGGAGGCTCCCGCGCCGGGCGATCCCGCTCTGGCCGCGCTCCACAATTAGCTGCTATCGCGCTAGATTTTTGAGTCATGTCTCAAAAATCTACAGCGGGGCGTTTCGTTTCGGTTTCGTTTCGACGGGGCGGGTTTCGTGCCCGCCCCGTTCTTGTATACACTGGCAACAATAATCGGCCTGCTCGGCGTGCGGGCAAAAGCCACAACCTTTAAAGGGGGAAGCATGAAACAGTACACGGTTGCTATTTTGGGCGCGACGGGAGCCGTGGGCACCCAGATGCTCGAGTGTCTCAACGAGCAGGAGTTCCCGGTCGGCAAGCTCAAGCTGCTAGCGAGCGCGCGCTCTGCGGGCAAGACCGTCGAGTTCCGCGGCGAGCAGGTTGTGATTGAGGAAGCTTGCCCCGAGGCCTTTGAGGGCTGCGACATCGTACTCGGCGCCGCCGGCGACGATATCGCCAAGGAACTGCTGCCCGAGGCCGTCAAGCGCGGTGCCGTCGTGGTCGACAACAGCCACGCCTTCCGTCTGGATCCCGAGGTGCCGCTGGTCGTGCCCGAGATCAACGCTGATGACATTAAGTGGCACCACGGCCTGATCGCTAACCCCAACTGCGCGACTATCATCGGTCTGGTTCCCACCTGGCCGCTGCACCAGCTTGCCGGCGTAAAGCGTATGATCGTCTCGACGTATCAGGCGGCTTCGGGCGCCGGCGCTCCCGGTATGGCCGAGCTTGAGGCTCAGCTGGCCGCCCTGGGCCGCGGCGAGGAGATTCCTGAGCCGCGCGCGTTTGCCGCCCAGCTGGCGAGCAATCTGATTCCGCAGATCGGCGGCGTCAAGGAGGAGGGCTTTACTTCCGAGGAGATGAAGCTGCAAAACGAGGGCCGCAAGATTATGCATCTGCCCGAGCTGCGCGTGAACTGTACCTGCGTGCGCGTGCCTGTGCTGCGTTCGCACTCCGAGAGCATTACGCTCGAGTTTGAGCGCGATATTACGGTCGAGGAGGCCCGTGCTGCGCTGGCTGCCGCTCCCGGCGTCAAGCTGGTTGACGATATGGCTGCCGAGGATGCACACGACCGCTTCCCCATGCCGATGGATACGTCCGACCAGGATCTGATTTGGGTCGGCCGCGTGCGTCGCGACATCTCGAACCCCGAGGCCGCGCGTGGCACCACCTTCTGGTGCTGCGGCGACCAAATCCGTAAGGGCGCGGCAACCAACGCCGTCCAGATCGCTAAGCTGCTCTGCGAGTAGTGCGACCTGTCCGGCGG
>JAIIUG010000020.1:0-26861 GCA_022739635.1 Collinsella sp. | reverse complement strand
ATCAGGGTAGCGCTGCGACGCGGAAATCGCGCGCCGTTGCCGCGCCCCGCAGTGCCCGCTTCCCCCGAGAACAATTATCAGTGCAGGTAGAACGCCTGCAGTTTTTCATGAAACGCGGGTGTGGTCGGGGGTATCGGGTTAAACGTAGTACATGGGCCGTTTTCGTGGCGAGCGTTGCCAACCGCCCCTCGGAAGACGGAGGAAAGCGGGTCATCTTAGCCTGTCGAGCCCAATTTCACCGCAACCAAGACAGAAGGGATACAGAAAAGCTCTGCCGCGGATAGCGGCAGAGCTTTTGGAAGGGGACTTGGTTGTGAGAGCTCGTTAGGCGAGCTTAGCCTCGAGTGCGGCGATGCGCTTATAGGCATCGATGGTAAAGCGGGTCTGCTTCTCCAGGATCATGGTGGTCATGAGAGTATCCTGAGCATGGGCCATGATGAAGGTCATCTCCATCTCGCCGCCGCCGGCCTCCTGCGAAAGCAGCTTGGTCTGCGTGTCGTGGGCACCGATGAGCGCATCGCTGGCATCCTTGTGCAGCTGCTCGGCCTTCTCAAAATCACCCTCGCGAGCAGCATCGAGCGCTGCAAGCAGATCGGTCTGGGCGTCGCCCGCGTATGCGACAATCTCGAATCCAACCATCGAGATTTCTTCTTTGGTTGCCATATTGCGTTCCTTTCACATATGAACCAATGGAGAGCATCGCGTCCGGGCATACGCGCTGCGTTGTGTATGACAGAGACAGTAACATTCAAACAAAAAAGAACAGCGCAAAACGTTATTTCGAGCTATGAACGGTCGTTTTTCGCCCGTGAACGGTTTTTAAACCAATCCGAACATTCTTGAACACAATTAGCGGAAACCCAAGCGGGACCGCACCCTAGCGTACATCGCGCACCGTATCGCCCTTGACGAGCACGCCCGGAAACAGCATGTGCTCCACGCCAGACTCAACGCCCTCGGCGCCGGCAATCTTGTCGACCGCCCACATGCCGACGCGCTTGTTGTCAAAGCGCACCGTAGTCAGGCGACGATCGGGCACGATATCGCCCAAACTATCGTCAACACCCACCACGCTCACGTCCTGGGGCACGCGCTTCCCGCGCGACTCGAGCCCGCGAATGCAGCCGTAGGCCATGGCATCGTTGGAAGCATAAATGGCAGTGCAGTTCGGATCGTCCGCAAGCACCTGGCCGGCGGCATATCCGCTCTGTGCCGTCCAATCGCCACGGACGAGTCGCGGCGGCTCAACACCATGCGCGCGCAATGTCTCACGCCAGCCCTCCTCGCGTTGCATGCCCGAAAGCGAGCGCTCGGGGCACGAGATAAAGTGCACGGTCTTGTGCCCCTGCTCCAGCAAGTACTCGACCACCTGGCGCGAGCAATCAAACTGGTCGTTATCGACCGTCGAGCACAGCGGGTGCTCCAGCATGGTAACGAGCACCGTCTGCATACCGGGCAGCGGCTCAAAGGTGCCAAAGTCCGCCGGCATGCGGTTCATGATCACGACCATGCCGTCCACCGGCAGTGCGCTCATGCGCGACGATGCACTCTCGAGGGTATACGGATGCCCGTCTACTTTAGTGAGGGTGATGGCATAGCCATGTTTGTCGGCCGCGGCGGCAAAGCCCTCCATACGGTCGAGGTTGCCGGTGCCGGTAATGTTGAACATGGCGACGCCGACGGTCTTAAATTTGCCGCGGCGCAGCGATCGACCGGCAAAATTGGGGCGATACCCCAGCTCGCGCATGGCGGCGCGCACGCGCTCCTTGGTCTCGGGGCGCACGCTGGGCGAATCGTGCACCGTACGCGAGACTGTCTGCTCCGAGACACCCGCGAGACGCGCCACGTCCTTAACGGAAACCGATTTTTTAACAGCGGCCATAGGTCGATCTTTCTATGTCAACGATGCCATCGCGGGCATCCCAACAGACAAAATGAACGCCTCCAAGTATATCCAACGCCTCTCCCGCCATACGCTCACCACCCAAAACCTACCGTTCACCGACAATCCCGCTTCCCCGAACGGCTTTTGTCGACCAAATGTTAACGTTGCCATTGTGCAAACACAGAGCCACCGGGCGGCTCAAACGTTTACGCGTAAGGAATCGACGGTTCGCAGGCACAGAAACCCCCGATTCGCGTCTTTTTTTGTGCCGCAAAATGGCAACGTCAACATTTTGGCAACCGAACGCCAAAAGCTACCATCGTTGCTAACCCACCGACTCTTAGGAGCATTGCATGGAGCAACTCATCGCCATCATCGAAAAGGGCCAGCCCTTTTTCAACGCGATCGCCCGCAACAAGTACCTCAAGGCGATCCGCGACGGCTTTATCTCCGTCATCCCCATCATCATCTTCTCGTCCATCTTCTGCCTGGTAGCCTCGGTCCCCAACATCTGGGGTTTCTATTGGCCCGATGACATCAACAACGCCCTGTGGAAGTGCTACAACTACTCCATGGGCATCCTGGCCATCGCCTGCGCCGCCACCACCGCCAAGCACTTCGCCGACGCTCAGAACCGCGACCTGCCCAAGAACAACCAGATCAACTTCATCTCGTGCATGTGCGCAGCCATCATCGGCTTCCTGCTCCTTTCGAGCGATACGATCGCCACGGACGCCGCCAGCGGCTTCAACACCACCTACCTTGGTTCCAAAGGCCTGCTGACCGCCTTCATCGCCGCGTTTGTGACCGGCATCATCTATAAGTTCTTCATCAAGCGCAACATCACCGTCAAGATGCCCGAGCAGGTTCCGCCCAACATCTCGCAGACCTTTAAGGACATCATCCCCTTCTCCGTCTGCATCACCGTCTTTTGGGTCTTTGACATCGTCTTCCGCGCTGCCTTTGGCTTCTGCTTTGCCCAGGGCGTCATCCAAGTGTTCCAGCCCCTGTTCACCGCTGCCGACGGCTACATTGGCCTCGCTGTGATCTACGGCGCCATGAGCCTCTTCTGGTTCGTCGGCGTCCACGGCCCCTCGATCGTCGAGCCCGCCATCGCCGCCGCTCTCGTTGCCAACATGACCGACAACCTGGCTGCGTTCCAGGCCGGCCAGCACGCTTCCGCTGTCCTGACCCAGGGTGCCCAGTACTTCGTCGTCTGCATGGGCGGCACCGGTGCCACGCTCGTCCTGGTCTTTATGTTCTGCTTCCTGGCCAAGTCTCAGGAGATGCGCGCCGTCGGTAAGGCCGCCATCGTCCCGGTCTGCTTTGCTGTCAACGAGCCGCTGCTGTTCGCCGCGCCCATCGTGCTCAACCCCGTCTTCTTTGTCCCGTTTGTCTTTGCCCCGATCGCCAACATCTGGATCCTCAAGATCTTTATCGACTTCTTGGGCATGAACGGCTTTATGTACACCCTGCCCTGGACCGTTCCCGGCCCCATCGGCACCATCATGGGCTTGGGCTTCCAGCCGCTCGCCTTTGTGATGCTCGCCCTCATCCTGGTCGTCGACTTCGTCCTGTACTACCCGTTCTTCCGTGCCTATGACGCCCAGAAGTGCGCCGAGGAGGCCGAGATCTCCCAGGAGGAGCTCACCGCCAAGAACGCCGAGAAGGCCGCCAAGCTCAACGACGCCTTCCAGGGCAAGGCCGATGCCAAGAGCGTTGCCGCCGGCGCCGCAGCCGAGGCCGTGAAGGCCGACGCCCCTGCCGCTTCTGCAGCACCCGCTGCCGAGGCAACGACCGCCAGCGACCTCAACGGCAAGCGCGTGCTCGTGCTCTGCCAGGGTGGCGGAACCTCAGGCCTGCTCGCCAACGCGCTGGCCAAGGCCGCCAAGGAGCGCGGCATCAATCTGGAGACCGCTGCCGAAGCCTATGGCAACCACGTCGACATGCTCCCCGACTTTGACCTGGTCGTCCTGGCCCCGCAGGCAGCCAGCTACCTGGCCGACCTGCAGAAAGACTGCGAGCGTGTGGGCAACAAGTGCGTCGCCTGCCGTGGCAAGCAGTACATCGAGCTCTCCCAGAACGGCGACAAGTCTCTCGCCTTCGTCTCCGAGCAACTATCGAAGTAAGTAACGCCCAGGGCCAGCCGACCATCAACAGCCGGTTGGCCCTTCGATTTAGACGATTGGATCATCATGTCCGTTAATCCTGCTAGCGTCACCAACCCGCCTGCGCAGTTTCCCGAGGACTTTGTCTTTGGCGGCGCCACTGCTGCCTACCAGGTAGAGGGCGAGACCCGCACTCACGGTAAGGGCAAGGTTGCCTGGGACGACTTCCTGGAGGCCCAGGGGCGCTTTTCCCCCGATCCCGCTTCGGACTTCTATAACCAGTACCCCGTCGACCTGGAGCTGTGCGAGGAATTCGGCATCAACGGCATTCGCCTCTCCATTGCCTGGAGCCGCATCTTCCCCAACGGCACCGGCGAGATCAACCCCGAGGGTGTCCAGTTCTACCACGACCTTTTCGCCGAGTGCCACAAGCACCACGTTGAGCCGTTTGTCACGCTGCATCACTTTGATACGCCGCTTCCCCTCTTTGAGAAGGGCGATTTCCTCAACCGCGAGACCATCGACGCCTTTGTGGACTTTGCCACCTTCTGCTTTAAGGAGTACGCCGACCAGGTGACCTATTGGTTCACCTTTAACGAGATCTGGGCGGACGCCTCCAACACCTACATCGAGGGCACCTTCCCCGGCGGCGTCAAGGCGCATCTGGCCGAGGCCTTCCAGTGCGAGCACAACATGATGCTCGCCCACGCCAAGGCCGTGCTGGCCTTCCACAACGGCGGCTTTAAGGGCAAGATCGGCGTCATCCAGTCGCTGGAGTTCAAGTACCCGCTCAACGAGAACGACCCCGCCGACATCAAAGCCGCCAACAACGAGCACGTGCTGCAAAACCAGTTTTTGCTCGACGCTACCTTCCGCGGCGACTACGCGCCCGACACCCTCGAGTGCGCCAACCGCTTGGCCGCCATCTCGGGCGGCACCATCGAGATCCTGGACGAGGACCTCGAGATTATGCGCGAAGCAGCGCTCTACAACGACTACTTGGGCGTTAACAACTACCAGTGCCGCTTCCTCAAGGCTTACGATGGCGAGAACGACCTGCACCACAACGGTACGGGCGAGAAGGGCACCGGCCGCTGGCGCGTTAAGGGTATTGGCGAGCATGTGAACAAGCCCGGCATCCCCACCACCGACTGGGACTGGATCATCTATCCCGAGGGCCTGTTCGATCTGCTCGTCTACATTAAGCAGCGCTACCCCAACTACAAGCAGATCTTCATCACCGAGAACGGCATGGGCTACAAGGACCCCTACAAGGACGGTTTTGTGGACGACCAGCCGCGCATCGACTACATCGAGCAGCACTTGCGTTGGCTGCTCAAGGCCATGGAGGTAGGCGTCAACGTGGGCGGCTACTTCCTGTGGAGCCTGCAGGATCAGTTCTCCTGGACCAATGGTTACAACAAGCGTTACGGCTTCTTCTACGTTGACTTTGAAACCCAGAAGCGCACGCCCAAGGCAAGCGCATACTGGTATAAGCACGTGGCGCAGACCCGTCGTCTGGACTAGTTAACGCCATCGGCCGCTGTAGCCATCACGCTGCCGTGCACCTTACCATTCCCGATCGCATGGGCGCTGCGTCCATGCACCTCTTTCCGTGTGGCGGATACGACCTTCCCGGTGGATGCTTCAGCATCCTTGGTCGTATCCGCCGTTTTTGTTTTTGGGCGGGCTGGGCCGCGTTCGTTTGTCTCGATCTGTAACATCTGACTCGCTTTTGACCGTCTAACTGTTACAGATCAAGACAAAGATGATGGCTGGGTAGACAAAATCTCGATCTGTAACACCTAGTCGAGTTTTTGGGTCCTAGCTGTTACAGATTAAGATGAACGAGCCGAGCACGTCTACGCCCGCAGGTCCTTTACGCTGGAACGCTCGACCAACACGCCCGAGACGAGCGTGCGGCTTCTGGAACTCGGGGCTTCCAGGCCTGCAACGACCTCGTTGAGCGCACGGATGCCCAGCTCGCGGTGGCGAAACTTCACCGACGTCAAAATCGAGTTGGGAATCGTCTTGTAAAGCTCGTCATCGAAGCCGATCACGGACACGTCGTCGGGCACGCTGAGCCCTTTGTCACGTAGAGCCATCATCACGCCGTTTGCCATGCAGTCGTTAGCAGCGAGAACCGCCGTGCAATCGGGTTTATCGGCAAGCACAAGGCCCGCGGCATAGCCACTATCCGCATTCCAATCGCCTTGCAGAGGCTCGGGCGGCTCAATGCCACGCGCCTCGAGTGCCGCTCGCCAACCTTTCATACGGCACTGGCTCGACAGTGACTCTTTTTTACCAGAAACGAAGTACACGTTCTTGTGCCCGTGATTCAAGAAGTACTCGCACGCCATGCGCGCGCCGCCCTCTTGGTCGTCACTGACGGTGGAGCAGGTAGGATGCTCCATCGGCGTAATAATCACCGTCTTGAGGTCTTTCGGCGCCTCAAAGGTATCAAAGTCATCGACCATCTGACGCAGGTTGAAGATCATGCCATCAACAGGCAGCTGCGACATCCTGCGCGCCGCATCGGCAAGGGTCATCTTCTCCCCCGCCCGCTTTTTGATCATCGTGAGCGCAAAGCCTCGCTCTTCGGCGGCATCGGCGATACCGTCAATCATGTCCACGGCGCCGCCCGACAAGTGGAACAGCACCACGCCGATGCACCCGTAACGGCCCAACTTGAGCGAACGCGCGGCAAAGTTGGTTCGAAACCCGAGCGTCTCCATTGCGGAATGGACCTTATCGCGTGTCGACTCGCGCACGCTATCGGGCTCGTTGATCACGCGCGACACCGTCTTGAGAGAAACGCCCGCGGCAACTGCCACATCGTTCATTGAGACATTTTTCTTGTCCATCGTTGCCACTACTTCTCCAGTCGGTTTTGCATCGCTTTTTTGCGTTCTAGCATACACTACCTGCCCGACCGACAAATCAGCCGTTTATCGGACAATATCGACCGCTCACCCGTATATCCTTGTTGCTCTTCCAAAAATGTCTTACGTTGTCATTAACGAATTGACAACGTTGTCATTTCGCAATGCCTTCCTTAAGCAGGAAGGTTTCCGGGCAGTCCTGACCATCCATCGACGACCAGTTCCATCCACATGCATTGCGCATCGAGCAGCAAAGGAGCTCTATGGACGCCATCGTAAAGATGCTCGAAAAGCATCAACCGTTCTTTGAGAAGATCTCGAGGAACATCTACCTCCAGGCCATTAAGGACGGATTCCTTGGGTGCATGCCCATCGTCCTCACCTCTTCGATCTTCCTGCTAATTGCCACCCTTCCTGGCGTAGTTGGCATCACGCTGCCCCAGCCGCTCATCGACTGGTGCAACAAGCTGTACAACTTCACCATGGGCGTCATGGGCATTATGGTTGCCGGCACCACTGCCAAGAACTACACGGCATCCATGAACCGTCGCATGCCCGCCGGCAAAGTGCTCAACGACGGCTCCACCATGGTTGCCGCCCAGTGCAGCATGCTTCTGCTCGCTGTTACGCAGTTCACCACCAAGTTCAACGGCTCCGAGCTTTCGGTCTTCGACTGCACCAGCATGGGTACGCGCGGTCTGTTCTCGGCCTATATCGCCGCGTTCATTACCGTGTGGGTCTATAAGTTCTGCGTCTCGCGCGATCTGACCATTAAGCTGCCCAAGGAGGTCCCGGGCGCCATCGCTCAGAACTTCCGCGACATCATCCCCTTTGGCGGCGCCGTCATCATCTGCGGCATCATCGATGTCATCGTGCGCAACCTCATGGGCGTCCCGTTCTCCGAGCTGCTTATCAAACTGCTCTCCCCGCTCTTTACCGCTGCAGAAACCTATCCTGGCCTTATCCTTATCCAAGCAGCCACCGCGTTCTTCTGGTTCATCGGCGTCCACGGCCCCTCGATCGTCCAGCCGGGCATCGACCCCATCCGTCTTGCCAACCAGGCCGAGAACCTGCAGGTTCTGCTGGCAGGCGGCCACCCCGCCCACTCCCTCACCTTTAACATGTCACTCGTGGGTGAGTTCGGCGGCACCGGCGCCACCTTCATCGTGCCGCTTCTGCTGATTCTCTTTATGAAGTCCAAGCAGCTCAAAGCCGTCGGTAAGGCCTCGATTGTTCCTGTTGCCTTCGCCGTCAACGAACCGCTGCTCTTTGGCGCGCCGATGATCCTTAACCCCTACATGCTCATCCCCTTTGTTGCCGCTGGTTGCGTCAACGTGAGTGTTGCCAAGTTCTTTATCGATAACGTGGGCATGAACGGCTTCTCCTTCGTGGTGCCTTGGGCTACCCCTGCCCCCATCGGCATCTTCATCACCACGAACTTCCAGCTTATCGCCCTGGTATTTGTCGCGATTATCATCTTGCTGGACGCCATCATCTACCTGCCGTTCTTGAAGGCGTACGATAAGCTGCTCTGCGACCAGGAGGCCGAGCGCGCCGCCGAGCTGGGTCTCGAGTCCAATGGTGCCGCTGCCATCGCCGCCAACGCCTCTGCACCCGCTGTCGAGCAGGCCACCGCTTCCGTCGAGCCGACCGCCGCTGCCGTCGACAGCAAGCCTGTCGCCGATCAGCCCGAGCCCGCCGCCGACGCATCCGCTAAGAAGGATGTCGATGGCCTGAAGGTCCTCGTCCTGTGCGCCGGCGCCGGCACCTCTGCCATGCTCGCCAACGCCATCAAGGAAGGTGCCGCACAGACCGGAGAGAATATTGCTTCCTCCGCAGGCGCCTATGGCCAGCACACTGCCATCATGGATCAGTACGACGTTATCGTGCTTGCCCCGCAGGTTCGTAGCTACTACAACGACATGAAGGCCGACACCGATCGTCTGGGCATCAAGCTGCTCGCCCCGCGCGGCAAGGAATACATCGACCTTACCCGTGACCCCGCCGGTGCCATCAAGTGGCTCCGCGAGAACCTCGACTAGTTTCTTCCCTCTGTTGGTGCCCGGACCCCCAGTTTGGGCACCTCTCCCTATTCATATCCCACAGAAAGGATGACTCATGACCAACCCCATGCAGTTCCCCGACGGCTTTGTGTTTGGCGGCGCCACCGCCGCTTACCAGGTTGAGGGCGAGACGCGCACGCACGGCAAGGGCAAAGTGCCCTGGGACGATTTCCTGGCAGCCCAAGGTCGCTTCTCCCCCGACCCCGCAAGCGATTTCTACAACAAATATCCGGTCGATATCGACCTGTGCCAGCGCTTCGGCATCAACGGCATTCGCGTCTCCATCGCTTGGAGCCGTATCTTCCCCAGTGGCACCGGCGAGATTAACCCCGAGGGCGTCGCCTTCTATCACGAGCTTTTTGCCACCTGCAACAAAGCCGGCGTTATCCCCTATGTCACGCTCGATCACTTCGATACGCCCGAGGCCTTCTACCAGGACGGTGGCGAAGGCTTTCTGACACGCACGACGATCGACGCCTTTGTCGAGTACGCCAAGTTCTGCTTTGCCGAGTTCACCGAGGTCAAGCACTGGTTTACCTTTAACGAGATTCCCGCGACCGCCGAGGGCAGCTTTATCGTCGGCAACTGGCCGCACGGCGAGAAATACCGCCTGGACAAGGCCTTCCAGCTCATGCACAACATGATGGTGGCCCACGCCAAGGCTGTCGTCGCCTTCCATGAGGGCGGCTTTGAGGGCGAGATCGGCATTGTCCAGAACCTGGAGCCCAAGTATCCCCTCGACCCCAACAACGCCGCCGACTGCGAGGCAGCTCGCATGGCCGACGTCATCAACAACCGTTGGGTACTCGACGCCACCTTCCGCGGCCACTATGCAGCCGACACCATGGAGGCTGCGACCAAGCTGGCCCATATCGCCGGCGGCGAGCTCGACGTCCGCTACGAGGACATCGCCGCGCTGACCGCCGCGCTCCCCTACAACGATTGCCTGGGTGTCAACACCTACAAGTGCCAGTTCCTGCGTGCCGCCGAGGGCGAAAACGACATCAACCACAATGGCACCGGCGACAAGGGCTCCTCGCGCTGGTTCCTCAAGGGCGTGGGCGAGTCATGCGTACGCGAAGGCGTACCCACCACCGACTGGGACTGGATCATCTATCCCGAGGGCCTCTACGACCTGCTGCTGCGCATTAAGAACGATTACCCCAACTACAAGAAGATCTACATCACCGAGAACGGCATGGGCTATAAGGACGACTTTGAGGACGGCTTTATCGACGATGCCCCTCGCATCGACTATATGCGCCAGCATCTCGCGTGGATCCTCAAGGCAATCGACGGCGGCGTAAACGTCGACGGTTACTTTGTGTGGTCGCTGCAGGACCAGTTCTCCTGGACCAACGGCTATAACAAACGTTACGGCCTGTTCTACATCGACTTTGAGACCCAGAAGCGCTATCCCAAGGCGAGCGCGTACTGGTACAAGAACGTCGCGGAGACCGGCCTGCTCATGGCCTAGTTTCCGCCGCGCACTCCCTGTCGGCCGCATGTGAGTCCCTCCACGGGATCGCATGCGGCCTTTTTTGTTTTGGCTCGGCTCGAACAGGTCGTTTGTCTCGATCTGTAACATCTAACCGAGTTTTTGGCTCCCAGCTGTTACAAATCGAGACAAACAGGACGTCCGGTCAGAAAATCTCAATCTGTAACACCCAAGCTAGCAAATGACCTGCGCGTGCTCCTCGATGGCGGCGCGGTCTGCATCGGTAATACCCGGCTCGCACACCACAGCGTCCAAATTGTCCAGGCGGCAGAAGGTGTAGAAGTCGCGCTTGCCGATCTTGCTGGAGTCGGCGATCAGATAGCGCGAGTCGGCCTTGCTAAAGGCGAGCTGCTGGATGCGGCCCTCTTCCATGTTAGACGTGGACACATCGCCGTTCAAAATGCCGTTGGCGCCGATATAGGCTGCGTCGATTCCCAGCGCGCGCAGGGTATCCTCGGCCATGGGCCCCACAAAGGCGGCGGTGCGGCGGCGATACATGCCGCCCACGAGGCACAGGTCGCAGTCTTCGCGCGCCTCGAGCAAGTTAAACACCGAAAGCGAATTGGTCACAATGCGCAGGCGAAACGCCGGCAGCATCGAGGCCATCTGCTCAACCGTGGTGCCCGTACCCAAGAAGATGGTCGAGCCTTCCTCGATAAGCTCCACAGCGCGGCGCGCGATCTGCAGCTTTTCCTCGGCATGCTTAGTGCGCTTTTCGCTGTGCGAATACTCATGGCGCAGCATAGCGTGGGGACGGCCCTGTGCACTGCGGGCTCCGCCGTGCACGCGCTCGATCTCGCCTAGGCTCGCAAGTTCCTCAAGGTCGCGGCGGATCGTCATGTCCGAGACACCTAACGCATCAGAAATCTCTTTTACCGAGACCGTCCCCTGTTCCTCGAGCAGCTGACGAACCTTATCCTGACGCTCCGCCTTGATCATTTTTACTCCTTTGAGTGGTTTTGTTCGCATTTATAGTAATCGAACATTTATGCTCAATCACCCTAAACGGTCGGTTTTTCCCGGTGAACGGTAGGATAGTAAACGCCAAACGTTGAATATCGAATGTATCCGACACATCAACTTCAGCTACACATAGGCAAAAAGCTGCGATTTTAAAATCATTTCAATCCAATGTTGCCTCAATAAAGCAAATTGAACTTTGCCGAACAATAGAAAACAGATTGACACACTAATTCTCTTAGACTTAAATAACAGAGAACTTAAACAAACAGATTCGAACATGTTCGATCTGCATGGAACGGAAGGAGTTGCAGACATGTCCGCAGAGAGCAATCTGTTCTTCGAAGACACCGTGTTTGTTTGCGACCGCACCACGCAAGAAGAGGTCTTTACCGAGATCGCCAATAAGCTGTCACTCAAAAACTATGTGGCGCCCGCGTTTCTCGAGAACATCATCGAGCGCGAAAAGGGCTACCCCACCGGCATGGATATGTCTGTCGTCGACCCCGAGTTGCCCAGCTTTGCCGTTCCTCACACCGAGGTCGAGTTCGTTCACACCCGTCGCATCGTCCCCGTCAAGCTGACGACCCCCGTCGAGTGGCACTCCATGATCGACCCCTCGCAGACCTTCCCCGTCTCGTTCCTGTTCATGATTCTCAACGACGACAAGGAGGCCCAGGTGGGCATCCTCGCCAAGATCATGGACTTCGTTAACGCTCTTGGCACCGATCGCGTCAAGGAGCTGTTCTCCATGACCGACGCCAAGGCCATCTACCAGTTCTTGGTCGACAACTTTCCTGCCGACTAGCCAACCACCCTTAGGAATCCGCGGAATAACCCGCATAGAGAAAGGAATTCATCATGATTAAGGTTCTCGCAGCTTGTGGCGCCGGTGTTAACTCCAGCCACCAGATCAAGGACGCCATCGAGTCCGAGTTCAAGAATCGTGGCTACAACCTGCACTGCGACGCTGTGATGATCAAGGACGTCAACGAGGAGATGCTCTCTCAGTACGACATCTTCGCACAGATCGCCAAGACCGACTTTGGCTTTGAGGTTAAGACCCCGATCGTCGACGCTGGCCCGATCCTTTACCGCATGCCTGCCATGGCTAAGCCGGTTTACGACAAGATCGAGGCCATTATCAAGGAAAAGGGTCTCAACTAATCTTTTGCAGCTTCGCTCTGCGCAATTTTTGGCTTTAAGGAAGATGACGACCGGGAACGGCATCTTCCTTTTTTAAGGCAACATACGGAAAAGGAAATTCTCTTTTAGGAAAGAGGGAGACATGGACGCAGTAATCGGGTTTGCTAATGCCGTCTTTCAGCCGCTGATCGACCTTGGCGCAGCCCCTATGATGACCATCGTTTTGACGGTTATTGCCCTTCTCTTCAAAGTTAAGTTTACCAAGGCCCTCGAGGGCGGTCTTAAGCTCGGCATCGCCATTACCGGCATCGGCGCCATCATCAACATTCTGACGACGGCTTTCTCGAGCGCCATGACGACGTTCGTTGAGTCCACCGGCCTTCAGCTCACCGTTACCGACGTGGGTTGGGCACCGCTGGCCACCATCACCTGGGGTTCTCCCTACACGCTGTACTTCTTGATGGTCCTCGTCATCGTCAACATCGTGATGATCGTGCTCGCCAAGACCAACACCATCGACGTCGACATCTTTGACGTTTGGCACCTCGCCTTTGTCGGCCTTGCCTGCATCTACTTTGGCGCCAACATCGTCGTCGCCACGCTGCTCGTCGTCTTCGTCGGCGTTATGAAGATCATGAACTCCGACCTTATGAAGCCCACGTTCAACGATCTTTTGGGTGCTCCCGAGGAGAACCCCATGACCACGACTCACATGAACTACATGATGAACCCGCTGGCCATGCTGCTCAACAAGATCATCGACAAGGTGCTCCCCTTCCTCGATAAGTACGACTTCGACGCTGCCAAGCTCAACAACATGATCGGCTTCTGGGGCTCCAAGTTTGCTATTGGTATCTACCTGGGCGTCTTCGTCGGCCTTCTTTCGCACCAGACCCCGCAGCAGATCTGCACGCTCGCCTTTACCGCCGCAACCTGCCTTGAGCTGTTCTCCATGATCGGTTCTTGGTTCATCGCAGCCGTCGAGCCGTTGTCTCAGGGCATCTCCGACTTTGCCAACAACAGCAAGTGGCTCCAGGGCCGTACCCTCAACGTCGGCCTCGACTGGCCCTTCATCGCCGGCCGCGCCGAGATCTGGGCTGCTGCAAACATCCTTGCCCCCGTCATGCTGGGTGAGGCACTGCTGCTCGCCAACGTTCCCTTCCCCTTCTCCCCGACTGGCACTTGGAACGGCCTGCTGCCGCTCGGTGGCATCATCGCCATGGGCCTGACGCCGGCACTGCTCGTTGTCACCCGCGGCCGCGTGATTCGCATGGTCGTCATTGGCGCTGTCCTGCTGCCCGTCTTCCTGGGCGCTGGCACCCTCGTCGCCGATTTCGTTACCTTTACCGCTAAGACTGTCGGCGCTTTCCCCGATGGCGTTACCGGCCTGATTTCTCAGACCACCATGGAAGGACCTGTCGAGAAGTTCCTGGCCTTCTTCGTGGGCAAGGCGACCACGGGCGATGTGACCATGATCATCGCCACTGTCGTTGCCATCGTCGTGTACGTCGCGCTCTTTGCTTGGTATCGCAAGCAGATGATCGCCCGTAACATCGAGTACGCGAAGCAGGATAAGTGCACCCTCTCGCCGCTCACCACCGGCAAGTTTACCGAGGAGGACCTCAAGGCTGCCAAGGAAGCCGAGTCCGCAAAGGCAAACGCCTAACTCATTGCCACATATCCCCTGTGGAAGAAACCCGTCGCATCCCGGCGGGTTTCTTTTTATTTGTCCACAGTAAGTCAATCGTCACTTTTTTGAGAAAAATACCCCCTGCTTTAGTGGGGTGTAGTGATAATCTTGCCTGTTCGCGCTACAGTTTGTCCGGAATACCTCGATGTTAGGAACTAAATGATCACTTCCGAGCTTTTCGGCACCGCGCCGTGCGGTACCCCCGTTCATCGTTACACCCTCAACGGGCCCGAGATCTGCGTTCGCATTATGGACTATGGCGCCACCGTGCTGGGTATCGATGTGCCCGACATTCCCGGCAACGTGCGCGATGTGGTGCTGGGCTTCGATAAGCTCGAGGATTACTTTGACAACCCCGCCTGCTTTGGCGCGACTATCGGCCCCGTGGCCAACCGCACCGCGGGTGCCACGATCACCATCGCCGGCACGGACTGGCATATGCCCACCAACGAAGGCGTCAACAACCTGCACAGCGATCTTGAGCACGGCCTGCACAAGCGCGTGTGGGACGTTGAACTCGACGAGGTCCACAACGCCGTGCGCATGACCACCTCGCTTAAGGATGGCGAGCTGGGCCTGCCCGGCAACCGCACCTTTACGGCCGTGTTTACCGTGACGCGCACCGGACGTTTCCGTATCGAGTATGGCTGCGAGAGCGACCGCGCCACTTATGTGTCCATGACCAACCACACGTACTTTAACCTTGCCGGTCATAACGCTGGCATGGACTGTGAGCACTTCTTTGTTGCTAACGCCGCCCACTACCTGCCCATTAACGAGCAGAACATCCCCACCGGAGAAATTGCCCCGGTCGAAGGAACACCGTTTGACTTTCGCGAGCTACGCCCCGTCGCTCCCGGCATGGAAGCCGACGACCCGCAGATTAAGCAGGCACGTGGCTACGATCACTGCCTGTGCATCGATGGCTATCAGTACGGCCGTAATCTGCGCCGTGCGATGCACGTCGAGGAGATGTGGACCGGCCGCGAGCTTGACTACTACACCACCGCCCCGGGTGTGCAGCTCTACACCGGCAACTGGCTGGGCGACGAGCACGCCAAGGACGATGCCAACTATGGCTGGGGCGCCGGCTTTGCCCTCGAGGCAGAGATGTACCCCGACACGCCGCACCAGCCGCTGTTCCCGCAGGGCATTGTGGGCCCAGGTCACCCCTACAGCAATGTGATCGAATACCATTTTATGAGGCATTAAGCCCATAACGCAACATATCGCACAGCAGCGCCCGCCGGCACCTCCGCCGACGGGCGCTTTTTCGTTCTTTTGGCTTATTATTGCTGCTACTGGATTGGTGGCATAACAAAACTATGCCAGTTTACTACGATAAACCCGCGATATCCGACCACACGCTGGTTTTTAGGAAATGAACGCCCCGTCTACCTGCGGTTTTATTTTTGGCATATTCGGCGTGCTCGGCGATTGACAATTCACCGTAGTAAACCGGCATAGTTTTGGCAGGCGGCGCAACACAGGCCCTCTATGTGGACTAAATCATCCGTTTTTCCTCCGCCCCCAGGGGATCACGTGAGCAGGTTCTCGAGGGGATCGGGATTGGAGCTGGGGAGGTAGCGGATTTCTAGTTCTATGCCGAGCTCTTGCAACTCTCTGAGAGCAGCGACGTCTGCATCGTCTATGGCGACTGCGGGCGTTACGGAGCGCTTGCCCTCCCCTGCCTGCATATGGCCAACGCTGATCTTGGTGATGGGCACGCCGCCCTTCACCAGCGCCAATGCATCCGCGGGCGATGCCACCATAATCAGGATCCATTGGCGCGGCGTTGCAGAATGCATGACCTCGATGGCCTTTTGCACCGAGAAAAACCGTGTCCACACGCCTTCTGGCGCCGCGACCCTCATAGGCGCCCACTTGCGCGAATCCGCCGCAATCTCGTCGTTAACGATCAGGACGAGGTTGGAACCAACCGCCTCATTCCACAGCTCAACGTCTTGCCCGTAAATAAACCGATCATCGATGCGTGTGAGAAGAATCTTGGGTTGAGCCATCGCCGCCCCATTCTGTTTGAGACCCGTAAGAGCAAGACATCGCGTCTCCAATATTAGTGCATTTAAAGTGAGAAAAGCCGTCAGAACCCTTGCGCGGATGTGCGATGTCCCGTATCATAGACAGCCGTTGACGCCTCAGTTGCGTCACCACATGGTCGCCAGCGTAGCTCAGTTGGTAGAGCACCGCTCTCGTAAAGCGGGGGTCACCGGTTCGAGCCCGGTCGCTGGCTCCATTGCACAAGACAGCCGCCTTAGGGCGGCTTTTTTGTTGCCGATTTCGGACGCACATCCGCCAATTCAAGCACAACGCCGTCGACAACTCCTCTATTCAACAAAAAGCCCCGCCAACCGCGGCCTCCCAAACGGGGAACCGCGATTAACGGGGCTCAAGCGTGCTCCTCAATGGAATCACGCCAGCAGACGAACAGCTCAGCCGAGCAGCGCGCTACTCCTCCCAGTAAGCATCTGCAAGCAGCTTAAAGCAGATCTTCTTGACCGGCTGCGCGCCATCGCCCGGGAATTCGAGCGTGGGCATGTGGGGCTCGCCGGCAACGAACAGTGCGAACTTGTCGTCGGCAAGATCGCCGGCGATCGAGGCGTCGGAATCGACCAGATCGTAGTCGTCCTTCTCGTCAAACTCCTGAACCAGCGTCAGGCTGCCCGTGGCGACCTTAAAGGCCTCGCGACCCTCGACGTCAATCTGCAGGTCGTGATAGCGCTGATGCGTCTCATAGTGAGCCTCGGCCTCAGGACGCGTCGTGGGAGCCATGACGTTCGCAAAGACCTTGTCGCCCAGAATCGGATGGCTGCCGACCTCGAGCTCCGCCGGGTCGTTCTCCTCGAGCCAGTCGATCAGCACATCGAGGCCCTTGAGCATTCCGCGGTATTCCTCGATATCGCCCAGTGCACCGTAAATCATCTAAATCCCCTCTCGGATCGTTTCTTTGGCAGCTACTCGGCAAACGCGTTACCGACGCTGTTGCCACCCACATACGTCTCGACCAGGGTAAGGTCGGGATTGAACACGACAAAGTCAGCATCGCGACCAGGCATGATGCTGCCGCACTTATCCTCAACGTGAGCAGAGCGAGCCGGCACCTCGGTCGCCATGCGAATTGCGATATCGGCGCTCGCAAGACCCCAGTCGACGATGTTCTTGACGCCCTGTGCGAGCGTGAGCACCGAACCGGCAATAGCGGAGCCATCGGCAAGCCAGCAAAGGTTGTCCTTCATAACAACGTCCATACCGCCACTGGTGTACTTGCCCTCGGGCATGCCGCCGCAACCCAGGCAGTCGGTGATCAGCACCGTGTGCTGCCAGCCCTTGGCCTGCAGCAGCGCCTTAATAGCAGCGGGGTTCACATGCTTGCCGTCGCAAATGATCTCGGCATAGGTGTTGGGAGTAGTCATAGCAGCCCCGACGACGCCGGGCTCACGGTGGTGCAGGCCGCGCTGGCCGTTGTAGGTATGCGTAAAGCAGCTGGCGCCCGCATTGATTGCAGCAGCGCACTCATCATAGGTAGCGTCAGAGTGGCCAATGCAGGTCACGACGCCCTTGGCGCTCAGAGCCGCGGCGTAAGCGGCAGCGCCGTTGCGCTCTGCCGCCATGGCGCTCTTGACGATACGACCGCCGGCGGCCTCCTGCCACTCGTCAAAGACTTCCTCGGACGGGTCAATCAGATAAGCAGGGTTCTGGGCGCCCACGTGCTTCATGGTAAAGAACGGACCCTCCAGGTAGATGCCCTGAATACGAGCACCGCAGAACTCGGGCCCGCGCTCTTCGTCCGCCTGTGCAATGGCAGCGCAGGCGTCCTTGATCTGCTCCACGCCGTCGGTAAAGGTCGTAGGCAGCCAGCTAGTAGTGCCACGACGTGCGAGCTCAGTCGAACTGATATTAATACCCTCGGCATCGTTATCGGTCGTGGCATGGTTATAGAAGCCATGAATATGGGTGTCCACCATGCCCGGCGCAATCCATGTACCCGAATAGTCTTTGATCTCGCAAGCGGGCTCATCGGCCTGCCAAGCGCCAAAGATGCCGTCTTCGACCATCAGGAAACCGCCCAGCTGCGGCCCCGCCGGCAAAAAGAACTTGTCGGCCTTGATAGCATACGTGCTCATCTATGCTCCCGTACCCGCAGTGCGTTTTAGGGCGGATCAAAAACCACTGCATTGTTAATTCGAGCGATTGTTCGTTGCCTTCTTGTGCTTGGCAGATTTTGCACCCGCCGCAAAACACGCCAAGCCGTTTATACCCAATAACTCTAGACTGCGCGGTTGTGGTAGACCTTGTACTTAAACTGGTCGGCGCGCGCAACCGAACGCGTATACTCGATAACCTCGTTGTTCATGTCATAGGTGGTGCGAATCAAATCCAGGACCGGCGCGCCTTCGGCAATCTCGAGCAGACGGGCGTCGGAATGGCGGGCGATACTCGCGTAGAATTCTTCCTCGGCCACGCGAACTTTCTCGTGAAAGTCCTGCTCGATCATGTCGTACAGCGATTTGTTCTCGATCATGGGGCGCTTAAGCGCAAAGAACTTGCGGCTTGGTAGATACGTGCACTCAATCATGAGCGGCACACCATCGGCAATACGCAGGCGCTTGATCTTGTACAGACGCTCGCCCAGACGCGCGTTCATCTCTACGGCAATATTCTTGTCAGCCTCGACCTCGGTAAACTCAAGAATCGTCGTCTTGGGCACACGGCCGATTGCCTTCATCTGCTCGGTAAAGCTATAGGTTTGCGTGAGGTTTGCCGTTTGCAGAGAGCGGTCGCACAACATGGTTCCACGGCCGCGCTGACGAACCACCAAGCCCAGGCGCTCAAGCTCCTGCAGGGCAAGACGAACCGTCGTACGCGAGAGCCCGTAGCGCTCCGACAGATCACGCTCGGACGGCAAATAATCGCCGGGTCGGAGTTCGTGATCGATTTTATCGGTCAGCAAATCGACGAGCTGATCGTACAGAGGTTGTTTACGCGCTCCCATTGCCATAATGATACCTGCCGGATAAATGACTCGAAATTGGTTGTAACCAGACACCACGTACTATAGCAGTTTTAATGGAATAACAGCAGGTCAACCCGTACATTTCGATATTGTTTGCCGGTCGATAGCCTGTGCGCTGTAATACCAATCACATCGCTGCATCAAGTATTGAGGTAGCAAAAAGGGCCGCCCCCGCGGAGCGGGACGACCCTTTGCAAGACAGATACGTCTTTAAGGCTTAGAGAAGCTTCTTGAGCTCCTCGGCAACAGCCTGGACCTGCGTGCCGATGATGACCTGGGTAGCACCCTTGTCCATCTTCATGACACCCAGAGCGCCAGCCTTCTTGCAGGCAGCCTCGTCGACCAGATCGGAATCACCGAGCTCGAAGCGCAGGCGAGTAGCGCAGCAGTCAACGGTCTTGACGTTCTCCTTGCCACCGACGGCAGCGAGAACAGCGGCGGCCAGAGCGGCGAACTTGTCGTCGCCAGCAGCGGCGGAAGCGGAGGTCTCCTCGACATCCTCATCCTCGCGACCGGGGGTCATGAGGTTGAACTTGGTGATGGCGAAGCGGAACACGAGGTAGAAGACCACGAAGGCAGCGATGCCCAGCGGGATGATCGCCCAGGTGTTGGCAGCAGCCGGGAGGCTAGAGGAGAACAGGAGGTCGGTAGCACCAGCGGAGAAGCAGAAGCCAGCACGGAAACCAACATAGTAGGTGACGATGGTGAAGATGCCGTACAGGGCAGCGTACACGACGTAGAGCGGGAAGCACAGGAACATGAAGCCGAACTCGAAGGGCTCGGTGACGCCGCAGACAAAGGCGCAGATAGCAGCGGAGACAACCAGGCCGATAGCAGCCTTCTTGTTCTTAGCGGTCTGAACCATAGCCAGGGCAGCGCCCGGGATACCGAACATCATGCAGGGGAAGAAGCCGGACATGTACATACCGAGGCTCCACTTGACGTCAGCAGAGGTCTCGCCAGCCCAGAAGTGGGTCAGGTCGCCCAGGCCGATGGTGTCGAACCAGAACACGTTGTTGAGTGCGTGGTGCAGACCGGTCGGGATGAGCAGGCGGTTGAGGAAGGCATAGATGCCAGCACCGATACCACCCATGGCGGCAATACCCTCACCAAGAGCAACAAGAGCACCGAAGATGAGCGGCCAAGCGAAGAGCAGGACAACGGAGACGACGATGCAGATGACGGCGGTCATGATGGCGACGCAACGCTTGCCGGAGAAGAAGGCCAGCCAGTCGGGAAGACGGGTATCCTTGAACTTGTTGTAGCAAGTGCCACCGATGATGGCGGACAGGATGCCGATGAAGGAGTTACCAGCGATCTTGGAGAACGCGATGCCCTCGGTCGTGGCAAGCCAAGCGGTCTGAGCATCGGCGTCCATACCACGAATGGTGCCAACAACAGCGGGGTTCAGGAGCTGCTGGATCATCAGGAAGGCGACGAGGCCAGCGAGGCCAGCGGTGCCATCGTGATCGTCGGCAAGGCCGACAGCGGCGCCGACTGCGAACAGCCAGGCCATGTTATCGATAAGAGCGCCGCCTGCCTTGATGAGCAGGAAACCGGCGGTATAGGCAAAACCGGTAGTGTCACCGGCAGCACCCATGACTGCGGGAGCGAGCAGGTAGCCCACGCCCATAAGAATACCTGCGACGGGAAGCGCCGCGACGGGAAGCATCAGCGCTTTGCCGAGCTTCTGGAGGTACTTCATCATATGGTATCTCCTCCAACCTTTCTTTCGTTGTTGCCAACGAGTCCCATGTCCGCGCCTTGTGCATACCGGCTTCTCCGCTTGCCGGCATTGGTGCGCAAACTTAGACAACCCAGTCCCTTTTTTCGGGTTGCTATTGAGTACGTTAACACACATACGATTCAAACGTCCACCACATTTCTTTCAAATTACCTTTTCGTTGCCAAACGGTTATTTTTTGCCCGTAAACGGTAATTTACGCAGGTAGACGTGCTGCGTATCTTTCATTACCAAACTAATTCTTAGTAATTTCCATTCGATTTCGTCTCAAGATTGGTTACTACCAGATGAACAGTGGTACCACATTGTTACTACCAGTTTGGCCGAAATCGTTTCCACTTTATATGAATAAAGTCCCCAAGAATTTGTATATAACCTCTCCCCTACTACTCTCCTCACCACCCTTTCCTACAACGCAAAAAGCCCGCTAGAACGGTGTTCGTTCTAGCGGGCTCAATCAGATATATCGGCTTCGTACTCGAAAGCTCAGGCGCTCTTTACGCAAACAGGCCGTAGATGCTGATGTTGGCCTTGGCGTAGAGACCGTTAGCATACTCGGTCCACTTGGAGCTGGCGCTCGAAGCCTGCGAAGAGTACTGCTGATAGGCGGTGTAATAGGCAGTCATGGCCTGCTTATAGGTCGCGCTATCGGCCGTAAAGGCATCGTCGGCGAACGCCTTAGCGTAGGTGCCATCGGCGTCCTTCCAGGTGCCCTTCTCGCTATCCCACTCGTCACCGGCAAGGTTGATGATGTAGTCGGCGTAATCCTTGCTCGCGGTCTCCTCGTTGCCGTCAGAAGGCTCGGTTGGGGCGGTCGGCATGCTTGCGGAGCTATCGCCCACCTTCTTCTTGTAGAGCTTCTGCAGCGTCGCGGACTGGCGGACGATCTGCTTGGCCTGGTCCTTGGACACGCCATACTGCGTGGCCATGGTCTTGTAGTCCGAAGTGCCGATGGAATCCTCGGCGTACTTCTTCATCTCCTTAGAGGAGACGGTAATGCCCTCGTCCTCGGCGGCATCGAGCAGGATCTTGTTGCGCACGTAGGACAGGATGACATCGGCAGAAGGAGCGGTGTAGTTGCCATCGCTATCCTTGACGGTATCGAGGCTGTACTGGCTCTCGATGGCCTCGCGCGCGGTGATGTCGCTCTTCTTGCCGTTGTAGCTATAGCTTGCCACGGTCGAATCGAGCTGGTCCTCGGTCAGGGTCGACGAGCCGACACCCTTGCCGCCAAAGCCGCCATTGCCAATAAAGAAGCCGACCACGGCAGCGATAACGACGGCAACCACGAAGGCGGCGATCATCGTCTTCTTGTGCTTGGATGCGTGGTCGTCTTCGTCGGAACCCAGGATATCGTCGTCCTCATCTTGGGCCTCGGGCATCAAATTCTCGTCAGCGGCATCCGCGGCAATCTGAGCCTCCAGACGGGCGTCCTCCTCCTCGGCCGTCGTACCGGCAGCAATATGCTCGGCAGACGTGCCAGCGACCAGATCGATCTTCTCGTCCTCGTCACCGTCGGGGCCTTCGCCGCGCTCGATGATCTGGATGCCGTCGATCTCGTCCTTCTCGTCCTTCTTTTGAATCAGACCCATATCAGTTACTCCTTGTTAGGAAACATAGTCCTCAATAGAATACGCCCGACAGAGTGCCGGGCGTATTGATTCTTAGGTTATACGCAAACACTTAAGTACTATTTAGGCATTTGCAGCCTGCATGTCTTAGGCCAGGTGCGCGATAACGGCATCGGCAAAGGCCTGCGTGCCCACGGCCCCCTCGACGGAGCCGGTCTGGGCACGACGCACGTCACCGGTAACCTGCTCGCCCTCGTCGAGCGTGGCAGACACGGCGGCACGGATGCGATTGGCAGCGTCGTTCTCGCCCAGGTGATCGAGCATCATCGCAGCAGAGAGAATCTCGGCCGTGGGGTTGGCGATATCCTGGCCAGCGATATCGGGCGCAGAGCCGTGCGTTGCCTCGAAGATGGCGCACTCGGCACCGATGTTGGAGCCGGGGGCCATGCCTAAGCCGCCTACCAGACCGGCGCACAGGTCGCTCACGATGTCGCCGTACAGGTTGGGCAACACCAGGACATCGAAGTCGTTGGGGTTCTGGACCAGGCCCATGCAGGTAGCGTCAACGATCTTGTCGTTGAACTCGATATCGGGATAGTTGGCGGCCACCTCGCGCGCCACGCGCAGGAACAGGCCGTCGGTCGCCTTCATGATGTTGGCCTTATGCACGGCCGTCACCTTTTTGCGGCCGCAGCGGCGGGCGTACTCAAAGGCGTACTCCACAATACGGCGGCTCTTGGCGATGGAGATGGGCTTAATTGAAATGGCGGAATCGGCGGCAAAGGTCTTCTGGCCCGAGCGCTCAACGAGCTGCGAGAGCTCCTCGACCTCGGCAGTGCCCTCATCGAACTCGATGCCGGCGTAGAGGTCCTCGGTGTTCTCGCGCACGATGACCAGGTCGACGTCGCGGAAGCGCGAGCCGTCGCCCGGCTGCGACAGGCAGGGGCGCACGCAGGCGTACAGGTCAAAATGCTTGCGCAGGGCGACGTTAACGCTGCGGAAACCCGTGCCGACCGGCGTGGTGATGGGACCCTTGATGGCAACCTTGGTCTCGGCGACCGCATCGAGCACGTGCTGGGGCAGCGGCGTGCCAAACTCGTCCATGACGCCGGCACCGGCCTCCTGGACGTTCCAGTTGATCTGGACCCCGGTGGCCTCGACCACGCGGCGCATGGCCCGCGTAATCTCGGGACCGATACCGTCACCGGGAATCAGGACTACATCGTGCGCCATAATCTGTTACTCCTCGTTTTCGGCGTCGTCAGATTTTTTAACGCTAGCACGCTTCTTCTTTTTGGAGAGATCCAAGTCAAAGCGTTTAACAAGCATTTCGCAAATCTCGCTCGAACGGGCTTTGAGATAGCTACCCTTGCCGTTCTCGGCATCGAACTTAAGGCGCAGCGCGAGCTTCTCGGCGACCTCGGCGTCAATCTCGCCCTGGCCAAACTCGTACAGGCACCCGAGCATATCGCGATACTCAAGGTCGCCGTGGTAGCACTGGATGGCCTCGTCCAGGATGGGCCAAGCCTCGCGCGAACGCTCGACACTCGTGGCGCCCCACACGCACAGCAGGCGGAAGGCGGCATAGCGCAGCGTGGAGGAAATCTCGTCGAACAGCGCGGTCTCGGCGCCCTCAAAGGCGTCCTCCATCTGCTCGGGGCAGGTGGTGGCGAGCGCCGCCAGGGCATCGAGCGCCTCCCAGCGGGTCTGTGCCTCGGGGCGGTCGAGCGCCTCGATCAGCGCTGGCACGCAGGGCACGACGCGCTGCGGATCGCGCTCGGCAAGCAGGTGCAGCACACGGGCGGCAAACTGGCGGATGCGGCGCGTGGGGCAGCCGAGCTCTTGGACCAGGCGGTCGACGGCGTTCTCATTCTCCTCTGCCAGCTGAAGCTGTGCCAGCTCCTCGTCGGTGAGCTGTTCGTCTTTATTTTCTGCCATAGTTACCTCTTCTTACTATTTCTTAGCGTGCTTGCCAGCACCCTTGCTGTCATCGGTGACCGAGATGAGCTGTCGGTCGGCCGCGCCATTGCGACGCGCGCGGCGGCGCTCCTCGGCGTCGCCCGCGTCGGCGGCGGCGCGATGGGCCTTGTTGACGTTAAAGACCTCGTCGTGCTTGCGCCACGGGCCAACGGACTCGCCAAAGCTCATCTTAAGACCGGCGATAAAGCCGCCGAGCCAGCCGATCGGCGCAAACTGAACCAGCGGGAACAGCGAAAACACCCAGGTCAGCAGGACGACTGCCGCCGCACCCGCAAAGTTGGCGATCCAGTAGTCGCGCTTGGTGATGACGCGCTTTTCGCACGCCCACTGGCCGCACAAAAAGCCGATGTAGATCGCAAAGAGAAAGAGCAGCAGCGCAAGCACCACGAACGTCCAGCTCATGGGCGCTACTCCTCGTGATGGTGGCCGCAGCAGCACTCGTGGCCGTCATCATGGCCGTGGCCGCCGCAGCACTCGTGGTCCTCGCCGTGGTGATGGCCACAACCGCACTCATGGTCCTCGCCGTGCTCGCCGCAACCGCAGCCGTCCTCGTGGGCACCGTGCTCCTCGGGGCGATACTGCGACCAGTCCAGACCGGCGGCGATGGCGTCGGCCTCCTCCTTGTAGAGGACCGTGATGGCCTGGGTGCCCAGCTTGGCACCACCGATGGCGTCGAGCATGTCGTAGAGCGTAAAGGCCACGTCGGCACCGGGCAGCGCGAGCTCGCGGTCGTCGGCGTAGGCAAGGGCCAGGCGCAGGTCCTTAATGAAGTGCTCGACCATAAAGCCGGGCTTGTAGTCGCCGTCGAGCGCCTTGGGCGCCAGGCTCTCCATGGCACCGGACTTGCCGGTACCGCCCAGGATCATCTGGCGGGTCTTCTCCAGGTCAAGGCCGCTCAGCTCGGCAAATGCCATGGCGTCTGCCATGCCGACCATGCAGGCGCCCAGCGACACCTGGTTGGCGAGCTTGGCAGCCTGGCCCTTGCCGGCGCCGTCGAAGCAGCAGATGTTGGCCGCAAAGGTGGCAAGGATGTCGCGGACCGGCGCGATGTCGTTCTCGGTAGCGCCCACGATAGCCGTGAGCGTACCGGCGATAGCGCCCGACTCGCCGCCGGTGACGGGGCAGTCAAACGCCATGCGACCAGAAACCTGGGCGGCCTCGGCAATGTCACGGGCGAGCTCGGGCGAGCTCGTGGTGAGGTCGATCAAGACCGCGCCCGGCTTGGTGCACGCGAGCAGGCCGTCGCCCGCCAGGTAGAGTTCCTCGACCTCGGAGGGATAGCCCACCATGGTAAAGACGACATCGGCGTTCGCCGCGGCATCGGCCGGCGTATCGGCCCAGACGGCACCGCGCTCGATAAGCGCTGCGGCCTTGGACTTGGTGCGGTTGTTGACCGTGACGGGATAGCCGGCGTCCAGAATGTGGTCGGCGATGGGGGCACCCATGATTCCGGTGCCGATGAATGCGACGGAGAGCTTGTTTGCCATGAAACCTTTCCTTTTGGGTTGGGTGTTATTACTAGGTTGAATACTCAGCGCCAGCGCTTGAGCTGCGGGGCGCCCGTGGTCGTAGCGCCTGTCTACTCGCCGCGTACACGGCGCGCGATGCGGTCGGAAAGCGAGGCTTTCTCGGCGCGGTTCTTGCCCCAAAACGCGCAGGCCACCATGCCGGGACCCACGTGCGAGCCGATGGTGGGGCCTACGGAGCTGCGAATGACCGTGACGTCGGCGCAGCCCTCCTCCTTGCGGATGGCGGCTTCGAGCCAGTCGCCGTCCTTTTCGGCATCGGCCGTCATGATGGCGATGGGCATGGTGCGGTCGGGCACATAGTTCTCGCGGAACGACTTGAGGATGGACTTGAGTGCCTTCTTGCGGCCGCGGTTGACGCCGATCAGCGATAGCGAGCCAGCCAGGTCGTAGGACAGCTCGGGTTTGACGTCGAGCTTTGCCGTGAGCTGTGCCGCCGCGGGCGGAATGCGGCCGCCGGCAGCCAGCGCGTCAAAGCTCTCGAGCGTAAAGTAGCCGTGGACATAGGTCTTGGCCTCGTTTGCCCAGTCAACCAGCTGCTTGGCGGTGAGTCCCGCCGAGCGTTGGCGGACGGCCTCGAGCGCCAAGAGCTCGCCGGTCGCACAGGGCAGAGCGTTGTCGACCACGTACAGCTCAAATTCGGGATACTCGGCGCGTACGGCGTCCGCCGCCTGGCACGCGGAGTTGTAGCTCGACGACAGCGCCGAGGTAAAGCACAGGTAGACCGTGGGCGTGCCCTCTTTGGCGCACTCGGTAAAGAACTCGATATAGCGACC
>JAIIUG010000137.1:0-3583 GCA_022739635.1 Collinsella sp. | reverse complement strand
CCAAAACGTTGGATTTTCTGCAGCATAATATGCCTTCCGGATGCAACATGCTGTGCGAGCAAGAACGTTTAAACAATGAACTCATTGTAGAGGACTGGCTGCTTGCCGCATTGACGGTTTTGATTCGGCCCGATTTGGGTTTCGGGGGGCCGTCGACGGTAAATAATCCGTGCTTTACCGATAATCGATTTGAGCAACTTTAAGAAATGCTATCGTGCCTAGCCATACATATTCATTAGAGGTGAAGTCATGCCAAAAGCGATATACGAAGGAATCTACCGAGAAATACGCTCGCGCATCATTAATGGGACCTATGCGTTCCAGGAGATGCTGCCGACCGAGGCCGAGCTGACCGCGGAGTTTGGCTGCACGCGCAATACCGTTCGACGCGCCTTGAGCATGCTGGCCGACCAGATGTTTGTGCAGCCTATACACGGCAAGGGCGTGCGCGTTATTTGGCTCAAGGGCGAAACCGACATGCTCGGCGCACTCGAAGAGGTTGAGTCGTTTGGCGAGTTCGCAAAACGCAACAATGCCGTCGCATCGACCGAGGTCAAGTCTTTTGAACATTTGATTTGCACTGAGCAACTCTCTCGTCGCCTGGGCTTTAAGGTGGGCGAGGAGCTGATTCGCGTAGTGCGTGTTCGAAGCCTCAACGGCAGCGCGCGCCAGGTGGACCATGGCTATTTTTTGGCTTCGATCGCCAAGGGCCTGACCCCCGAGATCGCGGCGGATTCTATCTACGGCTATCTGGAGCACAAGTGCGGTGTCAAAGTGATGGCGAGCCGTCGTACGGTGAGTGTCGAGCTTGCCAACGATGAGGACTGCAGCTACTTGGACCTTGGCAAATACAACTGTGTCGCCGTCATGGAGAGCCAGTCGTACACCTCGGACGGCATCTTGTTCGAGGTCACGCACGCCCGCACGCATCCCGAGATCTTCCACTACCGCGTCAACTCCAAGCGATAGCCGGCTAGCTCGCAGCCTGACGAGGCTCATGCCCTCAAAGCGAAAACGCCCGGTCAAACCGATGATGCATCGGCTTGACCGGGCGTTTTTTCTGCATCCGATAACAAATAATTGTTTATACAAAACTTGTCAAGTATCAAGTTGAAATTACCGTTCACCGAAGGTTTTCTACCGCTCTAGTAATACTTGTTCAAACAACTAGCCAAATAGCGTATTGTACAAATCAGCAAAAGGGGCCAAGTCCCCAAGCCAATCTCCGAAGGCGGCGGCAAAGGGTGCCGCCACGGTGTGAAAGGGTGGATTGTAATGAAGAACGAAATGAGCAGAAGGCAGTTCCTGGGCTTTGCTGGTTCCGCGGCTGCGGTTCTTGGTCTGGGCCTCGTGGGCTGCGGTGGCTCCGCTGGCTCCGGCTCTGCTGCCTCTGGTGACGCCGCCGAGGTCTACTTCCTCCAGTTCAAGCCCGAGGTCGACAAGGAGTGGAAGGAGATCGCCAAGGCGTACAAGGAGGAGAAGGGCGTCGAGGTCAAGATCGTGACCGCCGCCTCCAACACCTACGAGGAGAAGCTCAAGTCCGAGATGTCCAAGAGCTCCGCTCCGACCCTGTTCCAGGTCAACGGCCCCACCGGTCTTAAGAACTGGAAGGATTACTGCGCCGACCTGTCCGACACCAAGCTCCGCGGTGAGCTCATCGATGACTCCCTGGCGCTGCAGTCCGACGGTAAGGATCTGGGTATCGACTGGGTTCAGGAGAGCTACGGCATCATCTACAACAAGGAGCTCCTCGAGAAGGCCGGCTACAAGGCCGAGGACATCAACTCCTTCGACAAGCTGAAGGCTTGCGCCGATGACATCCAGGCCCGCAAGGACGAGCTCGGCGTTGACGGTGCCTTCACTTCCGCCGGTATGGATGACTCTTCCAGCTGGCGCTACACTACCCACCTCGCCAACCTCCCGCTCTACTACGAGTTCGAGAAGGAGCACAACCAGGAGGACGACGAGATCAAGGGCGAGTATCTCGACAACTTTAAGCAGATCTTCGACCTGTATATCACCGACTCCACCTGCGATCCTTCGCAGCTTGCCTCCAAGACCGGCGACGACGCCACCAACGAGTTCGCAACCGGCAAGGCCGTCTTCTATCAGAACGGCTCTTGGGCCTATGCTGATCTCACCAAGGCCGGCATGACCGACGACCAGCTCGGCATGCTGCCGATCTACATCGGCGTTGACGGCGAGGAGAACCAGGGCCTGTGCTCCGGCGGCGAGAACTACTGGTGCGTGAGCTCCCAGGCTTCCGAGGATGCTCAGAAGGCCACCGAGGACTTCATGTATTGGTGCGTCACTTCTGACACCGCCACCAGCATCATCGCTGACAAGATGGGTCTGACCGCCCCGTTCAAGAGCGCTAAGGAGACCACCAACGTCTTCTCGCAGCAGGCCGTTGCCATGGCCAAGGACGGCAAGAAGACCGTCGCTTGGGACTTCGTCTACATCCCCTCTGAGGAGTGGAAGAAGAACCTCAAGCAGGCCCTGATTGCCTACGCTGCCGATAACAGCAAGTGGGACGGCGTCAAGAACGCCTTCGTTGATGGCTGGAAGACCGAGAAGGCTGCTTCCGAGTAAGCAGTTGCTGCCCAAGCTATCTGATTAGCGACAGGGGGCGGGCAGACGTTGGTTTGCCCGCCCCCTGCATATTGAAAGGACCCTTCTATGGGCAAAGCACTCAAGCGCTGGTGGCCGCTCTTTATGCTGCCCACGTGCCTGGCGTTTATGATCGGGTTCGTGATCCCCTTTATCCAGGGCTTCTACCTCTCGTTCTGCCAGTTTATTACCATCAACAACGCGCATTTTGTCGGTATCGAGAACTATGTGCGCGCACTGTCCGATCCGCAGTTTTCCACGTCGTTCTTCTTTACCGTGGCGTTTGCCTTCCTGTCGACGGTGCTCATCAACGTGATCGCGCTGGCCATCGCGCAGGCGCTCACCCGCAAGGCACTCAAGGGCACCAACATCTTCCGTACGATCTTCTTTATGCCGAACCTCATCGGCGGTATCGTGCTGGGCTACATTTGGCAGATTCTGATTAACTGCCTGCTCTCCAACGTGGGCGCCCAGCTCATCGCCCTTAACTCTGCTGCTGGCTTCTGGGGCCTTATCATCCTGACCCTGTGGCAGCAGGTCGGCTACATGATGATCATCTACATCGCCGGTCTGCAGTCCATTCCGTCCGACTACATCGAGGCCGCCAAGGTCGACGGTGCTACGGCATGGCAGACGTTTTGGAAGGTTAAGATCCCTAACCTGATGCCGACCATCACCATCTGCCTGTTCCTGTCCATCACCAACGGCTTTAAGCTGTTCGACCAGAACCTCGCCCTTACCGGCGGCGCTCCTGCGCACTCCACCGAGATGCTCGCCCTGAACATCTACAACACGTTCTACTCGCGTGCCGGCATCGCATGGCAGGGCATTGGCCAGGCCAAGGCAGTCATCTTCTGCATCCTGGTCGTCGCTATCTCTATGATTCAGCTTAAGGCCACGAGGTCCAAGGAGGTGCAGCAGTAATGAAACGCGATAAGGCTATCAACCGCGCGCTCTCGATTTTCTTTACGAT
>JAIIUG010000136.1:0-3613 GCA_022739635.1 Collinsella sp. | reverse complement strand
TTGTTTTATCTCCGCCTATTCCGATGAGCCGGACTTTGAGGACGGCTGTATCCGTGCGATGGCCGAGCGTGCCGGCGTGGACTTTATCATCACGCGTGATCGTGCCGCGTTTGTACGCTCGACCATCAAGACCTTCTCGCCCGCAGAGTTCATCCGGGCGTTTCCGATCCCGGAGGAGTAAAACTGCTCGGAAGCACGATGCCTTCCGGGCGGTTTTTACTTTGCTGGGGCAACGGGCACCGTGATCTGCGTTACGTAGGTTGCCGGATCATCGCTGATGATGTCGTCGATGAGGGCAATCTCGCGCGAGGGGCCGGCGGGTGCCAGATCGTGTTCGTGCATGTAGCCGAGCAGCTGCTCGTAGCGCGGGGCTGCTTGCCCGTGCGTGCCGCGGAAGCTTATGGTCAGGCAGCGCGCGGCAGGTCGCGTCTCAACATCGCCCAGGTAATCATCGGTGTCATCGAGCAGCAGGAAGACCTCGTCGTAGCCATCAAAGTCGCCGGCGGCCAGGCGCTCGGGCGCGATGCCCACACCCAGATTGCCCAGATAGGCAAAGGTTTCGTGCTGTCCCTGCTGAAGCTGGCGGATATGCCATCCCAGCGAATAGGCGTCGGTGGGATTGACGCGCTCGTGCAGCGCGGCGCAGCGAAGTTCGGGTTCCTCGATTTCGCTAATGGCGTCGAGATCAGCATTCAAAGCGCCATGAAGCAAGGCAAGCCGCTGGTCAATCTTGCGCGACATGCGCTCCAACTCATGCCGCCTGTGCTCAATTAACTCCTGTTGCTTGGTCAGTTGCCGTTGCATCAAATCCATATCGCGCGTAGTGACAAACTCGCGAATTTGCGCCAACGGCAAGTCGAGAACGCGCAGGTTGCCGATGGTGTTGAGGGTGGAGAGCTGTCGCGATCCGTAGTAGCGGTACCCACTCGCCGGATCGACATATGCCGGCTCTAACAGCCCCATCTGCTCGTAATGACGCAGTGTGCCCACGCTCAAATTGAGCAGGCGCGCCACCTCGCCAATGCGGAGCAGGCCCTCGGTGTGTTCGCTTGGCATGTCGGTCACAGGACCGCTCCTTTCGGTAAAAACAGGGGAGAGGTGCTAGGCATGCGTCGCCTCGCTACGCTACCAGTTTGTCAAAAGCCCCGCGCCGGTTGAGTACGGTAAACGCGACAACGCAGATGACCGCCGACAGAATCGATCCACACGGCGAGGCGATACCCATGGGAAACAACGTATCGGAATAGGCATTCGACAGCAGCCACGCGCCCGGCACGCGAATGAGCGCCACGGCCAGCACGTTGTGCGCAAAGCCGATGTAGCTCTTGCCATACGCAGCGAAAAAACCGCTAAAGCAAATGTGGATGCCGGCAAAAATCGCGTCGAAAATATAACTGTGCATATAGCCGGTACCGGCTGCGACTACCGCGGGGTCCTTGGCAAAAAAGCCGATAAACGCCGGCGCCACCAGCCACATCAGCACCGTGATGAGACAGCCGTACACCACCGAGATCGTCATGGCGTCCTTGAGCACCTGACGCGCGCGGTCGCCCTTGCCCGCGCCGGCATTTTGCGCCGTGAGTGCGCTGACGGTGGCGCCCATAGAACTTGGCACAATGAACAAAAAGCTGATCATCTTCTCGACCAGGCCCACGGCGGCGGCGTCGACCAGGCCACGGTGGTTGGCGATGACGGTGATAAACATAAACGCCACCTGGATGCAGCCGTCCTGCACGGCCACGGGCACGCCGATCTTAAGAATGCTGCCGAGCACCTCGGGCTGGGGGCGCAGGTCGCTGCGCTTAACGTGGATGTTCGTGCGACGGCTCTTGAGCCACACAAGCGCGAGGGCAACGCTGGCCGTCTGCGCGGTCACCGTGCCGAGCGCTGCACCCACGGGGCCGAGCCCCATGTGGCCGATAAACAGAAAATCAAGCGCGATATTAATGATGCACGCCACGCCAATCACGTACATGGGCGAGCGCGAATCGCCCAGCCCGCGAAAGATGGCCGAGAGGATGTTGTACGCGGCGATAAAGGGAATGCCGATAAAGCAGATGCGCAGGTAGGCGGCGGTGCCTTCGACCGCCTCGGCCGGCGTGCCAATGAGCGCCACGATCTGCGGGCACAGTGCGAGCAGGACAGCGGCCAGCACCACCGAGACACCCATAAAGAGCGTGATGGTGTTGCCGATGGCGGTCTCGGCGCGGTCAAACCGGCGCGAGCCCACGGCGTGGCCGACGATGACCGTCGTTCCCATGGCCAGGCCCACGAGCGTCACGGTAATGATATAGAGCGTCTGCGCGCCGTTGCCCACGGCGGTGATGCCGGCGGCACCGCTAAACTGTCCCATCATGTACAGGTCGGCCATGCCGTAGAGCATCTGCAAAAAGTACGAGAGCATATAAGGCAGGGCAAAGACCGTGATGGTCTTGAGGACATTGCCGCGTGTGAGGTCGTGTTCCATGGTCGGGGCACTTTCTGGCTTGATTCGTTTACGTACCAGTGTAGTGAAAACCCTACAACGATTGTAGAGTCAAGGTTTGTGTTGGCAGCGGGGCGAAAAAGTCACGCTCGTGTTCATTTTCAATTGAATACAGGGGCGCGCCCTGTGAGCATGGTGCCTGTACTAGCCTTGCAGAAATCGATTTCGGAGCACTTGACACCGCCGCACGGCGCGCCATAATACGTGGGTTTGCGAACAACGTTTGATGGGGGATGAACCTGCGTGCGCAATCTCAAGATTCTGTTTTCCTATCTGGGGGCATACCGCCGCGATGCCATACTCGGCGTGCTCTTTGTGACGGCCGAGACGGCGCTCGAGCTGTTTATCCCGGTCATCATGGCAAATATCATCGATGTGGGCGTGCCCGCGGGCGACATCAACTACATGCTGTTGCAGGGTGCGTATATGCTGGTGTGCGCCGCATTTTCGCTGGCACTTGGCTTGGGCTATGCGCGCACGTCTGCTCGCGTTGCCTCGGGGCTGGGCGCTAACTTGCGTGAGGCCGAGTATCGCAAGATCCAGACGCTCGCTTTTGGCAATCTGGACAACTACGACGCCAGCTCGCTGGTCACTCGCATGACCACCGACATCACCGTTATTCAAAACGCCGTAGGTAACGGCTTCCGCCCCATGGTGCGCGGGCCGGTAAATCTGGTCATGGGCCTCGTCTACGCTTTTGCACTCTCGCGCGAACTCGCGGCGGTCTTTGCCGTAATTCTGCCGATGCTCGCCATCGTGCTCGGTATCATTACCGTGCGCGTGAGCCCGCTCTACCGCCAACTCCAGACCTCGATGGACCACCTCAACGGCGTGGTGCAAGAGGACCTTACCGCCGTGCGCGCCGTGAAGGCTTACGTGCGCGCCGAGCACGAGTGCGACAAGTTCGACACCGTCAATACCGAACTCGCCGGCACGGCGACCAAGACCTTCGGCACCGCCGTGCTCAACCTGCCGGTGTTCCAACTCTCGATGTATGTGGCTGCGCTCTCGATCCTGTGGATTGGCGGCCGCATGATCATCGAAGGTCGCTTGGGCGTGGGCTCGCTCACGGGCTTTATGAGCTACGTGCTGCTGATCATGAACTCGCTCATGATGATTTCCAACGTG
>JAIIUG010000135.1:0-3778 GCA_022739635.1 Collinsella sp. | reverse complement strand
CGCATTCACGCCAATCTGACGTTCAATTTCGAGGGCGCGACCAGAAGGTCAGCGCCCTCTCATTTCACGTCACCTTGGCGCAAATGCGGCTCGCTCGCTGTCGTATGTCTATCCTGCGACGCCTCGATTCTTGCGGCGCCAGATACTTAATCCCCTACGACTGGCGGTAATGATCGAAGAAGTCGGCGAGGTCTTCGAGCGACTCTTTGAGCACTTCCATGCGCGGCAGGTACACGATGCGGAAGTGGTCAGGCTCAGCCCAGTTGAAGCCGCCGCCGCGCGTGATCAGGATCTTCTTCTCGTGCAGCAGGTCAAGAGCGAACTGCTCGTCATCGGTGATGTTGAACTTTTTAACATCCATCTTGGGGAAGATATAGAACGCCGCACGCGGCTTGACCACCGAGATGCCGTCGATCTTGTTGAGTGCCTCATACACAAAGTTGCGCTGCTCGTAGACACGACCGCCGGGGCGGATGTAGTTGTTAACAGACTGATGGCCGCCGAGCGCCGTCTGGACGATTGACTGAGCCGGCACGTTGGAGCACAGGCGCATGTTCGAGAGCATGTTGATGCCCATAATAAAGTCGCTCATGCAGCGCTGGTTACCCGAAAGCACCATCCAGCCAATACGATAGCCCGCGATCATGTGCGACTTGGAAAGGCCGCTAAAGGTGACGCAGGGCAGGTCGGGAGCGAGCGAGGCAATCGAGACGTGCTCGTAGCCGTCCATGCACAGGCGGTCGTAGATCTCATCGGCAAAAATCATGAGCTGGTGCCTGCGCGCGATCTCAACGATGCCCTCGAGTACCTCGCGCGGATAGACCGAACCCGTGGGGTTGTTGGGGTTGATGATGACGAGGGCCTTGGTCGCGCTCGTGATCTTGGACTCCATATCCTCCAGGTCGGGATACCAATCCGCTTGCTCATCACACAGATAGTGAACGGGATGACCGCCGGCAAGGGTTGCGCACGCCGTCCAGAGCGGATAGTCGGGGCTGGGGATCAGAATCTCGTCGCCATTGTCGAGCAGCGCGTTCATCGAAAGCTGAATGAGTTCGGACACGCCGTTGCCCGTGTAGATGTGCTCCATCTGAACATTGGGCAGGCCCTTGATCTGCGAGTACTGCATGATTGCCTTGCGCGCGGAGAACAGGCCACGCGAGTTGGAATAGCCTTCGCAGTCGGGCAGCTGCTGGCGCATGTCCTTGATGACCTCATCGGGCGTGCGGAAACCAAAGGGCGCCGGATTACCGATGTTGAGCTTGAGAATACGCTCGCCCTCGTCCTCCATACGGGCGGCCTCGTCGACGACGGGGCCGCGCACGTCATACAGGACGTTATCGAGCTTGGTGGATTTAGAAAAAGTACGCATGGTGGTGCTCCTTGGAATTTGAGCTGAGGGATGGGGTTCGGGCTTGGGCACGTTGCGAGGCGATGATTCCTCGCCTTGATCGGCGTCACCGGCGAGCAGCCAGGAAACATCGACCTCCAAAATACGAGCGAGCAGCTCTGCCACATCGCGCCGCGGGATCGTCTTGCCGCTCACATATTGGCTCATCTGACTCTTGCCGAGTTTTTTTCCGAGCATCTCCGATGCGCGGATTACGTCCGACTGGCGAACGTCGCGATCGGACATGGTCTGTCGCAGGCGATCGCTAAACGTCTCTTGGGACATTAGAACCTCCTTGCTGGCAAAGTTCAATTTATAGAACACGAATTGAACCTAAGTTCAATTTAGGCAGCAGTATAGCGCCGTACCTTATTCGGAAGTTCAATTTCACAAGAAAACGTACCGAACTCCGAGATTTGCCCAAGGCGGACAATGACGCGCACGCGTTTAGAGATATTCAAGGAATCGAGCGGCGGCAAGCGAAACGTCAGCCGTGCGATATATCGCGTTGATCTGCCGATGGGGATGTCCCTCGAGCGGACGCACGGCGACATCGAACTGACAGCGGCGCAAGATGAGCGCCGGAAGAATACTCACGCCCAGACCGTCCTCGACCATGGCCATAATCGCATAATCATCCCAGGTCGATAGCTTAGAACGCACCGCCAGACCCGCGCGGCGAAACAGCGGCGTAATCTCGTCGTCGCTACCGCGTTCCAGCAGAATAAACTGCTCGTTGGCCAAATCGGCAAGGCAAACGACCTCCGCGGTGGCAAGCGAGGAGTCCGCTGGCACCACGGCCATCAGCTCGTCTTGCACCAACGGCCGCGACGCCATACCGGCGCCGCGTGGCTCGCGCGGAATAAAGCCCAGGTCGCAGCGGCCTTCCGCCACCCATTGCTCAATCTCGGAGTAATCACCCATCAGCAGCTCGTAATCGACTTCCGGGTGATCAGCGCGAAACCGCGCGATCACCGGCGGCAGTACATGGGTCGCCACACTCGAGAATGTACCGATACAGATCTTGCCACGCATGAGCCCCCGCATCTCGTCCACGCGTCGCTGCAGGCGGCCAAACTCTTCGCATAACGCCTCGACTGCCGGCATGACCTGCCGCCCGTCGGCAGAAAGCACCACGCCCTCGCGGCTGCGATCAAGCACCTTAAAACCCCAGTCTGCCTCAAGGTCGCCCACCATGCGGCTCACGCCCGACTGCGAATAGCTCAGCCGCTCTGCAGCATGCGTAAAGCTGCCGGCACGCACCGTCTCGAGCAGCACTTGCATCTTTTGAATATTCGTTTCCACGGCATCCCTCCACCTTTACATGAGTTTTTGTCATGTTATCCATGCATTATATTCGCTTTTCTTCTAAAGCCACCTCACCCATAGTGAACATGCTCGGATATAGAGGAGATGTCAGCACATGAACAACGGACTGTTTACGTACTTAGCAGCATTGCTATTGTTTGGCTCCAACGGCATCATCGCCGCTGCCATCGCGCTGCCGAGCTCCGATATCGTACTGTTGCGCACGTTTTTGGGCGCTCTCACCCTTGCCGCCATCCTCTTCATAACCAAGCGCCATAACCTGCAGGCGCCATCTCGCCCCCGCGAAGTCGCAGCGCTCATCGTCTCGGGCGCCGCGCTGGGCGCCAGCTGGATTTTCCTGTTCCGCGCCTATCAGACGATCGGCGTTGGCATCTCCTCGCTGTTGTATTACTGCGGCCCCATCATCGTTATGGCCCTCTCCCCGCTCATTTTTGGCGAAAAGCTGACCGGCGGCAAAATCGCCGGGTTTATCGCCGTTGCCTGCGGCGCCTTTCTCATTGCGGCACAAGGTCTAGGCGGCAATATGCCCATTGCGGGTATCGCTTGCGGCATCGCCTCGGCCTTCTGCTACGCCTTGATGGTCATCGCTAGCAAGGGTGCGCCACACGTCGAAGGCCTCGAAAACTCCGCGCTCCAGGTGAGCGCCGCCTTTATGACCGCGCTGGTCCTTACGCTCCTCACACAGGGCGCCCCCTCGTTCCTCTCCCCCAGCATTGCCGCCGGCATCGATTGGCGCGCCGTCGCCATGCTCGGCGTCGTCAACACCGGCATCGGCTGCCTGCTCTACTTTAGTGCTGTCGCCAAGCTGCCCGTCCAGACCGTCGCGGTCGTCGGCTACCTCGAGCCGCTTTCGGCCGTCGTGTTCTCCGTTGCCCTTTTGGGCGAAGCCATAACACCGGTCCGCCTGATGGGCGCCGCGCTTATCATCGGCGGCGCGATTTTTTGCGAACTCGCCGGCAAACGCGCAAACGCCAAGGCCGGCATCGCCCAAGCAGCACGCGCCTAAAAGCCCCTCTTCAGTTTCAAAGCAGGGGCGCGTCCGTGGTTATCACATTGCAG
>JAIIUG010000134.1:0-3803 GCA_022739635.1 Collinsella sp. | reverse complement strand
ATATGGTGGCTGCTCACGAAGAATTAGGGCCACAAAGCGGCGTAACAGTAAGTTGCAAAGTTCCCTGTAAGACAATAGCTGGAAAGAATTGGCGCAGGGATCTCCAAGAGATTTCCAGCAGCATTGTTTTTATTGATGAGGGTAATACTTTTGTTCGATCAAGAGAATTTGCCCATGAAGCAAAACGTAGCTCAAACTACTACGTAATCGTCGCCAGAGAGTCACTGCGCCAACTGCCCTATAGCGTTGATGAAGTCTACGGTCTTAAGAACACCAACCGAACCACAACGAAGTATCCCGTTTATTCTCGTGTCTATACCTCTACATATCGCATTTACGGTGATACTGAATTTAGAGGCGAGAAGCCCGAGCTTGTCATCGTCGAGGACACAAATTCGGGCTACGAATTCTTCAGTTTGCTATGCAAAAAGAGCAACATTAAGTGCATCAGCGCGGGTGGAAAATCAAATATTTGCAACTGCATTACGGACGCACCGGAAAACGATATCCTCGTGATTGCCGACGGCGCCGCCTTTGGACCAGAAATTGCAGAAGCAACAGCACTACAGCGCCGAAAGAACATCAAGCTATTTCTGCCGGAATCGTTTGAATGGCTCGTGTTGAATTCGGGATTATTCAACAGCAAACACATTAAGGAGATGCTACTTAATCCCGCTGAACATATCGAAAGCTCAGAGTTCTTTAGCTGGGAGAAATTCTTTACTGCAGAACTCGTCGAATGCTCACGAGACACACGTTTTCGATATGACAAGAGCCACTTGAACGAGGAGTATTTGAACCCCACCGCCCTTGCGACTCTTGAGGATACTTTGCCGAATCTTGGCATCACTTCGCGCTAAAGCGAGAAGTACTCGTTCTCGGCAGATAGATTTGGCCCGAGTCAGGGGTCGCCGTTGAAGAAGAACTCCGGCCAGCGCTGCATGAACAGGGCCTGTTCGCGCTTCCAGCGGCGCAGCTTTTCCTCGTTGGCCTCTTCCCTGCCGCGCGAGGTGAACTCGTAGTGGTACAGCTCGGCATAGGGCGTAAAGATGGTACGGTAGCCCGCCTCCCAGACGCGCAGGCAAAAGTCTGCGTCGTAAAAGTGTTAGCGCCGGAATAATTTAGCCAAATATAGTCGGCCGAGATTGACCAATCCCGGCCGACCCATTTTAGCCAACACGCCCGCATCTATGACTTTCCTATCGCATTCCTACATCCCCTCGGGCTGGATCCCCCTCACCTTCACCGCCTGGGGGACGGCCTCCACCGAGTAGGTGTCGAGCCCCCTGCCGCGGTAGCTCGGGCCCCGCATCACGAACACCGACGCCTTGTCGAACAGCCTGTCGAGGGCGCAGAGGAGCGTGTCGTCGCCCGTGAAGAACTCATCCCACCCGCTCGGGGCGATGTTGCTCGTGAGGACCATCGCGTTCGGCCCCTCCTTCTCGTAGCGCCTGTCGACGACATCGAAGAACAGGTCGGTGCACGGCCTGTCGTAGACGCATCTCCCCACCTCGTCCACGATGAGGCACGACGGCTTGACGAGCGAGGAGACGACCCGCGAGGTGTTTCCCCGCTGGACGGCCTTCTGGAACCTGTTCCTGAGCTCGGTCGCCTTTATGTAGTAGGTCTTGAGCCCCCGCATGCAGCACTCGCGCCCGTAGGCCTGCGCGAGGTGCGTCTTCCCTATGCCGCCGGGCCCGACGAAGGCGACGTTGCGGTGCGCGTAGAGGTCGGCCAGCGACGGGAGCTTGCCCAGCGCGGCCGCGTCCCGGCCCTGGATCCTGGAGAAGTCGAAGCCCTCGAAGGTCTTGGGCTCGCGCCTGGGCAGCCTGCTCAGCCTCAGCAGCGTCTCGATGGAGGCGAGCCTCCTCTTCTCCGCAAGGTAGGAGAAGGTGGCTGCCACGGCGGCCATCTCCCCGTCGCCGAGGTCGAGGTCCGAGGCGAGGGTCGCGAGCTCCTCCGCCCCGACGGCGATCCCGAGCCTCGACGCGGCGTCGCTCGCGAGCTCGTAGGGGCTCGCCCCCGCGCCCGCCATCATTCGGCCCTCCCGAAGTCGAACCTCTCGAAACCGGGTTTCGTCCTGGGCGGGGCGATTTGCTCGACCACGGTCCCCACCGGCTGGGTCGGCAGCTCCTCGGGCTGCGCCGGCGATGTCTCCCACTGCCCCTCGCACCAGCTGTCGGCGCCGGTGCCGACGGCGTGGGCGACGAGCTCGCGGGAGAGGTCGTCGCTGTATATGTGCACCACGCGCCCCTCCCGGTTCACCCTGCACTCGCGGCGGACGTACCAGTAGGGCACGCCGTAGCGGTGCCCCTCGAAGCTCACGAAGCCGTCGAAGGAGATCTTCCGGCGCGGGCACAGGTACCGCTCGACCTCGGCCGTGACCTCGAGCGGCCTGGTGTTCGCCGAGCACGCCGCCTCGTGCTCGCGCATCGGGACGCATGCCGCCGCGCGCCGCCAGCGGCCTCCCTGCTCGGCGCACCAGAGGGCGGCCTCCCGGTTGAGGGCGTCAAGGTCGGTGAAGGACCTTCCCGCGAGGAAGTTCCCCTTCACGAAGCGGACGAGCCTCTCCACCTTGCCCTTCGTATAGGGGTGGCGCGGCCTGCACAGCCTGGTGCGGAAGCCGACGACGCCCATGAACTCGGCGTAGTCGGCCTGCCAGACGGGCCGGCCGTCGGCATCGCGGCGGACGACCACGCTCTTCATGTTGTCGGTGAGCACGGTCGCGGGCACGCCCAGCGCCGAGAACGCGTGCAGCATCCCGATGAGGAGGTTCTCCTGGCGCGCGTTCGGGAAGAACTCGACGTGGGCGCCCCCGCAATGGTGGCAGACCATGGCGAAGCAGGCGATCCGCGCCCGCTCCCCGCCGGGGCGCTCGACCGCGACGAAGCCCCAGTCCATCTGGTAGGCCTCTCCGGGCGCCGTCCTGAAGCGCTGGCCGCGGCAGCCCTGCGGGGCCGCCTGCCGCCTCTTCGCGGGCACGAGGTCCCGGTGCGCGGCGATATAGGTCTTCACCGTGGTGAGGCCGCCGGCGTAGCCCTGGCCGAGCAGCCGCTCGAATATCACCTGCGAGTTGGTGACGCCCTTCCGCAGGAGGTCGTCCACCAGGCCGGTGTGGCCGGCGAGCACGCCCGGCGCGGCCCTCCTCCCGCTGTTCCCGTGGGGCAGGGCCCTGAACCCGTGTGCCCTGACCGTCCTCGCGCGGGAGCGGGTGAGCCCCGTCCTCCTGCAGAACTCCGCGAGGTTGCATGCCTGCGGGTCGAACCCGTCGCCCTCCTCCGCGGCCATCTCCCGGAGCGCCGCGTCTATAATCTCCTGTAGGTCATCGTGTCTCTCGTTCACCTCAATGGTCCTCCTAACGCCGGCGTGTTGGCACCACCAGCGTAGTGGCGGCGGGGAGGCACGGTGGCCATTATTCGGTGACCGGGATTGGTCAAAATAGTTTGACTATTAGCGGCTAAAATCGCCCGGCGCTAACAAAAGCCGACGACGAATTCCTTGTTATAGCCTCCGACCTGCTCAAATACGTCGCGTCGGACCATCTGACAAGCGCCCGTTACGGCGCTGAAGTTGCCGGGGCGCACGGCGCGGGCAAGATAGCCCTCGCGCTTTGCCAAGAAGTCCTGGTTGGCATGAGCAAGCGCGCCACGCACGCCAACCAAAATGCCGGCGTGCTGCACCAGATGATCGGCAAAATAGAGCTTGGCCCCCACCACGCCCGCATCGGGACGTTGCAGATAGCCCATCATCTCTTCGATAAAGTCCGGGCTTATAACCTCGGTATCGTTGTTGAGCAGCAGCAG
>JAIIUG010000019.1:0-28416 GCA_022739635.1 Collinsella sp. | reverse complement strand
TTCTCCAAGCAGCTCATGGAGCGCGCCGGTATCCCGACGGCAGCCTATGGTTCGTTTACCGACGAGGCTTCGGCTCTCGCCTACGTGCGCGAGCAGGGCGCTCCGCTGGTCGTGAAGGCCGACGGCCTTGCCGCGGGCAAGGGCGTTATCGTGGCGACCGAACTTGAGCAGGCCGAGGAGGCCGTGCGCGAGTGCTTTGGCGGCACCTTTGGCGATGCCGGCAATACCGTGGTCATCGAGGAGATGCTGACCGGTCCCGAGTGCTCGCTGCTGGCCTTTACCGACGGCAAGACCGTGCGCCCCATGGCCACCTCGCAGGACCACAAGCGCGCGCTCGAGGGCGACAAGGGCCCCAACACCGGCGGCATGGGCGTCTACAGCCCGGTGCCCATCGTGACCGACGAGGAGCACGCCACCATGGTGGCGGTCATGGAGCAGACCGTGGCCGAGCTTGCTGCCGAGGGTATCGACTACCGCGGCTGCCTGTACGGTGGCTTTATGCTCACCCCCGCCGGCCCCAAGGTGCTGGAGTTCAATGCCCGCTTTGGCGACCCCGAGACGCAGGTCGTGCTGCCGCGCCTCAAGAACGACCTGGTCGAGGTTATGCTCGCCTGCGCCAACTGCGAGCTTGATCAGATTGAGCTCGATTGGCGTGACGAGTGGGCTGTGGCCGTTGTCCTGACGAGCGCGGGCTACCCCGGCAGCTATGAGAAGGGCAAAGTCATCACCGGCATCGCCGACGCCGAGGCCATGGAGAACGTGACCGTGTACCATGCCGGCACCGCCGTGGTGGACGGTCAGCTCGTGACCAACGGTGGCCGCGTGCTTGCCGTGACCGCGCTGGGCGACACGTTCGAGAACGCCCGCAACCTTGCCTACGAGGCCTGCGAGAAGATTGATTTTGAGGGCAAGACCCTGCGTCATGACATCGGTCTGCGCGCGCTGCGTGGCCGCGACGCCTGGGATGCCTAAAGTCCGAGAGGGATGAGACGGATGGACGAGAAGAACGAAGAACTCGTTGACGCGCAAATCGTCGAGGAAGATAGCCGCGCGTACGGACACGCCGAGGGCGAGCCGGGTGGCGAGGTTGTCGACGAGCCGATGCTGGTGCTGGGCGATGACGACCCGCACGATGCCGAGCTACACGAGAAGATTCTTTCGGAGGAGTGCGCCTGGAAAGGCAAGATCCTCGACGTCCACCGTCTTGAGGTTGAGCTGCCCAACGGTCACCGCAGCGCCCGCGATGTGATTCGACATCCTGGCGCGGCGGCCGTTGTGGCGCTTACCGAGAGCGGCAAGATTGTGCTGGTGCGTCAGTACCGCACCGCCATCGACCGCGTGACGGTCGAGATTCCCGCCGGCAAGCTCGAACCGGGCGAGGATCCGCTCGATTGCGCCAAGCGTGAGCTGCACGAGGAGACGGGCTTTAGGGCCGGCCGCATTCGCTTTTTGACGTCGATTGTCACGACCTGCGGCTTCTGCGACGAGATCATTCATATCTACCTGGCCACCAAGCTCGAGTTCGATGCACCCAACCCCGATGATGACGAGTTCGTCAACGTGGACCTCGTGCCGCTGCACGAGCTGATCGACGCCGTGCTCGACGGCAAGATCGAAGATGCCAAGACCGTCGTGGGCGCCTTGGCCTGCGATAGCATCGCGCACCGCCTTGGGGGCGCGGAACTTTAACGAGTGGGGGTAGCCCTGGGACAAGTACTGCTGATTGCTTTGTCCCAGGGCCTTACGTTGCTGATATTTCTTTGAGGATCACATGCTGAAGAGGTTTCTTTCGTATTACAAGCCCCAGATGGGGCTTTTTGTTGCCGATACTGTTTGCGCTTTGGTGCTTGCCGCCATTGACTTGGCGTTTCCTATCATTCTGCGCAATCTGACCGGTGGGCTCTTTACCCAGGGTCAGGCAGCTATTATGCAGGCGCTCGGTATGATCGCGGTTGGCCTGGTACTGATGTATGCCATCCGTTGCGCCTGTCGCTACTTTGTGAGTTACTGGGGCCACGTGATGGGCGCGCGCATGGAGTCCAAGATGCGCGAGGACCTGTTCGATCAGTATGAGCGCTTTAGCTTTGCGTACTTCGATCGCAACAGCTCGGGTGACATGATGAGCCGCGTGGTCAACGACCTGTTCGATATCTGCGAGGCGGCACACCACGTGCCCGAGTGGATTATCATCTGCGGCATCGAGATCGTCGGCTCGTTCGTGATTCTCTTTGCTATTGCCCCGGTGCTGGCGCTTGCCATGGCCGTGGTGACGGCGGCGTTTGCGGTCATCATGTTTTGGCAGAACATGCGCATGCGCGAGGTCTTCAGCGACAACCGCAAAAAGATCAGCGGCATTAATGCTCAGCTGCAGGATTCGCTGGCAGGCATGCGCGTGGTAAAGAGTTTTGCGAACGAGGGAGCTGAGCGCTCCAAGTTCCGTGCCTCTAACGACCGCTATCTTTCGTCCAAGGAGAATATGTATCACGCCATGGGCGTCTACACTGCGACGTATGGCCTGCTCTCGGGCGTGTTGTACGTGATTGTGGTGCTGCTGGGTGGTTGGCTGGTGGCCCAGGGACAGCTGCAGGCGGTCGATATGGCGACCTTCGCACTCTACATTTCGCTGTTCTGCACCCCGCTCGAGACGCTTGTGAACTCGGCGGAGATGTACCAGAAGGCCATTGCCGGGTTTAAACGCATGGACGAGGTGCTTTCGACCGCGCCGGATATTCAGGACAAGCCGGATGCCGCGGACCTGCAGGTGACGGCGGGCGCGGTTGAGTATCGCGACGTGTGCTTTAGCTACGAGGACGTTGAGCTGGGTGGCGGCGACGCCGACGAGCGTCCTGTTATCGACCACATGGATCTGTCCATCAAGCCCGGTCAGACCATCGCGCTGGTCGGCCCCTCTGGCGGTGGTAAGTCCACGACCTGCTCGCTGCTACCGCGCTTCTATGACGTGGCTGCCGGATCCATTCGCATCGACGGCCAGGATGTGCGCGATGTGACGCAGCAGAGCCTGCGCCGTGCCATCGGCCTGGTGCAGCAGGATGTCTACCTGTTCGACGGCACGATTGGCGAGAATATCGCCTATGGCAAACCGGGTGCCACGGCAGAAGAGATCGCCGAGGCAGCTCGCCGCGCCAACATCGACACCTTTATCGAGTCGCTGCCGCAGGGCTACGACACCGTGGTGGGCGAGCGCGGCAGCCGTCTTTCGGGCGGACAGAAGCAGCGTGTCGCCATTGCGCGCGTGTTCCTCAAGAATCCCAAGATCCTTATCCTGGACGAGGCGACGAGTGCTTTGGATAACGAGAGCGAGGAGGCGGTGCAGGAGTCGCTTGAGGAGTTGGCGCGCGGCCGCACCACGATCATCATCGCCCATCGTCTGTCGACCATTAAGCATGCCGACGAAATCGCGACCGTTGAGCATGGTCGCGTTGTGGAACGTGGTACGCATGAGCAGCTTCTCGCCCGTGGCGGCACCTATGCCCGTTACTATCGAATGCAGTTCGAAGGTGCGCGTGCGCACGAGCTCGACTGATTGATATGACAGGAAGTATATGGCTGAGAAGAACCCTTTGACTCCGGAAGAAGTGACGGAGTTATTCTCCGAGATCGACGCATCCGGCGTTTTGGATCCGACGCTTGCCAAAAAGCGCACCGAGCGCATGCGCGAAAAAGAGGCTGCGGCCAAGCGCGGCGACAAGGCGGCGCTGGCGCAGCTTCGCAGCGAAGATCGCGCAAGCCAGACAAAGCAGATCGACCCGCTGTCCGAGGACGACCCTTCGGGCTCGCAGGTGAGCCATACCATTACGAAGACCGCCATGGCTGTAGTCATCGGCATCCTTGTACTGATCGTGGGCATGCAGATCGGCTACGGCGTGATGCGCCGTCTGAACACTGCCAACCTGTCCGAGAGCGTTTCGGTCGATACCGTTTCTACAGCACTCAAGGGTGGACTCGAGTGGGGCAACGGCTTTACGCAGTTCCCGCTCGACTTTACCGTCGATGAAGCCGATGAACGTACGGGCACGGTCGAGGTAACGGTGTTGGACACATCGTCTGCCAACGAGCTTGAGCTGCTGTCCAACGGGCAGATCCAGGCCGCGGCACTTGCGACCAACGCGCTGCTCAACGATAAGATCGACCGCGTGGTGTACAACGTGCACGCCTATATCGATGAGGACAGCAATATCCAGCATGATTCCTTCTTTGGCATGTTCCCCGCGAGGGGTCATCAGAGCGCCATTTTGACGTTTGTGTGGACCAAGAGCTCGTCAAATGCCACGAGCATCGACTGGAAGATGCGTATCGTGAGCATGGACGACACGATTGCCGAGCGCATCCAAAAGCAGGTGAACTCGGTGTCGTCACTGATTGAGGACCCGGTGGTAAGCCAGACCAAGATCACGGAAGAGAAGGCCGAGCGCGACTTGGAGCATCGCCTGCACGGTCGCGAGATCTTCCGCGGTGGCAAGCCCGACCGCACACCGTCCGATCTGATGGAGCAGGACAAATAAGACGCCATCATCCCGCGTGAGCCAAGTGCCCCGCGGGATGATTTTTCTGGGACGGGGATGAAAAAATCATTATGCCCACCAAGCACACGCTTGTCAGAATGATTTTTTCATCCCCGTCCCAGAAAAACCAATATGCATAGAAAGTCATAATTATCATTTCGTAAACATTTCGATGAAATTAACGCCATAGCGCATACTTGCGGTTACAATACCGCGAGGCCTAACTACCAACCTTTAAGCCGGTCCGGAGAGACCGGGAAGGAGCATTATGGCGAACAACCATACTGTGGGCACTGCTGCCCGCACCTTCGCGCCCAGCGAGCTTTGCCAGCGCATGCTGGCCAAAACCAGCAAGGGCACCTGCGGTCCCTGCATCCTGTACCTTGAGGATGGGACCATTTTTTATGGACGTGCATGCGGCGCCGAGGGCACCGCGACCGGCGAAGTCTGCTTCAACACCTCGCTCGAGGGCTATTTTGAGGTCATGACCGACCCGAGCTATGCCGGCCAAATCGTAACCATGACCTATCCGCAGATCGGTAACTACGGAATCGACGAGACCGACGTCCAATCGGCTTTCCCTGGTGACGCTGCTCGTCCCGCGAGCGCTCCTGCCATGCGCGGCATGATCGTTCGCGACATGTGCGCCACGCCTTCCAACTGGCGCTCGGCCGTCAGCGTGCCGGAGTATCTGCGCGCCCACGGTATCGTCGCCATCGAGGGCGTCGATACCCGCGCCCTGGTGCGCCATCTGCGCGACAACGGTTCCAAGATGGGCATTATCTCGACCGAGATTTTCGACGTCGACGAGCTTGCCGAGCGTCTGGCCGCAGCGCCCACGCTGGTGGGCGAGAACCTGGTCAAGACCGTGAGCTGCCCTGAGGCACATGAGTTTGCAGCTGCCGACCTGCCTGCCACGCATGACTTTGCACTTGCCGCTCCGGCGCCCGCCCGCCACAAAGTGGTCGCTTATGACTGCGGCGTGAAGCGCGGCATTCTGGAGGGTCTCGTCCGCGCCGGCTGCGACCTCACCGTCGTGCCGTGGGACACGCCCGCGAGTGAGGTTCTCGATATGAACCCCGACGGCGTCTTTTTGTCCAACGGCCCTGGCGACCCCGATGCCGTGGTGGAGACCTACGAGCAGGTGCAGCAGCTCATCGGCAAGGTGCCGGTCTTTGGCATTTGCCTGGGCCACCAGATGATCAGCCTGGCCTGCGGTGCTCAGATGGAAAAGCTCAAGTTCGGCCACCGCGGTGGCAACCAGCCGGTTATGAACCTGGTGAGCCGCCGCGTGGAGATCACCGCGCAAAACCATGGCTTTGGCCTGCTGTTCCCCAGCTTGGGCAAGCTCATCCCCGAACTCTCCGGCGGCGAGACCGAGCATGCGTCCGATGGCGATCTGCGCGCCTGGGTGCGCCGCGGCATCGCGCCGGTCGTGATGAACGAGCGCTTCGGCCGCATTCGCCTGACGCACGTGAACCTCAACGACGGCACCGCCGAGGGCATCCAGCTGCTCGATGCCCCGTGCTTCTCGGTCCAGTACCACCCCGAGGCCTCGCCTGGCCCCACCGATGCCCACTATCTCTTTACCGCCTTTACGCGACTCATGGACGGCGAGGAGAACTACCTGGACATCGACACCGCGAAGGACCGCCTGCAGGGCTGGAATTTCGCCGAGTTCGAGACCGCTGAGACCGAGGAGAACTAACATGCCTAAACGTACTGACATCAAGCGCATCCTCGTCATCGGTTCGGGCCCCATCGTCATTGGCCAGGCCTGCGAGTTCGACTACTCCGGCGCCCAGGCTTGCAAGGTGCTCAAGGAGGATGGCTTTGAGGTCATCCTGGTCAACTCCAACCCGGCGACCATCATGACCGACCCGGGTCTTGCCGACCGCACCTATGTCGAGCCCATCACCGCCGAGTTTATCGAGCGTGTGATCAAGAAAGAGCATCCGGACGCGCTGCTGCCCACGCTGGGTGGCCAGACCGGTCTGAACGCCGCTGTTGAGCTGGCAAAGGACGGCACGCTGGACAAGTACGGCGTCGAGATGATCGGCTGCGACCTTGCCGCCATCGAGCGCGGCGAGGACCGTAAGCTCTTTAACGAGGCCATGGCCGAGATCGGCCTGGAGGTCGCGCGCTCGGGCTATGCCTACAGCGTGGAAGATGCCGAGGCCATCGCCGAGCGCGTGGGCTACCCCTGCGTGCTGCGCCCGAGCTTTACCCTCGGCGGCGCCGGCGGCGGCATCGCGCACACCCACGAGGAGCTCGTCTCCATCGTGAGCCAGGGCCTGGAACTTTCGCCTGCCCACGAGGTGCTGGTCGAGGAGTCCATCGAGGGTTGGAAAGAGTACGAGATGGAGGTCATGCGCGACCACGCTGGCAACGGCATCATCGTGTGCTCCATCGAGAACCTCGACCCCATGGGCGTGCATACCGGCGACTCCATCACCGTGGCGCCGGCGCAGACGCTCTCCGACCTTGAGTATCAGCGCATGCGTGTGGCCTCGCTTGCCATTCTGGAGAAGATCGGCGTCGAGACCGGCGGCTCCAATGTGCAGTTTGCCGTGAACCCCAACACCGGTCGCCTGATCGTCATCGAGATGAACCCGCGCGTGAGCCGTTCGTCCGCGCTTGCCTCCAAGGCCACGGGTTTTCCCATCGCCAAGGCCGCCGCGCGCCTGGCCGTGGGCTACACGCTCGACGAGATCGTCAACGACATCACCAAGGCCACGCCCGCCTGCTTTGAGCCCACGATCGACTACTGCGTCGTCAAGGTGCCGCGCTTTGCCTTCGAGAAGTTTAAGGGCACCGATCCCACGCTTACCACGCGCATGAAGGCCGTGGGCGAGATCATGGCCATCGGCCGAACCTTTGAGGAGGCCTTCGGCAAGGCCATGCGCTCGCTGGAGGACGGCCATCAGGGCATTTGCGCCGGTGGCAAGGAGGGTGCCGACAAGCTGAGCGACGACGAGCTCGCTCAGGCCGTGGCTACCCCGACCGAGCACCGCATCTTCTTTGTGGTCGAGGCCCTGCGCCGCGGCTGGGATGTTGCGCGTATCCATGCCATCTGCGGTATCGATCCGTGGTACCTCAACCGTATCAACGACATGGTTCAGGTCCAGGAGAGCATCCGCGGACTGCGCGTGGAGGATATCGACGCCGATGCGATGCGCCTGCTCAAGCAGTGCGGCACGAGCGACGCGGAGATCGCCGCGCTGACCGGCTCGGACGAGCGCTTCGTGCGCGCCTACCGCAAGGGTCTGGGCGTGGTTCCCAGCATGAAGACGGTCGATACCTGTGCAGCCGAGTTCTCGAGCGCCACGGAGTACCATTACAAGACGTACGAGAACATCTACCGCACGAGCCCGGATGCCAAGAAGTGCGTTGCCCCCGACGAGACCACGCCGGCGAGCAAGCCCAAGGCCATGATCCTGGGCGCCGGCCCCAACCGCATTGGCCAGGGTATCGAGTTCGATTACTGCTGCGTGCATGCGAGCTACGCGCTGGCCGCCCGCGGCTTTGAGACCATCATGGTCAACTGCAACCCCGAGACCGTCTCGACCGACTATGACACCTCGGACCGCCTGTACTTTGAGCCGCTCACCTATGAGGACGTCATGGATGTCATCGATGTTGAGCGCCCCGACGGCGTCGTGGTGACGCTTGGCGGCCAGACCCCGCTTAAGCTGGCGCGTATGCTCGAGGAGAGCGGCGTAAACATCATGGGCACCAAGCCCGATGCCATCGACTTTGCCGAGGACCGCGAGCGTTTTGCCGCCCTGCTCGACAAGCTGGGCATCATGTACCCGCCGGCGGGCCAGGCCACCTCGTTTGAGGAGGCCGAGGCCGTGGCCGCACACATCGGCTACCCGCTGCTGGTGCGTCCGAGCTACGTGCTGGGCGGCCGCGGCATGATGATCGCCTACGATGCCGAGCATCTGCGCGATTACATGGCCGAGGCTGCACGCATCAGCCCCGACTACCCGGTGTACCTGGACCGCTTCCTGGAGGGAGCGATCGAGTCCGACGTCGACGCCCTGTGCGACGGTGAAGAGGTCTACATCGGCGGCATTCTGGAGCATATCGAGGAGGCCGGTATCCACTCCGGCGACTCCGCGACGTGCATCCCACCGTTCAGCTTTAGCGAGAGCCTGCAGGCGAAGCTTCGCGAGACCACGCGCCGCATCGCGATGGCACTGGGCGTGCGCGGCCTCGTCAACGTGCAGTACGCCATCAAGGGCGAGACCGTCTACGTGATCGAGGCCAACCCGCGTGCCAGCCGTACCGTGCCGTTTATCTCCAAGGCCACCGGCGTGCCGCTGGCCAAGTGTGCGGCGCGCATCATGGCCGGCGATTCCATCGCGAGCCTGGGCCTGCCGAGCGACGAGCGCCAGCTCGATTGGTTCTGCATGAAGGAAGCCGTTATGCCCTGGGGTCGTTTCCCCGGTGCCGACGTCATTCTGGGGCCCGAGATGAAGTCGACGGGCGAGGTCATGGGCATTGCCAAGAGCTATCCCGAGGCATACGCCAAGACACAGTTGGCGATCGATTACAAGCTGCCCGATCCCAGCAGCGGCAAGGTGTTCATCAGCGTGTGCGACCGCGACAAGCGCCATATCCTTTCGGTCGCGCGTATCCTGCGCTACCTGGGCTTTGACATCTGCTCTACCGAGGGTACGGCACGCGTGCTGCGTGGCGGCAACGTGACCTGCGAGGTCGTGGAGAAGATCAGCGGCCCGCACGACGGCGAGCGTCCCAACATCGGTGACCTGATCGCCGACGGCAAGATCGCGGTAATCGTCAACACGCCGTACGGCCCGGGTTCGCGCGGCGACGGCTACCTGCTGCGTACCGAGGCCGTGCGCCGCGGCGTGACCTGCGTGACCGCGATGTCCGCGGCCAACACGTACGTGAGCGCCATCGAGGCCGTGCGCGAGGACCAGCAGGGTCACGGCAGCGCCAACGACATGGGCATGGACGTCATCGCCCTGCAGGACCTGCCGCAGCACACGGTGTAATGTGACCTGGTCGGCCGGGGCGGCAGCCGGACACTTTCTCTCGGAAACTGGGCTTCGCGAAGTTTTCCGAGAGAAAGGTCCGCCTCCCGCCCCGGCCTGCGGTGACTTGGCCGCACCGTGTGCTGCCGAAGTGGCTTTGCGTGATGACTAGGGCTGAATAAAAAAGAGTGTGGGCCCCCTCGTTCATCCGAACGAGGGGGCCCACACTAATATTTCAGCCAACGTACGTCATAGCAATCCCCGGTAGGTCGCAGGGCGCTTTGCGGGCGGGCCAGGCTTTATCTGAACGACTTTGCGAAGCAACCGGAGTGAAGATAAAGCCTGGCCCGCCCGCAAAGCGCCACAAAGACCGCAGGGACGGGAGCAGCTATACTACTCTCAGTAGTTAAGGGTCGCGGATTCGCTGCGTCACCGCTCTCAACAGGAGGTCTTTGTTTATGGCAGATCAAAAGCCGGTTGTCGGGATCATCATGGGTTCCAAGTCCGATCTGGGCGTTATGGAAGGCTGCACCGCCGAGCTCGAGGCACTGGGTGTGCCCTATGAGCTCGTCATTGCGAGCGCGCACCGCACGCCGGCGAAGGTCCACGAGTGGGCTTCGACTGCCGCCGATCGCGGTATCAAAGTGATTATCGCCGCCGCCGGCAAGGCCGCCCACCTGGGTGGTGTCGTGGCTGCCTTTACGCCGCTGCCGGTTATCGGCGTGCCTATGAAGACGAGTGACCTGGGCGGTATGGATTCGCTGCTGTCGATGGTGCAGATGCCTTCGGGCGTGCCCGTGGCCTGCGTTGCCATCAACGGTGCCAAGAACGCCGCTATCTATGCCACGCAGATTCTGGGTGCTTGCGACCCCGAGTACCGCAAGGTTATCGAGAAGATGAAGCAGGAGATGGCTGACGCCTAGGCGTTCCGCCGTTTCACCGCAGTATAAGGAGAGCCATGTCCGATTATCAGGGAAAACGATTCAAGGCTTCTCAGATTCCCGATCCGTCGAAGCCGGGTGCCGCCCATGCGGCGCAGCAGGGTCGGACATCCTCTCCTCAGCAGCCGCGCGCGCCGCGCCCCGTGACACCGGCGACGCATCGTCGACAGGACGCGCCGGCCGCATATCGTCCTTCGTCTTATAGCTCCGCTAAGAAGCCGCCCCGGTCTTCATCGCATGCCGCGCCGTCGGATTGCACCGAGCCGCCGCGCAAAAAGCGCCGCTCCATTATTCCCATTCTGCTCATCATCATCGGTATCGGCCTGATTGTCGCCGCCGCCGCTATCTTTATTAATGCCCAGATTGGCTATAAGCAGGCGAGCGATTCGTATCAGAAAATCGAGAAGCAATATGTAAGCGATAAGGATGCCAGCGGCGTGCCGATTATCGACTTTGATGCGCTTGCTCAGACGAACCCCGAGATTGTGGGTTGGATTTACGTGCCGGGAACCAATATCAACTATCCCGTGGTGCAGACCAACAACAACTCCAAATACCTCAACACGCTGTTTGACGGTACGGCTAACGCGTCCGGTGCCATTTTCCTGGATAGCGATGACACCGCGCCGGGAATGGTAGACCAGCAGACCACGATCTACGGCCACCATATGAACGATGGGTCGATGTTCAACGTGATTTCGGATACGACTGACCAGGCAACGTTCGATAGCATTGAATATGTGTACTACATCACGCGCGATGCGACGTATAAGCTGCGTCCGCTGGCGACCAAGGTGGTCGAGGACACGTATGCCAAGGCGCGCACGACCAATTTTGAGGGCGACGACGGACTCAAGAACTACCTGTTCGAGATGCTCGACGGCGCTTCTGCCGTGGCGAGTGATGCTACCGATCGTGCCGCTTCGGCAACTAAGGTTGTAACGCTTGTGACCTGTCGTTCGCTGTCGCTGAGCAACACGCGCGCCGTCATGGTGCTCACGCCGGTCGAGGAATAAGTTGTTCGAGAGTAGCTAAAAAGGCCCCGTCCCAAATTGGCTACTCGACGACGGTAAGGGAGAAACGATGCTTGAGAGTGGCAAATTGATGCCTTCGATTGATGCTTGGCTGCGCGAGGCCAAGGCCGATGCTTCGGCGGCAGGCTGCGGGATGTATCTGACGCATAACGGTGTGGTGCGTGCGACGCCCAAGGCCGAGGTGCGCGGAGTCGAGACCGATGGCGTGGCACCAGGCCGCAGGGTGGGCGGCATGGTCTTTGACTACGACGCCGAAAAGGTACGGTCTGCTATCGGGGCCACGCGCGCGATGCCGGGTATCGGCTATGTGCGCGTGTGGCTGGCAAGCGGCGAGCTTGCCGTAGGTGACGACATCATGCTCGTGCTCATCGGCGGGGACATTCGCCCGCACGTGGTCGATGCGCTGCAGGCGCTCGTCGGCACCATCAAAAATGAGTGTGTGAGCGAGGTCGAGTGCGAGGCGTAGAGGCTTGCGTCGATAGAAGGATCGTTTATAAAAATGCCCACCGGTACGTGTGATAGCGGCGGGCATTTTGCGTTTTGGGCGCGGTGAGCGCTACACGCGCGTCGCATCCTTGGGGCTCATGGTCATGCTCTGGAAGCGGTTTTCCATGTATTCGTTATCGAAGTGCTCTCCGTAGAACTGTGCGACGGGAATGTCCGGCTCCGTGCCGTTAACGCGCTGGTACCAGTAGTCGAGCGACTGCAGCGTCATGACGCCGTCGACCAGCATGATAACGGTAAAGATGACGGTGGCCGAGTAGCGGCTCTTCCAGGGGATCTTGTTGATAAGCTTAAGCAGCCTCGGCAGCAGCAGCTTGATCCAGATGAGGCCGCCCAGGCCCCACAGGCAGGCGAAGCCCGTGCAGGTGCGTCCGCCCGTGAGGACCACGAGCGGATCGGGCAAACCGAACAGCGTTATGTGCGAGTAGCTCCACGAGACCACGCCAAACGCGGTCTGCATAAACCAGCCCACGAACACCTCAAAGCTGGCGCCGAGCAGGGCGCTCACCAGGAAAATGATGATGGGGTTCTTTTTGTAGAAGCGGTTAAGCACCATGGTCATGAGCACGGCGCCAAATCCGTAGATGGGGCTGAAGGGGCCAAACAGCATGCCGGCGCGGTTCTGATAGACGCCCGGGTCGTCGACCGTCATGTGCCAGATGTCCTCGGCGATCAGGCCGAGCACGCAGCAGACAAAGAATACCCAGAACAGGTTGAAGTAGTTGAGCTTGATGTAGCCTTCGCCGGTTTCATCGCGCCCGAGCATGCCCTCGGCGGCGGCGTCGCGGTCGAGCATCTCCTGCAGGCGGCGCTGCAGTTCGCGCTCCTGACGCAGCGTGGGGTCGACGGTTGCCGAAAGTGCAACAAGGATGCCGAGCTGGATCGCGGGACGCAGTAGGAAGGGCCCGATGCCCTGGAGCATCACGTCGACCAAAAGCTCGACGACGGTGAATGCAATAAGGATGTAGGACAGGCGGGCGGCGTTGCGGCGCTGGTTTTTGATAAGGTCCAGGCCAAAGATGATTAGGATGACGGCACTTGCCGCAGAGAGCATGATGCCGGCGACGATAAGGCCGACTGCGACGAGCGTGTTGTCGCCGAGCTTTTCGGTGGCGTTGCCGTTAACAAGTGCCGTGATGACCTGCCACATAAAGGCAGCGACCGACGGGAGCGTGCCCACGCCGGAAAGGATGCACAGGACGGCGTACACCTTAATGATGAGGGGGATCTTCTTGACCTCCGTGGCGCTGGGGACGCTGGGGTCGAGTTCGTTTCGATCCATACAGAACCTTTCTCGCTTTGTTGTAGGTTATAAGGATACGCCGCCGACCTGCCAAAAGACAGGACGAACGTCCCAATTGCAACAATGTAAGCCCTAACGGCGGGCGAGACGCGCCGCAACGGAAGCATGCGGGATCGTCGGTCCCGAGGCGATTGCCCAATAAAATGTTTGGCTGCAAAACGGATTATAAGCTCGGTGGGCTTTTAAAAAGCGCTGTTCATGCGCGGGAGTGCTTGTCTTGCCGTGCGTATAATAGGGCAGGTAACGCCAAATAACGAGGCTCTGAGGGGATGCCATGTCTCAAGAAACCATCCACGCGGCCGAGCGTGCCGCGGGACAGGTGAACACCATGTCGACGTATGATCCGGACTCCGACCAGCTGCATGAGGAATGTGGCATTTTCGGCGTATGGGCGCCCGATCGCGACGTGGCTCGACTGACGTACTTTGGCCTGCGTGCACTGCAGCACCGTGGCCAGGAATCGGCGGGAATCGCCGTGGGCGATGGCGGCACGGTTATGGTTCGTAAAGACCTGGGACTGCTCGATCGCGTGTTCTCCAACGCCGACCTGTCGACGCTCTCCGGCCAGCTGGCCGTGGGCCACGTGCGCTATGGCACCGCCGGCGCCAAGAGCTGGGAAGCCTCGCAGCCGCATCTTTCTACCATCAACAGCGTCATCATCGCGCTTGCTCACAACGGCACTCTGGTCAACACCGACGAGCTGCGCCGTCAGCTGATCGAGCTGGGCGTGCCGTTCCTCTCCAATTCGGATTCCGAGGTCGCGACCAAGCTTATCGGCTACTTTACCCAGCGTACGGGCCACCTGCGCGAGGGCATTCGCAAGACCATGGAGCTCGTGCGCGGCGGCTACGCCATGACGCTCATCAACGAGCAGGCACTCTACGCCTTCCGCGATCCGCATGGCATCCGTCCGATGGTGCTGGGCAAGCTCGTGGACGAGGGCCTGGACCAGGCCGACGCCGCTTCTGTTTCGCAGCTGCCCTCGCAAGACGATGCCTCGACGGTCGACTCCGCCGTCCATGTCACGCACGCTGGCGGCTGGGTTGTTGCCTCCGAGACCTGCGCACTCGATATCGTGGGCGCCGAGTACGTCCGCGACGTCCGCCCCGGCGAGATCTTGCGTATCAGCGCCGAGGGCCTGGTGTCCGAGCAGGGCGTACCTGCAGCCGAAGAGCCCGCCAACTGCATCTTTGAGCAGGTCTATTTTGCCCGTCCCGACTCCATCATGAACGGCAAGAGCGTCTACGCCTGCCGTTACGACATGGGTCGTCAGCTGGCACACGAAGAGCCCGTCGAGGCCGACCTGGTCATCGGCGTGCCCGACTCCGGCCTGCCGCCCGCGGAGGGCTATTCGCACGAGAGCGGTATTCCCTTTGGCGAGGGCCTCATCAAGAATCGCTATGTGGGCCGTACGTTTATCGAGCCCACGCAGGAACTGCGCGCCATGGGCGTGCGCATGAAGCTCAACCCGCTGCGCGACAACATCGAGGGCAAGCGCCTGGTCGTCATCGACGACTCCATCGTGCGCGGCACCACCATGGTGCAGCTCGTCAAGATGCTGCGCAACGCCGGCGCCAAGGAGATTCACATCCGCATCAACTCGCCCGAGGTTATCTGGCCGTGCTTCTACGGCATCGATACTGACGTGCAGTCGCAGCTCATCAGCGCCAACAAGACGGTCGAGGAGATTTGCGAGTATATCGGCGCCGATTCGCTGGCCTTCCTTTCGGTCGAGGGCCTGCTTAAGGTCATGCCCAAGGGCGGCTACTGCGACGCGTGCTTTACCGGCCGCTATCCCGTGGCGATTCCCGAGAGCTTTGGCCGCGACAAGTTTATGGAGGGCTTTAAGCCCCGCAACCTGGACAAGCCGCTGTACTTTGACGACGACGCCGTGGTCGAGAAATACGACGACCGCAGCTGGGAAGAGAAGCACGGCGAGGCCTAAAACCTGCCATTTAGGGACAGGTTTATTTTGGTAGGTTTTACCTGCTGTTTTATTGATATGACGGCGTGTGCTGTTATGGCACACGCCGAAATGAACGCAACTATGAGCACCGTTTGGCGCCCGCGCGGCGCCACGGTAGTGGGAGAGGAAGGCTCAGATGAGCGACAGCAAGCATGTGACGTATGAGGATGCCGGCGTCGATACCGCTGAGGGCGGCCGCGCCGTCGACGCTATTAAGCAGATGGTCAAGGATACCAATCGCCCCGAGGTTATCGGCGGCATCGGCGGCTTCGGTGGTTTGTTCTCGGCCGCCGCGCTTAAGGATATGGAAGACCCGATTCTGATTAGCGGTACCGACGGCGTGGGCACCAAGCTCGTGCTTGCCCAGATCATGGACCGTCACGAGACGGTGGGCCAGGACCTGGTCGCCATGTGCGTCAACGACATTCTGGCTTCGGGCGCCGAGCCGCTGTTCTTTCTGGACTACGTTGCCATCGGTCATATCGAGGCCGAGCACATGGCAAAGATCATCAAGGGCGTGGCCGACGGCTGCAAGCTCGCGGGCTGCGCGCTCGTGGGCGGTGAGATGGCCGAGCACCCGGGCGTCATGGCTCCGGCCGACTACGACCTCGCCGGCTTTACCGTGGGCGTCGTCGACCGTCCCAAGATGCTCGATCCCGCGAACGTTCGCCCGGGCGATGTGATCCTGGGCCTGCCTTCCACCGGCGTGCACTCCAACGGCTACTCGCTCGTGCGCAAGGTCATTGGCGTCGACGGCATCAAACCGGGCACGCCCGAGGCCGCCGCTAAGGCCGAGGAGCTGAGCCGTCCGCTCGAGGAGCTCGGCGGTGCATCGCTGGCAGACGCCCTGCTGGCCCCCACGCGCATCTACGTCAAGCCGATTCTGGAGCTGCTCCGCGGTGGCGCCAACGTGCATGCTATCGCCCACATCACCGGCGGCGGTATTACCGAGAACCTCAACCGCGCGCTCGCCGACGACGTTGACGCCGTGGTCACCCGCAACGGCGCCGAGATGGGCTGGGATGTTCCGCCCGTTATTACTTACGTGTCGCGTCAGGCCGAGCTCGCGCCCAACGAGGCATGCAAGACCTTCAACATGGGCGTCGGCCTGTGCCTGATCGTCGCCCCCGAGGACGAGGCCGCCGTGACCGAGGCACTGGTCGCGCTGGGCGAGAGGCCGTTCCGCGTGGGCGAGTGCGTCGAGGGTTCCGGTAAGGTCGTGTACTCCGATGAGCGCTAACGAGCAGATGGCTGCTGGTGAGGGCCTGGACTTTGTGCCCTACACCCGTCCGACCGGCACCGATACGGACGAGCCGCTCAAGATCGGCGTGCTCATCAGCGGTTCGGGTACCAACCTGCAAGCGCTGATCGATCTGATTGCCGCCGGCAAGCTCAACGCTTCGATTGAGCTTGTGGTGTCGAGCCGTCCTTCGGCTAAGGGTTTGCAGCGCGCTGAGCGCGCGGGCATCCAGACGCTCACGCTGTCCAAGGATGTCTATGCCGACCCTATTGCCGCCGACGAGATCATCGCGCACGAGCTGCTCGAGCGCGGCTGCGAGTATGTGGTCATGGCCGGCTACATGCGCATGGTGCACACGCCTCTGCTGGCGGCGTTTCCCAACCGCGTGGTCAACTTGCATCCGGCGCTGCTGCCGAGCTTTACCGGTGCGCATGCGATCGACGACGCCTTTGCGCGCGGCGTCAAGGTAACTGGCGTGACCGTGCATTTTGCCAACGAGGTCTACGATAACGGTCCCATCATCGCCCAGCGTGCGCTGGCTGTTGAGGAGGGCTGGGATGTCGACACACTCGAGGAGCACATCCATGCGATTGAGCACGTGCTGTATCCCGAGGTCGTGCAAATGCTCGCCGACGGCCGCGTCCACGTGCTGGAGAGCGGCAAGGTTGCTATCGACCCGGCGCGCTAGCGCGTGTAAACAGGTCACCTAGGTTTCTTTGTGACATAAGCAATCGAAATAGCCGCTTGGGGCATATGGAACCACATGTGCCCCAAGCGGCTTTTACCATCTCTTCGATTTCGGGCTCCTGATAACGTGACAGGTGGGACCGAAAAATGGGGGGGGGTGGTTGGCTGCGCGCATGATATGGATATCAGCGGCGATTTCTCCATCTCGGTAAATAAAGATGGCTTCAAGTTCAGTATCGGTTCGAACTTCGAGGTAGCAACCCTGTTCAACGATTTTCTTGCACTGACAACCATGTCATGAGCAAGGATAACTAGCCGGTATAGAGTCGCTTGAGCGGGTATGTGTCTGTTCAAGTGACCCATCGATTTGTTTAAGAAATAGTTAAACTACGAAACAAACGGCACGTGGGTAACTCACGACTCAGCGAGAGTAAAAGGAATAGGAGAAGAAGGTTCATGTTTTGCCCCAAATGTGGCAGCAAGATTGGTGATGATGCGCGGTTCTGTACCGAATGCGGTCTGCCCTTGGGCGGGCTCTCGGGCAAGACTGCGGCCGAGGAGGGGCCCAAGGCCGAGCCGTCGGAGCGAGAATCATCGTCCGCTGAAGTCATAATGGAACCCACAGATACCGAAACGGACTCTGTGATAGGATCCGCGAATGCCGAGTCCACAGCAGAACCGAGCCCCGAGCCGGTCTCGAAGACCGCGAATAGCGGTCACTCCCAGATGTACAACTTCTTTATGCAACGCTGTCAGGTCGGTAACCGCCTAGTGCCGCAGTTTGCTGTCATGATCGCCGCATTTATCGCCGCTGCAGGCATCGCTTACGCTGCTTTCATGCTCTACAAGAACGTCATCGAGCCCAATCTCCAGCAGCAATCTGTGCAACAGGAGCAAGCGACCGAAAGGCCCAAGAAGGACGAGAGAGCGGTCGAAGAAGTTGTCTATACGTTGGAGGCAAAGTCATTGACGGTGTCTGCTCCGGTCGACCCTATGCTCGAACAGGGCGAGCGGAGGGACATGGAATGGTCCTATCCGCAACTTAAGAGCTCCACCAAAGACGACGTTGCAGACAAAATTAACAAGGCGATTCTCGAGCCCCTTCAAATTGATGCGGAGCGAACGAATCGAGCATCAGATAATGAGCAATCAGATGCTGAGTTGTACCCCGACGGCGAATTTCCCTGCATATCGAGAAACGTGACGGTTACGTACATGGATGAGAACTTTTTCTGTATCCGTGACGAGCGCTATTCGACGGGATGGGGTCCGCATGGCGGCACGGTTGTGGCTGGTGTTATTTTTGATTTGCATACGGGTGATACTGTTAGTCCTCAGGACATGTTTGGCATTGATACCGAGGATCTTGCCAGTTCCATGAGTTCGGCAGTTTGGCCGTATCTTACGGAAATGGGCAGAGAACATCCGTCTGATTACAATTCGATGCTCATGCGGAGCAATTCTTCGGACTATTCAATCAAGGGCTCAACGTGCTTGTGTGTGACATCCAAGGGACTGGTGTATCACACCGAAGACTATGAGCTCGGTTCTTTTGCGGACGGCAATTGCGAGATTTTGGTTGCGTCCTGGGATGATGAGTCTCAAGTTGGGTCCGAAGTAATCCCTGATGAGGTCAAGGACGGTACAACGGTGAAAGTCGATAAGGAGGACTAACATGTTCTGTCCCAACTGTGGATTTGAGCTTGATGGCGATTTGCGATACTGCACCGAGTGTGGCTATGCACTCGAAGATGCAAAGGCGGTGCTGAACTCTGCCAGCAACGAAGTGGCAGAAGAGCCTTCCGTTATCAATGAGGCTGCGGAAGAGATTTTCGCTAGTGACGAAACGGAGAAGGAACCTTCCGCCGGTGCCGAGGCGGGGGAGGAAAAGTCGCCCGTGGAGAGCGAGCCCGTAGCGGACGAAGAAGACGACCGGCCCAAGGACGACGTGTCGTCCGATGCAACGCCTTCGATTCAAGCCGTGCGCGCCGACCGGCCAAAGCCGAGCAATCCGGTCGCCAAGCCCGTCGCGGCGCCAGCCCCTGCGCCTGCGGCGAATGTATCCGCACAGAAAAAGGAACCCAAGGCGCTCTATATCGTTGGTATCGTCGTTGGTCTGGCAGTCATTGCCATCTTTAGCTATCTGCTGTTCTTTAGCAAGTCCGGCGACGTTGCCCATTACGGCCAGGACAAGGCCATCGTGGTGGCCCAAGAATCCAAGATTACCCCGACCGACGCAAAGGGCGAGAAGATCAAGAAGTACTCGGTGACCCTGAACGGCGACAACGGCTACAGCACCAATGCTGAGGTTAAGGGTGACGAGGGCTTCACGGTAAGCCAGTTTCCCGATGTTAAACCGGGAAAATATACTCTCACCGTTAAGGACTCCAAGACCAAGGTTGAGTGGAGCGTTCCTGTCGAGGTGGTCGACAATTCCAAGTCCGATGAGGCCGTGAAGGATGTTTCGCTCGAGGTGCCTAAGGCTGACAGCGCAGACGCAAAGGCGGACGAGGGCGACAAAAAGGACGGAAACGCCGCTGCGGACAATGCTGCTGCATCCGCTGCCTATAAGCAAAAATGCCAGGAATATCTTGCGCGTTATGGTGAACCTCAAATGGTTGAGATTGAGGACTATATGTCAGCCCTTAGAGGTTTTTGCTTGGCTGATTTGGTTGATTTCGACAACGACGGCGTTTCTGAGCTCGTGACGGTTGTTAACGATATGAGCGCGGACGATATGAAAAGCGCCTGGGACGGAAATATTGAAGAGCTTCAGAAGTCCTACACCGTAGAGGTTTGGTCGGCGGAAGACGGCGGTATCAAAAGGATATATAGCCAAAAATGGCTCGACAACTCTAACGGAGGATCGATGTATCTGCCTCTTGTTAAGGATGATGAGCAAAACGTCTTACTTGGCAAGCGTACGTACGAAATGTGCGATGCGCTCAAAGCAAAGCTCTCAGGTAAACAGATAACCTATGGCGATAACTGGTCTTTATTCGGCAAAAAGGATGATTCGCTTTCGTTGGTGTTAAATCGCGAAGCTTGGTCCGTCTCTGTTTCTGGCGGTAATCTTGGAGACTATTACGCATCTAACGGCAAGGAGATATCCGAGAAGGATTTCAACGCGTTAAATTCCTACACAGATTTCAATCATCAATACTGCACGTATTATTTTGTTGACTTCTCAAGCTCAAGTCAGGGGTCATTTTCAGATGTGCCCGTTGTTGGTTGCAGCCAAATGTCCGACCGCACCAATAGCACACTAAAAAAGTTGGGGATTGAATAAAAGTTGAAAAAGGGGCCTGGAAATTGCGTCCAGGCCCCTTTTTCTTAGAGCAGCTGCTCAAGGTCAATAAGCCTTGTGTCGTTCACTTGGGCGGCTTGCTCTCGACATGCCTCCGTAAATCCACCCTTGCTAAACAGGTAATATCGTTGGATCGGCCTGCCCAACAATGTTCCGCGACGCATGAGCGTCTCAAACACATCGACGTCAGCGGGCTCGTTTCTCCATTTGCACTCGCCAACGATGAGCTCCCCATCGGCGCCCTCTAACACAACGTCAATCTCTTCTTGCCGGCGCGTGTTCGGGTTCGTGCCCCACCAAGAGCCGATTGCCTTGGGCAGCACATCCAGCTCGCTCTCAACAACCTGCCGCATCAACCACTGGCGGCACACTTCTTCAAATGCAGGACCTACAAAGGTGGACAAATCATGCTTGGCGATACGCGCGGCCACAGCGGCTCCGAGCCCCTCCTCAATTGTTCCTGCGTACTGTGGAACAAAACGATACCAAAACCTAAACAGGTTATCGCAGATCCGATAGACTACCTGGCGTTTTGTTGCCTTTACAACAGGCGTGACGCGCTCAACGATTCGCAGCTCGATCAATGCGTCGAGCAGTCGCGCGACCTGTGGCGTTGCGAGGTGGGTAACATCGGCAATCTCTTTGGAGCGTACATAGCCGTTGGCAATGGCGGTTATGACGGCATTGTAGATAGCCGGGCTGCGGACCTCTTGCAGCAGATAGTTCTGGGGTTCGGCATACAAAAACGCATCTTGACGCAACAGCGCATGCTCAAAGTTCCATTGAGTGGAACGCGTGCCATCGAGCTGTGATAGATAGAGCGGCATCCCGCCAACAACGGAATACAGCTCGATGACCCTTTCGATGGGTGCATCGGGAAGCATGAGCGCCGCGTCGAAGATGGTGAAGGGGTCAATGCGCAGCTGCATGGTGCGGCGTCCATAAAGAGGGCTTTGGTGTCCTAGTACCTGGTGTTCCATAAAGCTCATGGACGACCCGCAGAGTACGAGGAACAGCTTGCTCGTGTCTTTATGTCGATCGATAAGCGTTTGCAGGCACGAAGAGATGCCCGGATCGCTCTCGGCGAGGTAGGGATACTCGTCAATAATCAGAACGATTCGCTCTGTCTTGGCGTGTTCGAAGACGGATTCGAGTGCAACCTGGATAGAGGGGAACGCTGCTCCTGCGGCGCTATCGCCAAGTATCTCGCGGCTGAGCAGCGCGAGATTTTCGCTTGCAACGGTTTGCTGCCCAGTAAAGAAGATCACATGGGGTTTGCCCTGTGTAAAGGCGTGAAGCAGGCTGGTTTTACCTACGCGACGCCTTCCATAGACTACAGCAAACTGAAAAGAACTCTTTTGATAGGCGGTTTCCAGGGATTCAAGCTCTTCCCGACGTCCAACAAACATGATGTGCCTCGCTCATATACGTATTACTAACATATATATTACTAACACGTATATGAGCAACTTTCCACTCGTCAATCGGATGGCAAGGAAATGACAGCGTTTCTACTTAACGAGGCGCTTGAGCTTGGCATAGTCCTGAATTTGCTTTTTGCGCTTGGCGTTGAGGAGGTTGTTGAGGTCGAGCTTCTCAGCGGTGCAGCGTTTGAGTAGCGCGGAGCTATCAAAGCCGTTTGACTCAATGTCTTCATCCAGATCGTGCTTGAGCTTGGTCCATTTATTGAGCTGCGAGCGCACGTAGGCCGCGGGACGTTCTATCTCGTTGGCGATGTCGCGTACACTGGTGCCCGTTCCAAACAGCTCGCGTATCTTTGCCGTCTCCTTGCGCGTGCGCTCATTTTTGGCATCGGTCTTGCATCGATCGCTGCAGTAGTGCCGTTTGACGCCACGATGCCCGGCAAGTGAATAGGCGCGTCCGCACTGCTCGCAATAACCAATTTTGACGGTGCTCAGCTTGCGTGAAAAATCAAACCAGAGCCACGAGAGATAGCTGTCAAAGGAGAGGAACCCTGTGGACTCGTTACCCTGGAACACATCCACGTGCGCGCCCGAGAGATGCGAGATCACGAGCGCCTGCACCAAAGCGGTGAGTGCATCGCGGTCATCATTTTCAAGTTCTTCGCGGCGCTCCTGGATATCTGCTTGAGGGTCGATTACATAGAAGCTCTCCTCGCTATTGCTGACCTTGAGTCGCGCTGAAATCTCCGAGCTGGAGTCTTCGTCCATGTAGAACATCGCCTGCAAAACACTGAAGTCATTGGCGGTGAGCTCGTGTTCAAAAGAGAGCACGTTGAGTGCAACGAGGGATTCTTCCTCGTCGATCATAAACATAAAGGCGTAGAAATATCCCGCATCGGATTCGATTTTGCGCACGATGGGCAGGCTTTTGAATGAGTCGGTATAATCACCGCCCGCCCTCAGGATAGTGGTGTAGATCTTGAAGGATGACCCGTTTGCCGCGCAGGTCACCACTGATTTCTCGATTCTTTCCAATGCGGAGACCTTTGCGATGGTGCAGCTCCCGTTGAGGTATTCCTGGATGCGCATGGCAATAAGTGCTGCCATCGCGGCATTGGCCCAATCGCGTACGGATTCTATTGCGTGCTTGCCAAAAAGCGGCCCGGTCTGTTCGGCGTAATCAAGTACGTTAAAGAGGCTTGCGCGGAAGGGCTGCTCTTTAACGGCGGTGGGTTCGATGCATGATGCCAGCCTGATCAGATCGGCATGGCGCTCGCTGTGTGCGGGCCCTTCGTTGCTTTTGTTGCCGGCCAGCTCGGTGGGCATGTAGAGTTCAAAGACAAGCTGGGCCTCGCCAACGGGCCTATTGGGTTCGTTCTCAATGAGGTTGACTTTCTTAAACGGAATCGAACCTTCAACGGTGCGTGTTTGGGAGAACTCAAACATTGTTACCCCTGTCTCTAGCTGCAGGTTTAATAGCGTAGCACGTTTAGGAAAATTACCCGGTCAAAATCTCTATATCGGATAAATGACAAATCGTATCTTGTGATCGTCAAGAAAAGGGGTAACGAGAAAGGACCCGATTATGCATTGCAAACAGTGTGGAGCAGAGATTAACGACGGCGCCAAGTTCTGCGGCGTGTGCGGAACGCCTACGGTCGCGGCTGCGGCCAGCGCGGTGGGGGATGCGATTTACGTCGAGGCCCAGCCGATTGAGAGCCAGTCTGTCGAGGCTCAGTTTCAAGCGGCGGAGGATGCAGAGGCCGCTGCTTGCCTGCAGGATTCGCTTCACGAGTCCATCGGGTCGCTTGGGCGAGCAGCGGTGATTTCATTGCTCTATGTGCTCTTTTTCAATTACGTGCTGGGAGGTGGCTCGCTGGGACTTAACAATATGATTCCGCTGGCGCTGCTTCTGATTGGTCCCTGGAAGGTGATTATCTCGCTGTACCGCAGCGGTGTAAGGCTTCCCCTTGTCTATGGTAGCGGCATTATCGGTATCACGATTATGCTAATCGAGCTTGTGGTTCTCGTGGGCCTTCCTGTCGTGGTTCTGATGCTTTTTTACTGGTTGGGCAGCGTGATTCACGGGGCGGTTCCTGTTATTCCCGAATCGGTTCCGATGACGATCGTGGCGCTCTGGCCTATCGCCTCGGTTGCCAACATCATCTTCAAGGCAATCAAGCTGCACATGGCTCGCGCCTAGCAGGTAGCCCGTCGCATGCCTTCCGCGTGGGGTCAGGCGAATTTGAAAGGTGAAAGAAAAGGCTTACAGTCGAGCAAATTGCTCCTGGGCCTTTTCTGTTTGCAGGCTGTGGGCTATCGTTTCGATATGCTGAAGTTCTAGGGGGATTTATGTACTGTGCAAGCTGCGGGGCAAAGATCAAAGACGGGGCGCGATTCTGTTCTGCATGCGGAAAACCGTTGGATGTGGATGATGCGCCGGCGAATGCTCAGCAGCCGCTTCCTTCAGGTACACCAAAGGCGTCTGCTGATAGAAAAGCGACAAGCGATCCTGCTGTATCTCGCGCAGAGGGCCCTTCTCCGGTGCCCTCTGATCATATGTCCTTTGCGGCCTTTATGATGCAGCGTCGGCAGATCGGCCGTTTTGCTGTGCCTACGTTTGTCACCATTCTTGCAGCAATCATCTTTACCGCTGGTGTCGCTTACGCCCTGGTCAAAGCTTACGAAGCCTTTGTGCTGCCTCAAGCGCAGCAGCAGGAGCAGCCGGCTGCAGTCGAGAAGAAGTCGTCTAAAAAGAAGGTCGCGGCAACAAACAAGAAAGCACGCAAGGCTTACGAGGGCGTGGTTGCGCGTTACGAGGACTTTGCGAGCTATTGCGAGCAGAAGGGGGCTGGTGCTGCCAGCTACGACGACTGGGCCCAGGGACGCGGTGGTGATTCTGGACTGGGGCAGATATTCGTTTATAACAACCAGACTGCCCCCGGCTTTTTAAGCTACTACTATGCTTTCGATGATTTGAACGGCGACGGAATTGACGAGCTGCTTGTTGGGTTTGTCGATGCGCAGAACGATATTTCGGCGATTGTGGGTGCCTACTGCTTTGTTGATGGAGAGGCCGTTTCGGTTATGCCTTCGTCAGAGATGGTAGAAGGCTCCAGCAATATGACGAATCAGTATGACGGTTTTATTGCTCAGGGTGAGAGCAAAGTCATTACTGTCTGTAAGGACGGCATCGTTAAATTTACTTGTAGTCAGGATTGTAACCAGGCAGATTTCTATATTTCGCTTACTGCAAAGGGTCCTGAGGTCGTAGACGCGGTGCAAATTCAAAATAAGGAATTCGATAGGCAGAATGGCGCCTACTTGGTGAGGACCGTTGAGGATGGTGGCAAACCGCAGGAGGCGATGGTTCAGGGGCGTGAGGAAGCGTGCAGAATTCTTGACGAGCTCGCCGGGAAGTATCCGGAGGCCGACATTGAAATGCCGTCCGCAAGCAGCGATATGTGGAAGGCATTCAAAGGGGTGGAGCCTTCGGAGGGCTCTTTGAAGGACGGCTCTGGCACTGCGGACGATCGATCTGGCGCATCTCAAGCACCATCTGAAGCGGCATCCGATAGCAGCGACGATGGGGAGGCCGCTGCGCGCGGCGATGGCGTGATCGCCGACATGGATGCGTTCATTGCAAACGCCAAGCGCGAGTTGATTGTGCCAGATGACGCCTCTATTACGTTCAAGGTCGCTGATAAGCCAAACTATTGGGAGGGGGCGGCAACTTACGTTTGGTACGTCGAGTTTTATAAAGACGGAAAGGTCGTAGCGTCTGCGGAATGCGGCTCCGAAGGGTACCCATGTCGGTCGATTATGGCCTATCACGAGAGCTGGTAACTTTAACCGAGCCGTTTTGGCATTACAGCGCGCGCAGCTCTTATGCCTTTCCCCTTGTTCCATCCGACGAGTTTAGTTGCGGCTAAAACGGACGTTACGAAGAGCTGACCGAGAGGCCGAACGCGCTCGCCCGCTCAGCGGGTATGCCCCAAAAGGGCATCTGGGGTTCGAACCCTCCCGGTTCTTCGTCAGTTGACCAAAGGTGCGACATTATTGCCGCTCATCGGGGGTGGCTAAATGAGATGACTTGAGGGCTATAATTAGCCAAGCTAAGTTGGGGACAGATTGAGGCGCACAGGCTTTCGATGCGCCTGTCGACTCGGCAGTTCACAATTTATTAGACACGCGGAACGCGTGGTTTGGGATTAACGAAAGGAATCAGCATGTCACTGTTCCATAGCGATAACGAAAAGGAAGAAAAGCACAGCGGAATTCTCGGTGCCTTTTCTGTCGACAATATCAAATGGGAGCCTGGCAACGACGAAGATGCCTCGCTTGTCTCATTCCGCTATCCCTACGAGGATTTTCCCAACGGGTCCTATCTTCAGGTTGCGCAATCGCAGATTGCCGTTTTTACCAACAATATGGGGGCGGGCAGTTCTACTGACGCTACGGGTGCCGGCGATTCTCAGGTAAGCGTGTTTGTCGGTCCGTGCAAGATCAAGCTCGACACGGGAGACAGCCGATTCGCCCCGTTCCGCAATGCCGCCCATTCGCTTACCGGCGGTAGCTCGGCGTTTCATTCCGTTGTGTACTTTATCAATACTAACTACATGAACGAGCTGCGCTGGGGCACGACCGAGCCCATCATCGTCCAAGACCCTGAGGAAGACGTCAACGTTCATGTTCGCGCCTTCGGTTTGTTTGGCGCGCATATCGAGCAGAATGACTCGAGCCTGGTTCCCATTCAGGTGAGGAAGTTCCTCGTTAAGGTCGTGGGCACGCGAGATCGCTATACGCGAGAAGAACTTACTTCCTTTATGCGGGCAAAAATCCTTGAGTATGTTCCTGACCTGCTTGCCAAGGCGATTGTTGACCAGGAGGTTTCCGTTCTTAAAATTGCGACGCATCTGAGCGACTTCTCGTCTCAGATGCAGGGCAAGCTCGTTAACTATTTCGATGAGTTTGGTCTCACGCTCGATAACTTCTCGTTCAACAGCATCAAGCCCTTCGAAGAGGATCTTGCTGCCATCAACGAGATGAAGATCCAGCGTAAGCGGAGCATTCTCGAGGCGCAGGGTAACGCTGCCCAGATGGACATCGAGTCCGAGGCACTTGCCAGGAAGCGTGCGCGCGAAGGCTACAACTATCAGCAGGAGCGCGGCATGGACGTAATGGAGAGTGCTGCGGGCAATGAGGGGAGTGCCGCATCGGGCCTCATGGGAGCCGGCATGGGACTCGGCATGGGCGTTGGCATGGGCGGTGCATTTGGAGCTGGCTTCTCCAACTTGGCCAACCAGACCATGGGCGCTGTTGCTCCCATGGTTGGAACGGCTTCCGCGTCCGCAGGTATGCAAAACGGTCCCGTGTGTCCCAGTTGCGGAAACGTTAATCCGATGGGTGCTAAGTTCTGCCTGGAATGCGGACAAAAGCTCGAGCAGGGTGTTGCATGTTTGGCGTGTGGGCATCTTAACCCGGTCGGTGCCAAGTTCTGCCTGGAATGCGGGAACCGGTTGATCTCGCCAAGGTGCCCGAGCTGCGGAGCCGAGTTGCCCGAAGGGACCAAATTCTGCCCCGATTGTGGAACTAAGATCCAATAAGGAGAAACAAAGATGAACGGTTCTGTTAAACGTGTCATTTTGGGCGAGGCAATCGTCTTGGTGGCGTGGCTTGTAATCATGTTTGTCTGCAAAAACGCGCTGATGAACCCTATCGTCTTTGCTATGTCGCTTGGCTTTGGGGTTTTGGCTTTTGCGGCGGCTTCGATTTCGGCTGCCATGTCCGATAAGCAGTCCACGGTCAAAAGCACGACCGAAATCCATTATTTGCCGGTCGCATCCAGCTGTGCCTACTTTGTCGTTGCCCTTCTGGCCAACACGTACTTTGTGTTTGCGGCATATGGGTGGGGCGGCAGCACGATTCCAGTCGTCGTAAACGTTGTCCTTCTTGCTGTGCTTGTCCTTGTGCAGATGGGTCTAGGCTTCAATGGCCGCCAGGTTGACCAAAAGGTTGCTGCCGTGGCCGCAAAGACGGTTCAAACGGCGCAGTTCGGATCGTATGTGGGACAGCTCCTCGCCGTGGCGCAGGACGCTCAGGTCAAAGCCGAACTCAAAGCGCTTAAGGATGACATCTCCTTTAGTTCCAACATGTCGCAACCCCATGTTCAAGAGATCGAGCGACAGTTCTCCGCCGCGCTTGAGGCGGTCTCGAATTCCATGAGTGCCGATGAGCCGGCAGATGTTACGGTTGGCCTTGTCCATGATGCGCGCAATATCTGGAAAAAGCGCAATGCGGCGCTGACCGCTGTCAAATAAGGGCTCGCGCTGCTTTTTGCCAGGGCACTTTGATGGTTGAAGTGGGGGAAGCTATTGGAAATCAACGGGGTTGATTTCCGATCTCAGCCGAACACATTGAGCGGATAGGCCTTTCCCGCAGTTAGCCGAACGCCCCCGAGGCCCCATCCGGGCCCCGGGGGCGC
>JAIIUG010000018.1:0-28827 GCA_022739635.1 Collinsella sp. | reverse complement strand
AGCGTGGCGCCGCCCTGCAAAAACAGGACGCGGTAGTTGTCGGGAATGCTCAGCAGGCGGCGCAGGGTTGCCTCGGCGTCGTCGATAATCTGCTGGTACATGCTAGATCGATGGCTCATCTCGAGCACGGACATGCCGCAACCGCGGTAATCCATCATCTCGTCGGCGATCTCGGCGAGCACGCTTGTAGGCAGCGCGGCCGGGCCAGCTGAGAAGTTGTGCACACGTGCCATCTTCATGTTCCCCCTCGTAGTGGTTTGAACGTTCGGGATACTTTAGCACAGTGGAGCGCCAGGTGCGACCGCATCACGGTAAAACTCGAGTGCGCTGCTATGATTTACAGGATGGTTACATGGGGGAGGGGCTTGGCTCGGGGCTCGTATTCGCTGCCGCCCCCAGCTTCACGGGGTGACATCAAGTCCTCTTGGAGCATATTGTTTGCCTACGGCTTATGCCGTTCGGGAACCGAAATAAACCAGATCCTCTTTTTGCCGTTCACAGAATATTTTTACCGTTCAGGGAGTTTTCGCAGCTAAAATGTTGTGCAACAAAATGTTGCTCAATGGATGTGAAGCGTTTTGTCGTATGAATCAAATGTACCTATTTGATTCGTCGAGAGGCTGAACGACATGAGCATGCCCACCACCTATCGTGGTTCTATGACACGCGAGCAGTGGCTTGTTAATGAGACGCGTGTCGTTGCGCGCCTCATGGCGGACGAGAACCTTTCTGATACGAAAGAGATTATTGAAAAGGTTACCGCCCAAAATCTATTCCAATATCCTACTGAGCGTGAGCAAAAGTCTATCACCCGTGCTTGCTGCCGCCGGTTGTTGGCTCTTAGCGAAGACGAAGACGTGCGCGCGAGCCTGATTAATCTTGCTGCGCATGGCTCGCTCGAACAGCTTGCGCAGGTCAACCTGTATGCAATGATGTGCGACAACCGAGTTGTCTGGGACTTTATGACGTGCGTGATTGCCCCTAAGTTCAGTCTTTTTGATCTCTCGCTTCGAAAATCGGAGATCGTTACGTTTATCGAAGGGCTTCGCGCGCAGGACGATCGCGTTGCAACGTGGTCGGATGCCACGTGCAATAAAGTGCGCCAAGTTCTCGTCAACTGTATAGAGGGCGCCGGATTGTATAGCCGCAAAACCGAAGCCCTTCGTCCGCCATTGCTCGATTTTGAGTTCGAGCGTTGTGTTCGGGCCAACGACGATGCGGCGGTTCTGCCTGCCTTTGGCATAACGGAATAGAGGTGCGAGATGACAGCAACCGAGTTACCTTCAATCGACATGAGCTTTGAGCTCATTCGTTCCAAATTCCACGACCCCGAGTTTTTGAATTGTCGTGGCTTGGGTGGCGAGGTTCCACTCTATATCTATCCATATGCAGCTAGGCAAGAGGACCAGGTACGCGCTCTGACTCAGCAGCTAGTGGATGATAACGAACGAGAGCGCCAGGCAAAAATCGACACCCCTAACATTGTTTCGTTTGATCTGTGGAGCGTATTTATCAGCATTTGCGAAAAACGCGGCATCTTAGAAAAGATGAGCGCCCTCGAGGAAAAACGAGGCAGCGATCTCTTCTTGCAACGCATGCAGAGCCGAATGGGGCCCGAGAAGTACCTCGAGTTCATTCACGGCAGCTTTATCGAGAGATACGGCGAGCCGAAGCGCGGGCGCGACGTCCTGATTATCACGGGCGTTGGCAAGATTTACCCGTTCATGCGTGCCCACATCATTCTCGAGTCTATTCAGCCGGTATTTTCCGATATCCCCGTCGTTTTGTTTTATCCCGGCACCTATGACGGGCAGCAGTTAAAGCTGTTTGGCACGATTGCCGACGGCAACTACTATCGCGCGTTTAACCAACTCTAAAAACGTTTCCGGTCATCGAAAGGCATTCCCATGAAGATCAAAGATATGTTTGAGCACGACATCGACCGAAACATTAACGGTGTTATTAAGGTCGATCAGGAGGATGACGGCAGTGTCAGGCAAGAGCTGAACGAATACGTTGTGACCGACGAGCTTCGCCGCCATTTCAAGACGCTTTTCGATGCGTATGACCGGGCTCTCGATGATACGACGGATAAAATCGGCGTGTGGATTAGCGGTTCGTTTGGCTCGGGTAAATCTCACTTTCTCAAGATGCTCAGCTACCTGTTCACGAACCGCGAGGCGGAGGGCAAAACTGCGATTGAGTATATTGCCCCGCGTTTTGAAGATGACGAACTTGCCGCCAAGGCGAAACGCGCGGCAGGCGTGACGACCGACGCTATCCTCTTTAACATGGGCGTCAAGAGTCCGCTCAATAAAGACGGCAGTGCGGTTGCTCGCATTTTTGCCAAGATGTATTACGAGAGCCGTGGGTTCTACGGTGCAGATTTTAAGCTCGCTCGCTTGGAGCGTCGTATTGACGACGCCGGTAAAACTCAGGAATTCCGCGCCGCATTCGAAGAGATTAATGATAGCCCCTGGGTCGATGGCCGCGAGGACTACGACTTTAACTCCGACAACGTTATCGAGGCACTCAGTCGCACAGGCGTCATGAGCAAGGACGAGGCGGAGCGCTGGTATGAAAAATCGGAAAGCAATGATTTTTCAATCGACCAGCTGACCGACGATATTGCTAAATACACAAAGCGTCGCGAGCAAGAATGCGGCGGCTCATATCGCATGATCTTTATGGCCGACGAGATGAGCCAGTTTATCGCGAGCGATACCGAGTTAATGCTGAACTTGCAGAGCATTGTCGAGGCGCTAGGCACCAAATGTGGCGGCCGTGTATGGGTTATGGTCACCGGACAGCAGGCGATTGATCAAATTACCAAGGTTAAGGGCAGTGACTTCTCCAAGATTCAGGACCGCTTTAATACGCGTTTGTCGCTGAGCAGCTCGTGTGCCGATGAAGTTATTCGTCGCCGCATTTTGGCGAAAAATAAGGATGCGAATGACTTGCTGAAAGCTGAGTATCAGGAGCGCTCGGCGGTCCTCAACAACTTGTATAGCTTTAAGGACGCGGCGGCCGATCTAATTGGCTACGAGGGTGCCGACGACTTCGCCAGCACGTATCCGTTTGCTGATTACCAGTTTAAGCTCATTCAAAAAATCATGGACGAGCTGCGCAATCACGGCGCGTCCGGAAAAAACAGCTCAAGTGCCGAGCGTTCCATGCTGAGCGGCTTTCAAGACTCCGCTCGATGCATAGAGGACAAGGACCAGAACGCGCTGGTTCCTCTTTGGCGTTTCTACAATACGATCTCGACGTCGCTTGAGGACTATCATCGTCGTGTAGTTCTTCGAGCGGCGGATGCCGCCCAAAAGGGGCAGGGTCTCGAGGAATGCGACATTCCGGTACTCAAGCTGCTCTTCTTGATCCTGTATGTCGATAAGGACATGCCGGCAAACGTTGAAAACTTAATCACCCTTATGACTGACGATGTCCGCACCGACCGCATTGTTGTTCGCGAGCAAATTGCACAGTCCTTGGAGCGTTTGGTACGCCAAAACTATGTGGCTCGCAATGGCGAAACGTATAAGTACCTGACCGACGAAGAGCAAGAGATCGCCCAGCAGATTTCGCGCGTACAGCCGGACGCTGCGAAGATTACGTCCAAGGCCGCCCAGATCATGTTTAGGCAGGTCTTCGAAAACGCTAAGGTAACGGTCGGCAAAAACGTTTTTGACGTTGAGGAATATCTGGACGACACCCGTTTTAACAGCGCGTCGGGGCTGGCGCTGCGCGTTATTTCTGGTGTGGATGGCACCCCGATCCCTTCGCGCGAGGACCTGCTCCTTAGCTCTAGCAAGGGAGAGGCCATTGTGGTGCTCGATTCCCAGCAGGATTATTACGACTGTCTGTACCAGTCGGCATGTATTGAGCAATACCTCAATAGCCGTCAGGCAGACAATCGCAGTGAAGTGGTGGCTTCGATCTTGCGTGGCAAGCAGGAAGAGCGCGTTGCTCTGGATAAGCGTGCCGAGGACCTTATGCGCCAGGCGGTGCTGCATGGAACGTTTTATGTCTACGGCAGTGAGTATTCGCCAGTCAAATCGGCGTCTGCCAAGAATATGATCGAGGACTGCGTACGCCAGCTTGTTTCCGTTACGTACAACAAGTTGTCGCTTATTGATAAAAACTACGACAGTGATGTGCAGATCAAGCAAATTCTAACCGCTTACACTCCGGCAATGAATGGGCAAGAGCCTAACGCCGGGGCCATCGAAGCGGTTATGCGCCTGCTGGAAGCTCGCGCTGCCCAACATATGCAGGTAACAATGGGTGAGCTGCTCGAGACGTACCATGCGAAGCCTTATGGTTGGGCGGAAATTGACATTGCCGCCGTGGTTGCAACGCTGCTAGCGCAAAAGCGTGCTCGCCTGCTCTGCGCGGGACAAGCGATTGATCTTAGGGATTCCAAGATCATCGATTATCTGCGAAAGGCTGCTAAGGCACGACAGGCTGTTGTTGAGGCGCGCCAGCAGCTTTCTCGGTCTGCCATATCTAAGGCGCGACAGGCTGTAGAAGAGTTGAGCGGCAATCATACTCTGTCGCTCGAAGAGGACAGCCTTGCCGAGGCATGTCGCGGGGAGCTTGAAAAGCGCCGCGATAGCTTGGCGAGCCTTCTTTCGGTCGAGTACCAGCGTAACCCAGGTTACCCGGGCTATAAGGAGGTCGTGGATGCAAAGAACCTTATCGAAGGCTTATTGCAGGGCGGCCGCGATGCCGTCGATCTAATTATGGCGATCGCCGGAAAAGAGGAGGAGCTGGGAGATACGGCTGAAGATCTCGAAGATATTGACGAGTTTTTCGGTAGCAAGGTAGCTGTATTCGACAGTGCCTGCGAGATATTCAAGCGAATGGAGAGCGAGCGCGATTACTTTGAGGGCTCCTCGGAAACGCTGAATGCACTTTCTGTCATCAGGGAAGCAGTTAAGAAACCAAGTCTGAGCCTGCAGTTCCAAAAGCTATCCGAGGCAAACCTAAAGGTGAGAGCTGCCTACAAGGAGCTTTTGGACCAAAAGCGCATCGCCATGCTCAATTCTGTCGAGGAGCGCTATGGGGATATCGAAGCGTACGCCCAAAATAAGGGCGTCGCTCTGGCGCGTATCGGGGAGACCCACAGCGTTCGAAAAGATGAGGTGCATAATGCGACAACGCTGACCACCCTGGATGCGGTGCCGGCCAAGCTCGATCGCGCTCAGACGGCACTGTACAGAATGATCGATGAAGCCTATGAAGAGGCGAATCGTCCCAAACCGGCAAATACGAGCGTGACGGTAACGACCGATCATTCGGGGGTCACTGCGTCTGGCCTGCCGAATGAGCCCCAATCTGTGCCGGCACCTAGGCGACGTGTTAAATCGGTGAGCCGCAGCATGGTCTTTAGGCCGCTGGAGCTGAGCTCGCAACAGCAGATCGATGACTATTTGGATGCCGCGCGCAAAGAGCTACTGCGAAGCCTTGAGGGTAATGACGCCATCCGTTTGGGCTAAGGGAGAAACATGGATACGAAAGAGCTCGAAAAGTTTTGCCCTTGGGCACGCATCCGCTTAATTGATGAGGTACGTCAGCGTTGCTATGCCTACGGGCTCGACGATGCGGGGCGTGAAGAATTCAATCGCGATGCAACCATCGTTAAAGGCACGGTGCTCTCTGCGCTCGAGCGTTCGCAACGTTCGGAGCTATATCGCCGCATAGAGCATGACGGCTATGCGCGCTTTTGCGAGGAAATGGCCTATACCTGGTTCAATCGCTTCGCTGCAATACGCTATATGGAAGTGCAAGGCTATCTGCCCTGTGGTGTGCGCATGCTAAGTTCATATTGCGAAACCTCGGAGTACGATAGTTTTTCGCCAGACTGCTTGCGTATGCCGACGGAGCTTGATCTGCTGGGCTTGGAGCGCGATCGCGTATTTGACCTTGTCGCTGCAGCAGATGACGAGGCGCTGTTCCGCCTTATTTTGGTAGCTCAGATGAACGAACTCGCCGAGTGCCTGCCCGCCATCTTTGGCCGCGTGGGCACGGCGGATGCGTTGCTGCTTCCGACAAGGCTTTTGGACCGCGGCGAAGAAGGTGTACTGTGCACCCTAGTCGAACGGGTTAAGCGAAACACGTGGGAAAACGTCGAGTCCTTGGGCTGGATGTATCAGTTCTACAATTCCGAGGTCAAAGACGCATTCTTCAAATCTAAGGCCAAGGAGACACCGGACACCATCGGTCCGGCAACACAGCTGTTTACGCCCAACTGGATCGTGCGCTACATGGTGGAGAATTCCTTGGGGCGCTTGTGGATGCTGAACAACCCGGGAAGTCCCCTGCGGGACGAAATGAAGTACTACATCGAGCCCGATACGGAGCACGAGGACTTCATTAAAATCGAGTGCCCCGAGGATATTTCGCTGTGTGATCCGGCTTGCGGATCGGGCCATATTCTCGTTTACGCTTTTGAGCTCTTGGTAAAGATGTATTTAGAGCGCGAATACCGCAGGCGTGATATCCCCGGACTCATTCTGTCCAAGAACCTTCATGGTATGGAAATTGACCCTCGCGCCGCCCAGATTGCCGGGCTGGCGTTGGCCATGAGTGCTCGTGAGATGGATAGGCGTTTCTTTAGCCGTGGGGTTCAGGCGGATATTGCCGTGCTCGAGCCGGTTGTGCTGGAGGAGGACGACATTCCCCAGGGCGCTGCTCTTGCCAAGAAGAAAGATCTGGTCGATGCCCTGGTGCATCTGGACGAGGTGGGTTCGCTGCTCGCCCCGAGCGAGGGCGACCTTGCCGCACTACGCGAGGCGATTGAACTTACCGGTGCAGACGGACTGTTCGACGGAAGCTCTAAGAATAAGCTGGAATGCGCCCTTAAAACCTGTGAGGTTCTTGCGCGTCGCCATGACTGCGTAGTGGCTAATCCACCGTACATGGGCAGCTCGAGCTTTGGCCCGTTCATGTCCAAGTGGATCAAGAAAAACTACCCCGACGTGAAGAGCGACCTGTTCTCCAGCTTTGTCGTTCGCATGTTCAAGCTTGCCATAGACCACGGTGAGTGTGGTGTTATGTCGCCGTTCGTTTGGATGTTCATCGGAAGTTACGAGAAGCTCCGCAACGAGATTATCGATAACAGAACGCTGACCTCTCTCATCCAGCTCGAGTACTCGGGCTTTGCTGGCGCGACCGTGCCTATCTGCACCTATACGTTTCACAACTCATTCATTAAGGGCTACAAGGGCGGTTATGTGCGCCTTTCGGACTTCGTCGGTGCTGCCGTCCAGGCCCCGAAGACCCTTGAAGCAATCGCGAACCCCGACTGCGGCTGGTTCTACCGTCGCAATGCCGAGACCTTCAAACAGATCCCCGGTACTCCCATCGCCTACTGGGCCAGTGATGCATTACTTGATGCATTTGAGAATGGGCATGTTCTCGGGGACGAGGTCATTGCTAGAGATGGAATTCATACATGCAACAACGATGCCTATTTACGGTTATGGTGGGAAGTGACGCATAGTAAGTGTGATCTCCCCCTTTCCAGTGGATTTGAATGGGTTGACGCAAAATGGTTTGCATACAACAAAGGTGGCTATTTTAGAAAATGGCGAGGTAATAACGAGTACGTTATTAACTGGGAAAAAGATGGACTAGAACTTCGTTCAGCCCCAAACGCCCATGGTTTTAATGGTGACTATGCATTTAAATCCAGTGTGACCTGGTCTTCCGTTTCAAGCGGAAAGCCCGCCTTTCGACAAAAGCAAGAAGGTTTTATGTTCGATGCGGCTGGCTACAGTATGTTTCCTCGCAATTTATTGAGTGAAGAAACGATAGCCGGTTTCACTAATAGCACTGTTGCGGAGGAAATGCTTTCTTTTTTGTCTCCGACCCTCAATTATCAGGCGGGGGATATTCTCGCAATGGCACTTTTGAATTTTGAACCGACGGTTCAAAAGCATATCGATGATATTGTTTGTGAACTAATTGATGAATCGCAACTTGACTGGGACTCGTTTGAAACCTCATGGGATTTCAAGCATCATCCCCTGGTGTAGTGATCGTTTTTATGAGAACTTCTAGATACATTCTGTGGCTTTCATTGTCAGCTGCCATTCTGTCTTTTGCTCTATATCTGAGTGCATTTCCTGCTGTGTTTTTAACGGCTGAACAGGCTAATAACGTATTGTTGGCTTTTTTCGGTGCAGCATGCCCTTCCTTTGCGGTTGGTTTGATTGAATATGAATCCAAGATTCGCGACCGCGAATCGGCTTACTTGAAATTATGTGAGCGTATTTATTCGGAAATAGGAGGTTTGCAAGAATGTGTTGTCGAATCTATCGTAGGTGAGCAGAAAAAAGACATAGAAGCTGTTCAGAAATATTTTGATGAGATTGATCGGAACGAATCTCGCTCGCCATTTATTAACCCTAAGCATGAGGCTCGCGATCAGTTAATTAAAGAGATTGAGCATTGTGAGCTTGACGAATGCAGCCGTTTTATTATGAGGCCTTTTTCAAGTTCATCACGCTATTTTGATCGGCTTTTTTCCAATTTGGATAAGGCTCTCGGGAGCTATTACAAATTTGGGCGAATTTTCGATAAGTATAGAAATGAGCTCGATAACGAGGGAAAAGAACTCGTTTATTTCCTCCCTTTTCTAAGGCGCAATCGAAGGAAGAGCGCATCTATAGATGGGATATCGAAGTTGCTCAAAGACATGAATGAGAAATTAGCTTGCCCGGTAGGTCAGGCCAATTTGTATCAAAAGGGCGACTATTCGCTCGGTGACGCATTTCGTTCCGTAAAAGCTGCTGAGGAATACTGGGTTTTTCGAAAAGAGTCTGAATCATGTTCGGGTAAATTCGATAATCATTTTTGCGAGCAGATGTATGAACTGGTTGAACGATTTGCATCAAGCTCTTCTTCAGCCTATGGAAAAAGATTCGTTGATGCTTTTGGAACGTCGGAAGCATGACTATTGGGTAAGGCGCTGGCATGAATAATGAGATTAAGCCTATGTCGGCTCTATCGGCGTAAAAAGACCGAGGGACTACCCCGCTAGTTGAAGGGTTTTCTCATTTCTTTTCAAGTTTCCGAGTGAACAGGGGATGTATTCTCGTTCATTTTCTTATCTCTTTTGGGCCTTTTAGCTTTACCTGTCAATCTGCCTGCACTTATAGGAGGAATCGCTGCTGTGGCAACCTTACTTTCCGATAAATACGAGGCTCGCAAGGCCGAGGTCAATGCTCGCTTTGAGCAGCTTCGCGCTAACGAGGAGGAGCTCAACCGAATCTTTGCCAAGATCTACAACATGGAGGGGGAGGTGCCCATCGAGGTCGAGGACAAGTACGTTTCGGTGGCGCGCATCTTTGACACCGCCGACGAGATTCCCGAGAGCTATAAGGGCAACAAATACGTGCGCACCAAGCGCGACGAGATCACCTCGCTCATTAGCTATGCCGTGGGTTGCATGTTCGGCCGCTATTCGCTGGACGTGGACGGACTGGTCCTGGCCGATCAGGGCGCCACGGTCGATGACTATCTGGCCAAGATGCCCGGTACCAATCACATGACCTTTATGCCCGATAGCGACAACGTGCTGCCCATTACCGATGACGAGTACTTTGACGACGACATCGTGCGTTACTTTATCGACTTTGTGCGCACCGTGTACGGCGAGGAGACGCTCGAGCAGAACCTGTCCTTTATTGCCGAGGCACTCGGCGGTAAGGGCACTTCGCGCGAGGTGATTCGCACCTACTTTTTGAAGGACTTCTTTAAGGACCACTGCCAGACCTATAAGAAGCGTCCCATCTACTGGCTGTTCGACTCGGGCAAGAAGGGCGGCTTTAGGGCGTTGGTCTACATGCATCGCTATCGCCCTGATTTGTTGGCGCTGATTCGTACGAGTTATATCCATCCTCAGCAAGAACGTTACCGCAATCGGCTGATGTGGATTGCCGACCAGATGGAGGTAAGCGACAGCCGTGATCGTGCTCGTCTTGCTAAGGAACAAAAGCGCATAAGCGACCAAGCTGCCGAGCTCGTGAGCTACGAGGAGAAGGTCCATCACCTTGCAGACCAAATGATTGAGATTGATTTGGATGACGGCGTTAAGGTCAATTACGCCAAGTTCCAGGACGTCCTCGCCAAAATCAAATAGCCGTCTGCGTGCTAGAAGTCGAAAGAGCCGCTATGGGATCATTGGTAAACAACAATCAGATCATTCGAATCGATAGCAATCTTCTGCTTGATCCAACCATGTGCGATGCGTACATGGACGGTTCCTACTTATGCTTGACCCCCAATGAGTTCAACATCTTGTTTTGTATGGCTCAAAAACCAGGTCATGCATTTTCTCGCCAAGAGCTGTTTGTTGCGGCATTCGGACACGATGACCCTAAGTCGCATCGAGTGCTCGATAGCCATATCAAGAACATTCGCAAGAAACTGAAAGAAGATGCCCGCAACGCTCGTTGGCTTAAGGGCGTTCACGGTTATGGCTATCGTCTTGATTTTGCTCCGGGATTTGAGCCTGAGGCGAGCGTTGGTGAGGGCGGGCGTGTATTTCGTTCTGCGCATGGTGACCGTGTGCTTGTCGTTGATTCTGAGAACCGTATTGTTCAACTCGACGGCGAGGAGCTTGCGCTTACGCCAATTGAGCACAGTGTCTTGAATGCACTTACGGCTAGGTCAAACGTTAAGATTTCAAATGAGGAACTCTCTCAGATTTCGATGGGCGTTGGCTTCGCTGAATCGAATAGAGCTCTTGCTTCGCATGTTAAAAACCTCCGTAAGAAGTTGGGAGATGAGGTAAAGAATCCCCTTTGGATTAAAACGGTGCATGGTTTTGGCTATCGGTTCCTGGGTGTCGATGAGACCCCCGCGCCATGCGAAGAACAAATGCTGGATGACACCCTAGTCGAGCTTTCCGAGCAGCTGCAAATGGCGTTTGAGGCAACGTCCGGTTCCATTCTTTTGTGGCATGACGTTGGGGGCGCGTATGCGGATGTCGTCGGACAGCTTTTGTTGCCCGATGATGTCGTGTTGATTCGCGAGGATGCTGCTAGCAAATTTGAGACCATCCGAGCCATTAACGAACTCGGTTTTGACGAGCGAGCGCTATTCTATCGGTCGTCACCGTGCGTTGTCGATGCAAATGACTGGTTTGCAGACGTTGAAGCAAGCGCCGAGAGCTTTGTCCCTGAGGCGCATGTTGAGGCGATTGAGACACGAGAAGTCGTCGCCGATGTCGATGAATGCGGGCCGGCCGCGGCAGCTCCGCGCGCTGCTGTGGCTGAAGACGTACATCCCCAGCCGTTCCATGGCGAGCATGTTGATACCGGATCTGAAGGCGTCATGGCCAGTGAGCCAACTCTTCCCAAGCTTGATGAGGATTGGTATCTGCTTTCCCAGTTTGCGGAGCTGGCGGGATGCTCGCCCGACGAAACGCTCAAGCTGGAATTGTTTGCCTATCAAACGGGGTTCGCGCTTTACGCTGACTGCGCCTGCAGAGGTAGGGGTGTAAGCCAGACAGATTTCTACCTGTCTTTGATGCATGGAGCTATCGTCGAGCACGATAGCCTGCCTCAATCCATGTTGAACTGTATGTCCTTTAAAAACATGGTCTATCGAGCCATTAGGTCGGGCGACTTGCTTGACTACGATGAGTCGAGCTGGATTACGCGCGATGGTCTTAATGAGCTTGATATTAGGGATGCCGATTTGCGCAGCTTTGCTTTGGATGCTATCGAGCGTGGCGCTGATGACGACACGCCGTACTTTACCGTGCCGTGGCTTAGGCGCTGCGCATCCGATTTGCCCTTACTCGAGTATGGTCTATCCGATGCATTTTACGAAAGCGCCCTCTTGTCGCAGGAGGACTTGTTGGGCCACGGAAACCTTGTGGGCATTAAGCTCTTTGCGCCACGCGGCCATTCCATGAAGGGCCGTGATTTTATCCAGGCGGTGGTGGCGCGCGAGATATCGATCGATATCGACGATCTTGTCGGCTTGCTTTCGGAAGAGTACGGCGTAGTGGTTCCGCGTGCACAGCTCATCCAGATAATTCGTAAGTCGGACTTGTTTTATTCAAGCGCTAGCGAGCGCGTATTTGTTAGCCATGACCAGTTTGTACTAGAAGTGGAGTAAGACAATGGAAATGGAAAAGTTCATCAACACGGGTATTGCTGAGGGCTGGGTTCGCAAAACCGACAATAGCGAGCGCAAGTTTATTAACGGTCAGAACCAGGATTGTCCAATTTACGAGGTGCGCGTCGATAAGTTGCATTTCAATGTGCAGAATGGACGAATTGCTACCTTCATTTCGCGCTATCAGGCAGAGCATCCCGAGGGCCTGCCTCAGGATCAAACGGAGCTCGATAACCTCATTGCGGGTATGGTCGAGGCGGATAACCCCAAGCATCTTAAGACGACCATGTTGGATATTAAAAACAAGGGCCAACAACAATCTGCGATCATCTTGACCAACGGCGTTGTCATTGACGGTAACCGTCGTTTTACCTGCTTGCGTAAGTTGTCTGCTGCCGAGAACACCCTTCGCATGCTGCGCTGCTGTGTGTTCCCCGATACCTATGACGAAAATGCCATTAAGGGCCTTGAGCTCGAGATTCAGCTGGGCGAGGACACCAAACAGGAATATGATGCCATCTCTCGTCTGGTCGATATCGATAGGTGGGTCAACGAAGGGCGTATGACGGCAGAAGAATATGCTAAGCATGCCAATATGAAGCAGAGCAAAATGAAGAACTGCCTCGCTCAAATTGATATGTTGAAAGATTTCCTTGAGTTTTGTGAAGCTCCCGGGGCATTTCATATTGCTCAGGACCTTAAGCTGCAAGGCCCTATCGAGTCGCTTACGAACGGGCTCGTGAAGGTCAAGAACAAGGACAAGCGAGAAGAAATTAAAAACGCAGTGTTTGTAAATTTAATGTGCCAGACATTCGGCGACGCGACGCGTGGGGTTCGTGAGTTCATCGATAATCTGATTGCTGACGACAAACTGCGCGAAGAGCAGCTGGATTATGCCGTTGAGGTTTTGGAAAGGCTTGCGGAAAAGCCCGAAGACGTGGTTATCACTACGGAATATCTTCGAGATGCGTTTGGCTCTGACACGCGTTTGAAAGAGGGAATGAAGGCGTCTAGAAATGTAGCGCGCGCTAAGGCCGGCAATCGTAAGATCAAAAACGGACAGGTGCGCGCCGTTCGCAATGCGCTCTCGGATGTTAACGATGTTGACGTGGAAATACTGCACAAGTTAGAGCCTGAACAGCTTGTTGATATGCAGGATGGGCTGCAGTCCCTTCTTGAGAAAGCCCAGGAAGTTCTCGATGTCGTCCAAAAAACTCTAGAAGGCTAAGCAATGCGTCTATATCAGCGAGGCGGACAAATCTATCTTGATCCCGAGCCTCTCGATGCTGACTCTCTGCGTCGCAATGCTCGCTTTAAGATGACCTGCAGGGCATACGTCAGGTGTGTCGTTAAGGGTCATATTTTGCTCGAAGAGATCGGCAACTATACGGAGTTTGAAAAGATTGTTGGCAAGCTATCGAAGGTTGCCAGCCGTCTTGGTGTCGCGCTATCGGTGGATGAGGACCTTCAGGACGGCTTTACGCAGATTCGCGAACTTGCCGAGCAACGTTCGCGTTTGGGAAACGAGATCAAGCGCGGCGACCACAAACACGATGCCCATCTCGCAGAGTTCTCGGAGGTCGTCGATGCCGCCATGGCGCGCCCACTTAAGAATCGCCAGATGCGCGACGCATTTTTCTTGGCAACGATGGGACGTGCAGGCAACTTCTCGGTGCCGGGGTCGGGTAAAACGGCGACCGTTCTTGGTGCGTTTGCCTTTTTGGCGCAGCGCGGCATGGTCGATCGCATTATGGTTGTGTGCCCAAAAAACGCATTTGATTCCTGGGCGACGGAGTGGAGGCTCTGTTTTGGCGATAAGTGGCCACTCAACTTGTTTACAACGCAAGACGATGCTTACCGAAAGCTTGGTAAGTCTGACCGTCGGAGGTATATTCGCGCTCGTGTGGGCGGTTACAATTTGCTGCTTGTGAATTACGAGGCGGCTATTGGCGTTGCCGAGGAACTCAGTAAGGTCGCTGGAGAGCGTACGCTTTTGGTGTTCGACGAAATCCATCGCGTTAAGCGCGTTGGCGGAAAGCAAGCTAACGCGGCTCTCGTGGTTTCCAAGAGTGCTCCCTATACGTTTGCCCTGACGGGCACGCCAATTCCTAACGGATATATCGATATTTACAATATGCTGCACATCCTGTATCCGCGGGAGTATGACAACTTTTTTGGTTTTGAGAAAAGCGAGCTCAAAAATGCCGAGGACTCGGACATTGAGCTCGTGAACAACAAGTTGCAGCCATTTTATTGCCGTACGACCAAGGATGACCTAGGCGTCCCGAGGGCTGAGCCCGACGAGCTTATCAAGGTATCGTCTGGCGAGCGTACGAATCTACTGCTCGGCGTTATTAAAAACCGTTACCGACGCAACAAGCTGACCTTGATGCTGCGTGTGCTGCAGATGGAAAACGATCCGATCGACCTGCTCGAAACGCTTAATCCCGAGGACTATCGTTGGATTATCGAAGAAGACGAGGAGACCGGCGAGGTCGATGCCGTCGACTACTCCGATAAGATCGTGGGCATGATCCGATCTGCCGGGGCATCGAGCAAACGTGCTCGTTGCTGCTCTCTGATTGGCGGCTTGGTGGCACAGGGGCGCTCGGTTATCGTCTGGTGCATTTTCATCAAGAGCATGTCCGATCTTCAGCGCGGTCTGGCTGATATGGGGATTGAGGCGCGTACGATTAACGGCCAGGATGACCTTGTCTGTCGTTCGGCAGACCTGGATGACTTTAGGGCTGGCAAGTTTCCCGTACTCATTACCAATCCTCATACGCTTGCCGAGTCTGTCTCGCTGCATTCGATTTGTCACGATGCCGTGTACTACGAGTACAGCTTTAATTTGGTCCATTTGCTGCAGTCCCGCGATCGAATCCACCGTTTGGGCCTGCCGCAAGATCAGCAGACAAGGTACTACTACCTTTCGGAAGATTACGACCTTGGAAGGCCCGATCCGTGGTCGCTTGACGAGGAAATATATACTCGCCTGCGCGAAAAAGAGAACACCATGCTCAGGTGTATTGATTCCGAAATACTCGAGACGCAGCCTACCTCTCAAGAGGATTTGGATGCTATTTTCGCCGGTTTGTTTGATGACTAGTTTTGAGAGTTTGCCATGAAGCTTGCAGATATAACATCCGAGCTGCTGCATTTGTTTGCAGGTCAGGACGCCGATTGCGGGGGCGCCATTGTTGTATGGCATGATCCGTCCGGTGAATTTGAGGATGTGCTTGCAGATTTGGAGCTGCCAGGCGTCAGCGTTCTTGTCGATTGCGAGGGTGGTCGGTTTGCTATCAAGCGTAAGCTCAATGGCGACTTGGACGGTCGTAAGGTGCTTATATATCGTCGCTCCGCGGGGGAGCCGTCTGGCGATTGGCTGGCGGATGTTGAGGCGCGTTGCGTCCCGTTTGCCGCCGACTATGTTTCTGTGCAGCTACGCGAGATCGGCGCAGTTGATTCGTATGAGATGCGCGCGGCGCTTGAGTCCCATAAAGCCTTTTTTGCCAAGCGTCGCAACGTTATAAAGCTCAATAAGTTGCTACATTCATCGAGGGAAGTCGCTGTTGAGACCGTCGATGAACTTGAGCTTGGCATTTTAGCTACCTGCATGGGTGCCAGTGAGCTCGATCCCGCGGCAATCGTGTCAGGCTATTTGGCGCTCCTGCACGAGGGCAATGCTAGCCAGGTAGTTACTCTGCTAGCTGAATATGAGATGGATGATTATTTCAGTGAGCTCATCCGTCATTGGTGCGGTTTTGAGGGGAACGTGCTCGAGCTTTCTTGTGTGCCCGAGTTGCTGGTTCACGTGTTGCTCACCGCCTGTTCACAGTCGGTGACGGGCGGATGCCTGGACGCGCTATCGGGACGTTTCTCTTCCCAGACTGTCCATACCGCGTTCTGCCGCGCTTGCCTTGATTATTGGGTTCGTGGCGGTAATCGTCTATTGCTGTTGAGCATGACAACGGCGGTTGAGCGTGAGCTGGAACTCGAAAAGCTGCTTGCGGGCGTTGGCCTTGACTGTATTGCTGGAGCAGACGTCTTTCCCTGCATCGACGCTGCCATTCTGCGTATGTTGTTTGAGCGGGTGCGTCTGTCTGTGGATGCAGCTGATGAGGTTTTGACGGTTGTCGCCTCTCGTCGTGGATCGCTCTGGTATGAGGAGCTTGCCTGCTATTATCGTGGCGTTTCGGCTGCAGCTCATATGCAACGTTTTTATCGCGACCATGTAGAAGGTTTTGCTGGCATGGGGGCTTTGGCTCTTTGGAGTTCTTATACCGGCGATTTCTATCGCATGGACGCCTGGTACCGTGAGCTGGTGATAGAGTTTGCCGGCGCTTTTAGGGCGGGGGAGTACGAGCTCGATGAAGACTTCCGCGTCTGCTTTGAGTCGATGGAAGCTTTGTATAAAGGCTGGTTTCTTAAGGAGCTCTCTCGCCGTTGGACAAGCGCGTCGGGCGACGCATTGGGCTTGCAGGGATATGTGAAAGGTATTCCGCGTCAGGTTGATTTTGATCTGAGCTACGTTGAGCCCGCGAATCGCCGCGGAAAGCGTATTTGGGTCATCGTATCTGATGCTTTGCGCTATGAGGTTGCTGCAGAGCTCGCCGAGCGTCTTGAGCGCGGGACAAAGGGTCGGTGCGAGCTTGGCGCCGTGCAAGGTGTGTTTCCTTCGATAACCAGATGCGGTATGGCCGCCTTGTTACCTCATGGAACGATGCGTTATGAAGCATGCGGAGAGGGTGGATCGGGCTTTGGCGTGTTTGTTGATGGGGGGCGCGTCGACACTATCGAGGCTCGCCATAAGGTGATTGGCAACCATTATGAGGGTGCGGTTGCGGTTCGCTATGACCGTTTTGTTGGCGAGATGGACCGTGCTGAACGAAAGGAGGCAGTGGGAGACGCAAGCGTCGTCTACATTTATCACGATCTCATTGATGCCATTGGCGACAAGGCGGCAACCGAGCGCAGGGCGTTTCATGCCTGTGACGAGACAATCGATGAGTTGTCGGTGCTGGTTAAGCTCATTGTGCGAGAGTTTATGTCGTCTCGAATCGTCATTACGGCAGATCATGGGTTCCTGTACACCGCAGAGCCGCTTGCCGAATACGATCATGCGAGTGTTGCAGACGTGGCGGGCGACGTCGTTGAGGCTGGACGTCGCTGGGTTGTGGCGTCGGTTGATTCTGAGTCTGATGCGTTGCTTAAGGTCGCCCTTCCTACTTCTGCCGGTGAGCTTGTTGGTTTTTCGCCGCGCGAGTGCGTGCGTTTGCGCCGTCCTGGCGGAGGCGAGAACTTTGTTCATGGCGGTATCTCGTTGCAGGAGATGTGCGTGCCAGTTTTGACCTTTAGTAATAAGCGTGCCGGAACGCGTGGCTTTGTCGCATCGAGCCCCGTTGGCTTGTCCCTCGTTACGCAACTTGAGTCCATCTCGAATGCATCCTTCTTCCTGGAGTTTCTGCAAGACGACGCGGTGGGCGGCAAGATCCTTCCTACGAACTATGAAGTGTACGTTGCTGATCGCAATGGGGGTCTCGTAACCGATGTCGCGCGAATTGTAGCGGATTTGACGGAAGTCGATGCGACGGCGCGTCGTTTTAAGGTGATGCTGACGGTGCGTCCAACCGTTGAGCTTGATGAGCGCGCGGAGTATGCACTTTGCCTGAGAAATACGGAAAGCAGTGAAGAGCGCGTTCTTCAGACGCTGCACTTCCATGTTTATCTGGGTCGTGAATGGTAAGTGGGGGCTGAATAGGGAGGCTGCATCATGAAGATCGAAGTTGATGTCGGTCAGCTGCGCGAGAGTCTGCTCGATCGTGCGGGGAGCGCGGCGGGCGTGGGCTTTCCGGCTGCCATGCTCGACGTGATGGATATCGAGGACGAGTCGCCCCAAGAGTTCCTGGCACGAGCCGAACGCGAAGGCCTCGACCTCCGCGATTTTGCCGTCGATGATGACTAAGGGGCGGGGGGTAGCTAATATGGGACGGCGCGTCTGCATCCGCGACTGCGCGAAAATGCACGATAAGCCGTCGCAATGGAGTCTAACGACCTCGCGATTGCTCTATTTTGACTGCCCGCAGGCTAAGTGAGTAGGCTTTATTGGAAATCCTGAGCACACGACAAGTTTGCTTCAATAAACCCGCAGGTCACAGACTTGTGCTTTGGTGGCGTGGTCGGCGGTTCGGCAAAAGTCTACTCACTTAGTTTTGCCAGACGCAAATTGTCCGCAATGAGACCCCATCCGGGGCGGTTGATGCTCAAATGTAGCCAATTCGGGACGTGTCTCTTTTAGCTACCCCCGCCCGCTACGACGCCAGTGTGGCGATGACGGCTTCGTCGCCGGCGTATATGAGGGTGTTGCCGTCGGGGATGATCGTCTGGCCGTCGCGCTTGAGCATCACCACGATAAAGGGGTGCTTGCCTTGCGGCACGTCTCGCAGACGCTGTCCAGCTAAGCGGCCGTGGGGCGTTACGGTGACCTCGCGCAGCGTAACCTCGGCACGCTCTTCAAACGTCGGCGCGGCCATCACCAGCAGGTCACCTTCCTCGATGACGGTATCGCCGTTGGGCAGCACCGGGTGCGCACCGTCGCGCAGCACCAAGACCACCAGCATGTCCGTGGCGCTGCCAATATCTGCGAGTGAGCGCCCCACAAACGGATGTCCAGCGCCTACCTTGAGTTTGACAAACGACATGCCGTCCTCGTCGCGGTAGTCGTTAAACGTACGGCGCACGTCGCCTTCCGCGTCGATCATGTCGAGCTTCTTCGCCACCGCCGGTAGCAGCGAGCCCTGCACCACGATGCTCGACACGGCGATCACAAACACCAGGTCAAACAGGTCGTGCCCACCGGGAACACCGACCACCACGGCAAAGAGGCTAAACACGACCGAAGCCGCGCCGCGCAGGCCCGCCCAGCTTACGAGCGCGACCTGGCGAGGGTTCGTCTTAAAGGGCGCCAACAACATGCCGACGGCGATGGGGCGGCTCACAAAGAGCATAAACGCCATGAGTGCCAGGCCTGGTAGCAGCATTTGCGGCAGACGTGCGGGTGTGACAAGCAGGCCCAGCAAGAAGAAGATGGTCATCTCGGCCATCTCGGTAAGGGTGTCGAAGAAGTGCGCCAGCTCGACCTTGCCGGTGATGTCGCTCGCGCCTAGCACGATGCCGGCAAGGTATACGGCCAAAAAGCCGTTGCCGCCCAGGTAGCTCGGCAGCGCGTAGGCCACGATTGCCACAGCAAACAAAAAGATGGTGTGCGCACCCTCGGCTGTTGCATGTGCGCGCTCGATCAGGCGGCTGGATATCCAACCGATGGCGAGACCCAGGCCCACGCCCAGGATAATCTGCTTGGCCAGCAGTACGGGGATGTTAATGTCGCCGCCAGCCGCGAGTGTGGCGAGAACGGCGGTGAGCATATAGGCGACGGGATCGTTGGAGCCCGATTCGACCTCAAGCAGCGAGTCGGTGCCACCTCTCAGCGACAGGCTGTGCTCGCGCAGCACACTGAAGACGCTGGCCGCGTCGGTGGATGCCACGACTGATCCCAGTAGCAGGCCGCCGATCCAGTCGAAGCCCAGTACAAAGCGCGCGAACACGCCGGTGATGCCAGCGGTGATGACGACGCCGAGCGTGCTCAGCAGCACCGCGGGCACGGCGACGGGTTTGGCGCGGTCGATGTTGGTGTTAAAGCCGCCATAGAGCATGATGAACAGCAGCGCCGTGCTGCAGACGGTTTCGGTGAGCGCATAGTCGCTAAAGTCGATGTGCGCCGGACCGTTGACGCCCAGCAGCATGCCGAGTGCGATAAAGATGAGCAGGGTGGGGAAGGGGAGCTTTTTGCCGACGGGTTTGATGGTCAGGCACAGAATAATGACGAGGCCGATAAAGAGAAGTATCTGGTTCATGGATGGTGTCCGCTCCTGGGTGGTTGGCGTGGCACGGTCAGTTATCTGCGGTTATTTGTACCCAAAGATGGTGGGTTTATGGGCCTGGATTGCGGGCATGCGCATTTTCGACACGAGGCTGCGATGCGAGCGTCGCTGGTCGGGGCGCTGGGCCAGACGGCGTGGCGTGAGCGGTGCGGGTTGACAGGCGTGCGCTGGCGACCGTTGACGGTATGCAACCCTTCCCAGCTTTATTGCAACGGAGTACAATGGGTAACGTTTAAGTTCAACTTGAAGTTTTAGTTGCGGCTCCGGGCTTCGGCCGCAAGTAAAGAGAGGCGTTCCATGGCGATCTATGTGACATCTGATGCTCACGGGCACGTGCGTGCGCTTGACGAGGCCCTGTCCAAGATTTCGCTGGCGTCCGACGACACGCTGTACGTGCTGGGTGACATGATCGATCGCGGACCCGATCCGGTTGGCGTTATTAAGCTCGTGCGCTCGCTGCCCAACGCGCGCGTGCTCAAGGGTAATCACGAGCAGATCATGCTCGACGCCATCATTGGCCAGGATCCGCTCGATGCCGAGACATGGGATATCAACGGCGGTTGGACTACCCGCCAGCAGCTCAACGATATGGTATTTGAGGCGTACGAGGAGCTAGTGCGTTGGATGGCGACGCTGCCGCTCTATGCGGTGGCCGAGACTGACGAGCGTCCGTACCTACTGGTACATGCCGGCATCCAGACCGAGGCGGCGCGGGCGTTTTTGCTTGAACATGGGGTTGATTGTGCCGATGGCGCGGGGGCGGTGGATGCCGATCGCGAGCTACTGAAGCAGATGCTTGCGGTGCAGTCGTCCGATGACTTGCTGTGGATTCGTCACGGCTATTGGGATGCGCCGACGGGGCTGCTTTCTGCCGAGGGCAAGGGTCCGGTCGTGGTGAGCGGCCACACGCCAACGGTGTCGCTCGGGCGTTATTGCGAGGTAGGCGGCCTGGCGGGGCTCGATGAGGAGTCGGGCCGTGGGCAGATTGTGCGCCTGGGCGGCGAGGATACCGCCGGCGTGCCCGATCGCATCGACATCGACTGCGCCGCCGCCACTGGCTCCGAGTTCGGCCGCGTCGGCATCTTGCGCCTGGATGATGGTGCGGAGTTCTACGCAAATATCAAGCCTGGAGAATGATGGCGCAAGGGGTCGCTAATTTGGGACGGGCTTTTTTGACTGCTTTTGCCCTTCTGCCAACCAAATGATTTTTCTGGGACGGGGATTAAATAATCATTTGACTGCCCGCTGGCTAAGTGAGTAGACTTTTTTGGAAATGTCGACCAGCCGGCAAATTTGTTTCAACAAAGCCGCAGGTCACTGACTTGTGTTTTGCCGGTGTGGTCAGGGATTCGGCAAAAGTCTACTCACTTAGTTTTGCGTGTCGCAAATCGTCCGCAACGAGACCCCAGCCGGGGTGATTCCATCGTTAATTCCGGTGACCGGGGGCAGCTAATTAGGCGCCGTATGGGTTACGGTCGCGTTCGATGCGTTGGCGGATGTGGGCGTACTCGATTATCAGCAACACCAGCAGTAGGGCCATGACCGCCAGGTAGCTCACCACGGCGCCCATCAGACCCAGCAGCTTAATCAGGATCACCGGCAGCACCACGCTTACGGCGAAGCAGATCAGGTAGATCTTGGTGACATCGCCGGCGTGGCGCAACACCGTGATGATGGCGTAGATAAAGTCGATTGCCGCGGTGACTCCGCCGGCGACAACCATTAGCAGTGCCAATGTGCGGTAGCGCTCAAAGTTGAGGCCGTACATAAAGCTCATGAGGGGAATGCCGGGGCCTGCCATAAATGCGGCGCACGCTCCGGTAATGACCACGATCAGTGCCATAACGGCAACAATAATCAGGTCAAAGCGGCGACGCTTGCGCGGATTCGCCCAAATGCTCGACAGACGCAAAAGCTGCGGTTTATAGATAAATCCGATGCTCAGCAAAATAGCCTGCGCCGGAAAGAACAGGGCATTAAAGTACAGCTGATATTTGTAGGCCAGCGTGCCTTCCATCACGAACTTGGGCATGCTCTCGATTAGGTTGAACAGGAACAGCGCACCAAAGAGCGGGGCGCACTGGATAAACAGGTGGCCAGCCTCGCGCAGGCTCACGCGGCGCGATTTTTCGGTTTCGAGCAGGGCGAGCGGGGCGGTGACCAGCACGAGCGAGGCAATCGCGGTAACACCCATGGCCATAGCCGCGATGGGCATGCTGCGCGTGAGGAACAGCGCCACGCTAAAGACTGCGATGACGCCGGCGGAACGCAGCGTTTGGCTCATGCCGGCCAAATAGAGCTTGTCGGCCTGCTGCAGGCGGCCCTCGTACACGTCGGCGATGCCATCGATTACCTTATAGAGGTAGACGCCCAGGCCGATCGTCGCCATCTGCGCATCGTAGCCGCGGGCGCTGCTGTACATGAGGCCGCAGCCTAGGGTGAGCGCTCCGCAAAGCCAGCGGTTGAGCTGGTAAGAGGCAAAGGACGTCGTTTCGTCGATGTCCGAGACCTGAAAGTTGCGCACGCCATAGTTGCACGCGATCATGATGAGCGTGCCGGTGACAAAGGCGATGGAGAACTTGCCAGCTTCCTCGGCCCCCACGAGCTGCGTCGACACAATGGTGAGCAGCGGAAACGCCATGCCCCATACGGCGGTGCCCAGGGTATTCCAAAGGTAGTCGCGACGGGTGGCGTGATCTTCGTACTCGGCTTCTTGCGTGGAGAAGCCGCCGCCGTAGACGGCTCCGAGCAGGCGGTTCCACCAGGCATTGACCATGCGGCGGATGGGGCCGGGTTGGCGATCGCGCTCACGGCGACGGCGTGTGGCCTGGCTGCTGTCGGGACCGCCGGCGTTACGCTGGCTTAGCTCTTGGATTCGTGCGAGCTCCTCGGCGGTGTGCGATGCGGGGAACAGGCCGTTCTCGATGCGTCCGCCCTGCCCGTGCGCCCCGCCCGATACGGCGGGGTCGGCGACGCCGTTGCGGCGGGCGATGGTGCGACGGATGCTATCGAGGGGCGTGATGCTCAAGGCGATTCCTTTCTATTGCTGCGCTCTAGTATAGACTCGACGGCGTTTGCTCGTGTTTTTGAACAGGTTGTTCAATAATTTCGGCGGCGCCATTCAGTAGTTGGCACTTGGGGACGTTCCTTATGTGCCGGCATTCGGGGGCACTCCTTGGTTGATGCCTGCTCAAGAGTGTCCCCAACGACTAGTCGTTTAAGAACGTCCCCAATGACTAGGCCGCTTGCGTGCGATTTTTGACCGTTGGGCGGGCGCTTCGCCCTTGCCGCAAAAACGTTTTTGCATACCGGGTACAACGGGCTTTACGTGAGTAAAGTGCGCGCCGCGTCCACGTGTCGCGTTTTTAAAGGAGGCCCCATGCCTGGTGTTACCCCTGCAGAAGTTCTATCCAACTTTGGCATTACGCTGGTCGAAGATCCCGCCGAGAACCAACCCCGCCTGCTGGTCGACCTGCCGGCAGCCGAGCTCGTCGAGCATGCGATTCGCCGCGAAGAGGGCCGTATGGCCTCCAACGGCGCACTCGTGATCGAGACGGGGGAGCGTACCGGACGTTCGCCCAACGACCGCTTTATCGTTGACACCCCCGATGTCCACGACAAGATCGCCTGGGGCGCCGTCAACCGCCCGCTTTCTGCCGAGAGCTACGAGACCATCAAGGCTGGTATCGTCGACTACCTCAACGAGCGCGATGTGTTCGTTACCCGCGGCATGGCGGGCGCCGACCGCAACCACACGCGCCGACTGCTCGTCGCCTGTGAGCGTGCCAGCCAGGCGCTCTTTATTAAGCAGATGCTCGCCCGCCCGCTTGCCCGTGAAATCGCACGCACCGGCGAGCCGGACTTCTGCGTGCTCGCCGCACCCGGCTATCAGTGCGACCCTGCCATCAAGGGCCTCAACTCCAGCGCCGCCGTGGTCATCAACTTCCAGGAGCGCGTGATTCTGGTCGCCGGCACCGGCTACTCCGGTGAGATCAAAAAGTCGATCTTCAGCGTCATGAATTACCTGCTGCCCGTCGAGGACGACGTACTGCCCATGCATTGCTCGGCCAGCATGGATCCCGTCACGCACGAGACCGCGGTGTTCTTTGGCCTGTCCGGCACCGGCAAGACCACGCTTTCGGCCAACCCCACGCGCCTGCTGATCGGCGACGACGAGCACGGCTGGTCCGACATGGGCATCTTTAACGTCGAGGGCGGCTGCTACGCCAAGTGCGAGGGCCTGGACGCGTTCCACGAGCCCGAGATCTTCAACGCCGTTCGCTTTGGCGCCATCTGTGAAAACGTGGTACTCGATGAGAATCGCAAGCCTAACTACGACGACGTCTCGGTCACGCACAATACGCGCGTGGCCTACCCCGTCGAGCATATCCCCAACGCGTGGACCAAGGGCATGGGCACCACCCCGAGCGTCGTGCTGTTTTTGACCTGCGACGCCTTTGGCGTGCTGCCGCCCATCTCGCGCCTGACGGCCGACGCCGCCATGTATCACTTTGTGACGGGCTTTACGGCCAAGATTCCCGGCACCGAGGTCGGCGTCACCGAGCCCACACCCACGTTCTCTTCGCTGTTTGGCGAGCCGTTTATGCCGCTCGACCCCATGGTCTACGCTAAGATGCTCGGCGAGCGCATCGCCGACGGTCGCACCCGCGTCTATCTGGTCAACACCGGCTGGATCGGCGGCGGTTATGGCGTGGGCCATCGCATCGAGCTTGCCTACACGCGCGCCCTGGTGGCCCGTGCCCTCGACGGTACCATCGAGGACAGCGAGTTCGTGCATGACGATATCTTTAACGTCGACATTCCCACCACGTGCCACGGTGTGCCCGACGGCATTCTGGTGCCGCGCCAGTACTGGCAGAGCACCGCTCGCTACGACGAGGCAGCGCACAACCTGGCCGTGATGTTCGAGGAGAACTTCGAGAAGAAGTACTCGCACCTGCCCGAGTCCGTCAAGGCCGCCGGCCCGCACGCCCAGGTGCCCGCTGAGGCCCGTCATCGCGGCCGCGGCCTGCTGGGACTCCGCCACTAGCGTCGCCTCAGGCCCAAAACCACCACAAAGGGGACGGGCGCCTTTGTGGTGGTTTTACTCACGCGAATGACTCGGGTTACAATACGCCTGACATATCGCCCCCTTCTCCGGATGGGGGCAGCGCAAGCGCTCTTGTGGCGGCACCGTAGGACTTTGAAGGTGGCCGCTGTGAGGGCGCTTTTTGTTTAGGCGTCCGGACTCGGGCGTCCGCTATGAAGGGAGAACATATGAAGAGTTTCGTTGCCGAGGATTCGTTTTGGGAGCTGTTTCCGCAGGCGGCTATCGGCGTCGTGGTCGTAAAGGGCATGAAGCCCGCGGCTCAGATTCCCCAGGAGGACGTGGATGCAATCGCCGCGCTGCTTGACCGCGCCAACATCGATGCGGAGCGCCATCTGACCAGCGATACCATCAGCGAGAACGCGCCGGTCAAGGCATGGCGCGAGGCCTATCGCCTGTTCAAGACCAAGAAGGGCGCGCGTTGCTCAGTTGAGAACCTGCTCAAGCGCGTGCTCAAAGGCAAGCCGGTCGGCCACATCACGCCGGCGGTGGATATCTACAACACGATTTCGTTGACTTATGCGCTGCCCGTTGGCGGTGAGGATTTGCATGCTATTGAGGGCAATCTGCGCCTGACGGTGACCGACGGCGGCGACGCGTTCTTGCCACTTGGCGAGGAGGCGGATGATCCGACGCTGCCCGACGAGCTTGCCTATATCGACGATGCAGGCGCCGTGTGCCGCTGCTGGAACTGGCGCGATGGCGTTCGCACGGCGCTGTCCGACGATTCGGCCGATGCGTTCCTGGCGATTGAGTGCGTAGAGCCCGAGCGCATGGGGGATTGCCAGGCTGCGATCGATCGCCTCGCTGAGCTGCTCGAGCGGTATTTGGGAGCGACGGTTGTCGTTAAGACGCTTGTGACCCGCGACAATCCTTGCGTGGAGTTGTAGGAGCTTTTGCAGTCCGCATTCGTCGAAAACCACCACAAAGGTGCCTGTCCCCTTTGTGGTGGTTTTTATGTTGATGGGTTAACAATTGGGATATTTGGGTACGGGGGTTCGGACGTGCGGCTAAGATGTTTACCCGTTAGCATCATGTAAGCGAAAGGCGGTCGTCACCATGCAGTGGAACGACGAGACACGTTTTGAGGACTTTGTCGGACTGATCAGCGGCCTCTACAAGGAGATTCAGCGCATCAAGACGTCCGAAGGTGCAAGGCTCGGCCTTAAGGGCTCCGACGTTATGTGCCTGTACTATCTTGAGCGCAGCAAGGATGGCCTGACTGGCGCCGACCTCGCCCGCATGGCCGGCGTTACCCGTGCCGCCGTTTCGCGCACGCTGGCACATCTGGAGGAGGGCGGCTACGTCGAGGTCGATGACTCGGGCGATGCTGCTGTCAAGTACCGTGCCCCGGTGCGCCTGACTGCCCTGGGCGGCGAGAGCATGAGCGAGGCCGATCGCATCATTCGCGATGTGCTCGACACCACCGGCAAGGCCATGGGTGTGGAGCAGCGCGAGCAGATGTATGCGTCGCTGCGTACGATTCTCAACACCCTGCGCGAGATCTAGAGCCGCGCTGGCGCTAGCTTTTAGCCAACAACTGCATCGTCCCGTTTGAGCGCGCACGCCGTGCCGGGACATTGTTGTCAAAATTCCCTGCGCGAGACCTGCGCAAGAAAGGATTCGCTATGTCCGTCCGCATTATTACCGATTCCGCCAGCGATATGTCTCCGGCGGAGCACCCCGCTCTGCGTGTTCTGCCGCTGTCCGTCACCTTTGGCACCGATGTGTACATGGATGGCGTCGACATCGATCACCAGCGCTTTTACGAGATGCTCGTGGAGCGTGATGAGCTGCCCAAGACCGGTCAGGTCAACCCGTACGCCTTTTCGCAGGCGATTGCCGAGGTTCGTGAGGCCGGCGACGAGGCGGTGATTATTACCGTGGGTGCCAAGCTTTCGGGCACCAACCAGAGTGCTCGCACCGCACTTGCCGAGGCGCCGGGCGGCGACGTGTATGTGGTGGATAGCAACAACGTCACCCTGGGCGAGCGCGTGCTGGTCGAGTATGCGCTGCGCTTGGTGGACGAGGGCCAGGGCGCGGCTCAGGTTGCGGCGGCTGTCGAGGCCGTGCGCGACCGCGTGGTCGTCATCGGCCTGCTCGAGACGCTGGAGTACCTGGTACGCGGCGGTCGCCTGTCTGCTGCGGCCGGCGCCGTGGGCACGCTGCTCAACGTGAAGCCTGTTGTGGCCGCCGAGGATGGCCTGATCGTGCAGCTGGGTAAGGCGCGCGGTTCCAAGAACGGTCGCAACCTTCTGAACCAAAAGGTCGAAAAGGCGGGCGGCATCGACTTTTCCATGCCGTTGGCGCTCGGCTATACGGGCCTTTCGGATGCGGTGCTCAAGAAGTATATCGAGGACAGTGCGGCGCTGTGGGCCGGCCATGCCGAGAGCGAGCTGCCCATCCACACCATTGGCGCCACTATCGGCACCCACGTGGGTCCCGGCGCCGTAGCCGTAGCCTTCTTCCGCCCCGCCAACTAACCGACTTGCCATAAACCACCACAAAAGGGGACAGGCACCTTTGTGGTGGTTTATGCTATTCCGGGTGGAAGGGAGCGAGCGATGGCGTCTGAGGGCTTTTTTGAGCGGGTGTACGAGGTGGTCGAGCAGATCCCCGAGGGGATGGTCGCCACGTACGGTCAGGTGGCGCTGCTCGCCGGTCGTCCGCGGAGCGCGCGCTATGTGGGCTATGCCCTGCATAGCAATCCGCGCCCTGGTCAGATTCCCTGCCATCGTGTGGTGTTTGCCGACGGCCGTATCTGTGAGGGCTTTGCCTTTGGCGGCCCCGATGCTCAGCGTGAGCTCTTAATGGGGGAGGGCGCGACGTTTACCGATCCCATGCACGTCGATCTGAGCGCCTGTCGTTGGCCTGCCGGACTCTAACAACTCTGCCGTGGCCAAAACCACCACAAAGGTGCCTGTCCCCTTTGTGGTGGTTTTAGTTTACCTGAGCTAACTTATGGAGAAGGTGTGACGGCGTATTTTGCCGTTAGAAAGTAAACCACGGTGAACTATATTGGTTTCAGCAACGGAGCAGGCATTAGGCGATGAAAAAGCCTGCCCTGTTGAGTTTGATTCGCATTCCTCCCCTCTGTGCGATTCAACGGTGTACTTCGGGAACAGGCCCGCTGGCAACTAACTGCCAGCGGGCCTGTTCCTGTTTGTCGGGGGAGTGCGATGGACGGAGCCGAACCGGTCGGGTAACAAAAAAGCGGACGCCGTAGCGCCCGCTCTAAAGCAATCGAAAGCTCAAGCCAGCAGATCGGTTTAGTACACCATGCCCATGGCGTCCTGAACCTCGGCCAGGGTCTGCTCGGCGATCTCGTTGGCGCGGCGATTGCCCTCATGCAGCACGTCCTTCACGTAATCCAGGTCGTTCTCGTAGCGCTGGCGACGCTCGCGGATCGGGGCGAAGTACTCGTTGACGGCCTCGGTCACGTACTTCTTGAGCTGGCCGGAGCCGCCCATGCCGATCTCCTCGGCAATCTCGACCTCGGAACGACCGGTGCAGATGGCGGCCGTCGAAAGCAGGCCGGACACGCCGGGGCGGTTCTCGGGATCAAACGTGATCATGCGCTCGGAGTCGGTCTGGCTCTTCTTGATGCGCTTGGCCGTCTCCTCGGCGGTCATCGAGATGTTGATG
>JAIIUG010000017.1:0-29492 GCA_022739635.1 Collinsella sp. | reverse complement strand
TCTTGTATTTCTCTTTGCTATCGCGGTGCTTGTTGTTCGCGATTTCTGCATTACGGTTCGTCTTGCCAAGTTGGAAGAGCGTTTGAATTCTCTTGTTCAGGCTGTCGCTCTTCGTTCGAAGGAATAGTTTGATTGCACTTGCGATTGTTGGAAACGGGCGCTATTGAGTTAACAATAGCGCCCGTTTTTATTAATTCAAATCGATTCTATAGAGCCTTATGTCATCGTTTGACGCAACCAAGGTGAACCCTGGTGTTGTTTCATCAATCAGGTCTACGCCGCGCCATTCATCGGCATTATCATAGTTGTACTGAATTCTATACTCTTGTATGGGTTCTCCATGATCTAGCTGAATAACATATTTTGCACCGATTTGTTTCACAGCATTACGTACATTTTCGTTACTTGCGACTTCATTTAAATGATGCCTAATAACTTTGCTCTCTTTTGTTTCTGTGTCGGGTGCCGGGGGATTCCAGTATCTGTAATACATATTTAAACCGTAAACGCTGTATGCAAAGAGACTTCCGTCATCTGGGTTGTTGATTACAACCGAATTGTCGGGATTGTATTTAGCTAAAGTAGTTTTACAGAAATCCTCTTCTTGCGGAGAAAAAAGATCGTAATAGATTAGCTCCTTGTCAAACTGATTTCGCATCTCGTTGATTTCATAACCAAATGCTGTCTGCAATTCTTGTTTTCTGGGGATTGGTATAGATGGATAGAAGATTAGAGCAATTATGCCGGCGGCAATAACACCAGCGATTGCCGTGCGCGCGCTCGGTTTTTGTTCAGAAAATTTATCTTCAAGATATATAGAAATTCGATTGATAGCTAGGCATGCGAGGAAAATGGAAATTAATCCGAGCATTGCGCTTACTCGGTGGTAGTCGTTGTACCAGAATCCCGTTAGGAATGGTTTGACTGGCAGATTTGATCCCGCGTCGATTGTGTAGAAGATGACAAGTAATCCATATGTTGCGACTAGGCAGAATTTACGGTCCTTCAATTCTATATAGACGCCGATAAAAGTTAATAAGGGAATGAGTATCTGAATGGGGTGAGTTGTTGTTCCAAGAAACAGTGCACCCAATAATGCCTGTGGAACAGATGTAAAGGCTGGCCAATAGCAATCGACAATTCCGTGCATGAACGGTATGCGGGTAAAGCTGATCCAGATTAAGAGTATGGCTGCAAGGGGAATCGCATAGCAGACTATGTTTGGCAAGTTGCGGTACTTAGCATTAATGAAATACTTGAAACTGCTGATGAGATGGGGCGCAAGGATGAAACCCCATGCAAATACGGTATTTGGGTGAGCAAGCGCCAGCGAAATCAGACCAAGGAATAGCAGGAGGGCTCCTTTGAGCGTGTCCACTAGTTTTATTTGATTGAACTTATTTAATAAGCTGAGAAATAGTGCAATTTCACCTGGCAACAAGCAGAAGCCTAATAAATTTGGATATAAGGGTCCATAAGATATTAAATCCCAAGGGTAAATAGGTACTCCTAGGCAAACGATTGCGCAGAGCACAAATGAAGACGATTTTTTAATGCCGAATTCTTGCAAGCAGAGGAATAGTGTTAAAGGAAGGATTAGGCCAACGCAAAGGATGTTAACGGCATTTGCTGCCTGTGTTACCGGGATGTCGAGCAATGAGACCAGCATGGCTGCTAATAGATGCCAGGCGGAGGGGTAAAAAGAATTTGCAAGTGGTTCAGGAGCTGTTAGCGCGTTTTTATAGAGTTGACTGTTGAATGAGGAATAGTTTCCTGTTTCCACAAATGCTCTAACTTTTCTGAGATGTGTCTGGTTATCCCAAGCTTGAAAATAGCAATCTGGTCCATCCAGAACTGTTAAGAATACGTAGGCTGCAATGATTGCGGCAATGGTGAAAAATAGCACTAAGCAGCAAAGCTCTTTCTTCTTAATTGTGATGCTGTTTTGAGCTGTATGCCTATTAAGTGCTGCTGAGCTAACTAGGAAGCCTAGCGCAACGCACCCCAATTCAATCATGAGGGACGAGTATTGAGTCCAAATGCCTAATCTGGGATTTACAATGGCAAATATAGATAAGAGTGCTATTGATGTTGCGGGGGCAAGGCAAATGGCTTTCGAGACATCTTTAGTTAAAGACGCATTCAGAAGAGTGCCCGGAAGCATCAGGCTAATAAAAATTATTAATATGGATATTGCAAGTGAAAACATGGCTACCTATCTTGGATGCGATTAAAAACTCCTGTCATGCCCGGTTGGGCTCCGGTTGTTAGGGAACGATGTTCTTAACAACCGGGATTTTCTTTAGTAGTAGCACTATGCCAACACAGGCAATATAGAAGACCAGCGCCCCTACCGTTCTGAGCATGACGGAGGTCATGGGAACGTTTAACCAATGCGGCGAGAGTATGAAATGATCGAGAATCGGCTTGTGAATCAGATATACGCCAAAGCTGCAGGAAGATATAACTGAGATGACGCGCGTCTTTTTTGCATCGATCACGCTAAAGTCCAAGTGTTTGAATAGGGTGAAGACTGCGATTCCTTGGAGAACGGCTGGGAAGGCTAGGTAATTAAAATAGAGCCTGTCTACCGTCTCAATGGACTCACTGCTTAACGCCGTGTAAATAAACCGGAAAATTGTTGCCAATACACCAAGCACATAGATAACTGTTCTTTGTTTTTTTGTGAGCTCTGTGGTTGAGAGCAGGTAGCCTAGCGCTGTGAAGAGCAGATTGCCGGAAAGGGCCAATACGGTAATGCTTCCCGGCCAATTGATCCCCAGCATTGGAAGGGCGTATGGGAACACGGATTGGAGCACGAAAGAAACTCCAACGCCGTAGGTAAGTGCCCTCTTGTTGTCGGCAAGTAGGGAAAGTAACGGCATTGATAAATAGATCGAAAACAAGGGGAAGAAGAACCAGTAAACCTGCTCAATTTGATTATTAAGCATCATATCGATGAAGTTTCGGGGCCCTAGATGTGCACCTCCGGCTCGAACCGAAATAAGTAAATACCAGATGAGGCTCCATGCAATGAAGGGTATGACGGTGCGCTTCGCTCGTTTTGTCAAAAAAGTCTTCGTGTCATAGCGGTCTCGGTAGCGCATGAGAGTGGCGCCAGTAAGCATGAAAAAAATGGGGACGGCCCAATAAAAGAGCACTTCTATTAAAAGGGCAAATAACCAGTTCTTACCCGGCTGCCATGTGTGCACCATCTGATTGCAATGAAGTAACACCACAGAGATGCATGCGGCTATGTTGAGGCAATCATAATAAACTACTCTGTTTTTCACTTCAGCGGTCCGTCCGTACTCATATTTCTCCATCAAAGTCGGTGATTACTTATCGAACAATGGACGAAAAGGCTCTCTTGAGTGCCGAGCCGATTCCTTCCTCTTTCAGGTAGTAGGAGAAAACGGTGAGCTTGCCCTGCTCGCGGGCAGCTTCAAGCTCGGACTTGTCGTCAGCGCCCGCACGCAGCTTATCCAGATAAAGCTTCGGATCGGCAACGATCTCTTTGAGCCTTTTTAGCTCATCGGGCCAAAATAGCTGTTCGTCAATTTCATTATTACTAAATGCTCGGCTATATTCAGCGGCATACCTCTCCAAGAAAGGAAGCTGAAAATCGTTGGCGAGTCGGCTAAAAGCAAACTCGCAGTTGTGAGTCTTCTTGTACTCAAAAATACCGATGAACTTCTCACACAGCTGCGGATTGCCTCTCAACCAATTCTCAATCCACTGGTACTCGTCGAGCATGACAAATACCTTGTTGGATTGATTTATCGAAGATGCGGCGTTGTCTTGGCGATAACAATAGAATGCCTTGTCTAAAACGGCAATCTTGGTAGCCCAGCAATAGGTTTGGAACCAAAATCCGTTGTCTTGAAACCCTGCACCTGGGCTTTCATTGAATTTGATATCGTGCTCCATGAGCCAAGTACGCTTGTAGATGCCTGTCCAGTTTTCCATGCGAATGTTGAACAGATCGACGTTTGTTTGCGGATTGAGCACCTTGTTGTAATAGGAGCTCTTGTTGCAGATGGCCTCCTTTTCAAGATGGTCTTCTCCGCTTGCGTCTGTGGTTAGGCGGTAATAGTCGGATCGGACAAAATCGAGATCGTCTACAACTGCACGGTTATAGAGCTTTTCGAACATTTCCGGCTTAAGGTAGTCGTCGGGCTCAAGAATGCCTACATATTCACCTGCTGCATTGTTGATGCCCACATTCATAGCGTGACCATAGCCGCCGTTTGGTTTATCGATCACTTTGATGCGACTGTCGTTTGCTGCGTAGCGCTGAATAGTTTGGAGTGAGGTGTCCTTGGAGCCATCGTTGACGCAAACAACTTCAATGTCTGTAAGAGTTTGTGCGAGAACGCTGTCGAGTGCCTGCTTGAGATAAGGCTCGGCGTTATAAATGGGCATAACGACCGAAACCTTTGGTGCTGCGTTAGTCATGTCTTAATCTCCTTGTGCAACCGAGGATGAACTCTTGTTTGCTGTTTTGCCCGTAAGGGCGAAGTCGGCGCCGCGTTTGAGCTGTGAATCAGGTTGCGTTACCGCTTGTTTTAGAATCTTGCGTTTGAACCAACAGAGACTTTTGAATATAGTGCGGAACAGGCCGTCATACTGGATTCCTTCAAGGAATTTTATCAAACGAGGAATGACACGGTGGCGCCTATATTGCCTCATGCTCTCAGCCGTAAGGCCGTTTCTTCCTGTTGCCTCTTCGAGAAGTGCACAATATCTGTCGTAAATTGTGGGCTCCAGACCGAAGAACGCAGGGGAGTGGAGCCCGATTTCAAGCTCCTGAAATTCGTCGTTGGCAAGTGCTTTCAGTTGGATTCGGCGTCCATCTTCATCGTCCATGGTTTCGATATTCCACACCAGGTATCCAATGGCCCAATTGAGAAAGCCCCAAGATGTTTTCTCATAAAGATCAGGTCGCTTTTTAAGCTCTCTTTTCAATAGACAGGTACTTTCGTAAAAGGCAAGCGGGTCTTTTGCGCGCGAACCCGAGACTGATCCCGAACGATTGACCCTATGGCTGATGAGCGGGGTGTCAACTACGGAAATCTTGGAGGCGAGCGCTAGAGAAAGAAAGACGAAGTAGAGATCTTCGCTGTTGGTCAAATGTGGGTACCGGATGGCGTTGTTCTCAATAAACGAGCGGCGATACAACTTGTCCCAAGGCCAACCGATAAAGGCGGTAAAGATAAAATCTCGCATATCGTCAGCGTTGAACGCTAGCTTATTTGGAATCTGAGCAATGTTGATGGTCCACCATGAATCTACCGGTGAACCAGTGGAATCGTCAAATTGTGATGACCGGCAGACGACGACATCACTGTCATATGTTTTCGCGCTTTCGTACAACTCCTCTAGAAGCGTAGGCTCGTAGACATCATCTGCGTCGAGCATGATGACGTAATTTCCTGTCGCCTTATCAAGGCCGGTGTTGCGCGCTGTACCCGGCCCCGAATTATCTTGAGAGAAGACTCGAAATCTCTCGTCGGTCCGAGAGAAATCTTCGAGGATTTGGAGGCTGCTGTCGCTTGAGCCGTCGTTTACGCACAGGACTTCAAAGTCGCGATACGTTTGCTCCTGAATACTTCGCAGTGTGGTATTCAGGTAGTTCTCCCCGTTGCACACTGGAAGGACTATTGAGATCTCGGGTTGTGTATGAGTGATGCTCAAGTAAATCAATCGCTTTCATTTATTGCTGTACTGGTAGCGCTTTCTACCGTTTGATAGCGTGCTTAACCTTGCTCAAGGGTTTGAGCAAGGCGTTTCCTAGCTTATATGAATGTGACTCATATATATCATAAAGCTGTTTTTCGCTTGCGTTAAGGCGCTGTCGTTCCATATCCAACGTTTGCTCAAGATTGGCGCGATCGCAGACCACGGCATCCCGCTCTTTGAGCATGGCGACTGCGTTTGATATGAGCTTTGCCCTGTTGCTGTTCAGTAGTTCCTTAAGATTGCGCTCATAGGGGTCAAAGAATGAATCCGCGCTTTGGGGCATAGCGTTAATGAGGGGCTCTATCTCGCTGAGATATGCGTTCGCTTCTCCATCAGGCAGGCTTTCGATTGTCCAGATTGAGTAGTTTAGAATCCAGCGATAATAGGAATTGAGACACGCTTTGCCTTTTTTGGTTTCACCAAGCAAGTCGCCGATAGAGCTAATCGCATTCACAGCATTGTCCCAACTTTTCGCACGGGAGCCTTCTAAGGAGTCCTTATTGTTTGTTCGGTGGTGAAACAAAACTGAGTCTAGGCACACAATGGTGTCTGCCAAGGCGAGGGCGCAAAAAACAAAGAGGGCATCGTTGGTGGTCCTGAGTGGCTGAAACGCAAGACCCGTTTTCTCGATAAAGTCCTTGCGGAAGAGCTTATCCCAGGGCCATCCGATAAAGCTTTGGAAGAGTCTGTCGCAATATTCTTCATGCAGTATGGGTCGGTTGAAGTCCATACCGTTGAGAGCGTCGTCTATTGTCCAAGTGTCGTCTGTCACATTATCAAAGCCCTCTGACTTTGCAATTGCGATGTCTGCCCCGCTCTGTTCAAGAGCGCTAACAAGAGTCTCAAGAGTATTCTTTTCGATGTAATCGTCAGCATCAAGAAAATAAAGATAACTGCCTGTGGCCCTGGCCATTCCGTTATTGCGAGCGACTCCCGCAAATTGATTTGTCTGCTCAACAAGCGTGAGACGCGAGTCCTTGTGAGCGTACTCCTTGACTATCTCGCGTGTGTTATCGTTTGATCCGTCGTCTACTACGATAATCTCGATGTCGGCTAGCGTTTGTGCGAGGACGCTTTCCAGTGTTTCGGTTATGTAGTTCATGGCGTTGTAGCTGGGGATGATAACGGAGACGATGGGCATGTTCTTATCCTTTGCTCGAGGGGTGCTGGAGCGGCAGACTTTGGTATTAAGCTAGCACGGTATATTTTAATTGAGTTGGCTTCGCTTGACTGTAGGCATCATGCGCTTTCCTACGCTTGAATTTGATATGGGTTAGTTTCCCAGATTTGTCTCTTTGGTTTTGTTGGCTCGCGAGAAGGCTATACTTTCCTCTGTTATGAATTCAGAGACAAGGAGAAACTCCGTGGCTGACAGCACAAAGAGTCAGGTAGCGGTGGCTAAGCCGGCCTCTCACGCTAAAAATGATATCGAAAAAGACAAGTTTATTCTTAAACAGCTTGTCACTAAAGATTTTAAGATCAAGTACCGTCGTAGCGTTCTTGGCATTGCGTGGTCTGTTCTTAACCCGCTTCTTATGATGATCGTGATGTCCATTGTGTTCTCTACCATCTTTGGCCAGAGTCGCAACGGGTCAATAACTCCCGAGATGTACCCTCTGTACCTGATTGTGGGAAATATTACATTTTCTGTTATGTCCGAGTCGACAAATCAAGCGCTTATGTCAATCATTTGGGCATCTTCTTTGCTCAAAAAGGTTAAAGTGCATCGCTGGGTGTTCCCAGTGCAGAAAGTGCTGTTCTCGCTTGTTAATTTTGCCTTTTCTTTGGTCGCCGTTGCCCTGGTGATGCTCTGGTTCCACATTGTCCCAACTTGGCACTTGGTCTTGCTGCCCGTTTGTCTAGTTTTGCTTATGTGCTTTTGCATGGGCTTGGGTCTGATGCTATCAGCGCTGGCGGTCTTTTTCCGCGATGTCATGCACCTATGGTCGGTTGTTATTACCGCTTGGATGTACCTGACTCCCATTTTTTGGACGACTGACTATATCTCGCAGATGGCACATTGGATTCAAGTTTTGGTTGTTGTAAACCCTATGTACAACTATCTGCAGTTTATGCGCGATATCTTCTTGTTCGGGGCAATGCCGTCTGCGACTACATTGGGTCTATGTGTTGTTTGGGCTGTTGTTGCTCTTGTCGTCGGTTACACTGTCTTCCATAAGACCGAACATAAGTTCATCCTTTATATTTAAGGAATGCTGTTTATGACTGAATCTGCTATTGATTACAGCAAGCAGCCTCTTGCTGTTGAGGTTAAAGATGTCACCATGATCTTTAACATGGCGTCTGAGTCCCTGACAAACCTCAAAGAGTATTTTATTAAGCTCGCAAAGCATGAGCTGTTCTTTGAGGAGTTTCGCGCGCTTAAGCATATTTCGTTTGATGTGCATCGCGGCGAGGTCGTTGGTCTGGTCGGAACCAATGGCTCCGGCAAGTCCACGATGCTCAAGATTATCGCCGGCGTTCTCGAACCCAGCGAGGGCGAGGTAAAGGTTCACGGTAATATTGCGCCGCTAATCGAGCTTGGCGCCGGCTTTGACCCAGAGCTTACTGCTCGTGAGAATATCTACCTTAACGGTGCTCTGCTTGGATATACCAAGGAGTTTATCGATGCCAGTTTTGACGAGATCATTGAGTTCGCCGAGCTCAAAGACTTCGTTGATATGCCTTTGAAGAACTTTTCTTCGGGTATGGTTGCACGTATCGCCTTTGCTATCGCCACGATTACCGAGCCCGATATCCTAATCGTCGATGAGACGCTTTCTGTTGGTGATGTCTTTTTCCAACAGAAGTGCGAGCGCCGTATTCAGCATTTTATTGAGAACGGTGACGTGACTGTTTTGTTTGTTTCTCATTCCATGGAGCAGGTTGAGCGCATTTGTCAGCGAGCCGTATGGATCGAGAAAGGCGACCTGCGTATGGATGGTCCCGTGGATGAGGTCTGCAAGGCGTACCACGACCAGTTTAAGTAGGTTATAATTTACTAGCCGTGTTGACTTGTATTCGCTTGGACTCGCGGTTTTATGCTCCATTAGCTCAGTTGGATAGAGCAGGGGACTTCTAATCCCAAGGTCGACGGTTCGAATCCGCCATGGAGCACCTTGAATAATTAAAGGGGCCGCACTGAATGGCGCGACCCCTTATTTAGTCTCTGTTCCATAAATCTCTTGTGTACACTTTTTGCTGCACACTATCAAGGATAGGGTCGTAGCGATTGGCAATAATGACATCGCTTAAACTTCTAAATAGGTCTATGTCATTAACAACGGTGCAGCCAAGTAGGTTTGTTTCACTACTGGTGGGCTCGTAAATTATGACTTTGATGCTCTTTGCCTTGAGCAGTTCAATGACATCGAGAGTCGAGCTTTGCCTAAAGTTGTCGGACCCGCTTTTCATTGTAAGGCGGAATGCTCCAACAATCTTTGGTTGCATTGCTAGCACTTGATCAGCAATGAATTGTTTACGCGTATTGTTGGAATCGACGATAGCGCGAATTAGATTTTGAGGAACATCTTGAAAGTTTGCAAGGAGTTGCTTGGAATCCTTTGGCAGGCAGTAGCCGCCATAGCCGAAGCTGGGGTTGTTGTAATGGGTTCCAATGCGCGGATCAAGGCAAACGCCATTAATGATTTCGCACGCATTTAGGCCCTTGCTTTTGGCGTAGGTGTCGAGCTCGTTGAAGTATGAAACCCTGAGCGCTAGATACGTGTTGGCGAATAGCTTGATAGCTTCTGCCTCGGTTGAGCCAGTTATTAGAATTTCTGTCCCGGCGTCCTCGGAACCTTCGTCCAAAAGGTTGACGAAGGTCTGAGCGGCTTCGCGATCGGCCTCCTCGTTGATTCCGGCAACGATTCGGCTGGGATGTAAATTGTCTTCAAGTGCGTGGCCTTCGCGCAAAAACTCGGGGGAGAAGATGATCTGGAGTTCGGGGTATTTGGCACAGATATCCCTGGTGTAGCCAACGGGAATAGTGGACTTAATAACTACAACGGCGTGCGGGTTGATTTCTTTGACCAGATCCAGGACGCTCTCAATGCTCGATGTGTCGAAGTAGTGCGTGACATCGTCATAGTTGGTTGGCGTAGCTATGACGATGTAATCAGCTATTTCATATGCTTTATTTACATCGGTGGTAGCACGTAGCGAAGTCGGGCGATCTGTCAGATATGCCTCAATGAATGCATCCTTGATGGGGGAGATGCCGTTGTTGATGTCGGCTACTCTGCTCTCGTTAATGTCGATAGCAATGACATCGTTATGTTTGGAAAGCAGGCATGCAAGTGAAAGGCCTACGTAGCCTAGACCTGCGACGGTAATATTCATGGGTGCCTCCCGGCAAAATTAACGCTCTTAGACTGGTAGAGGCTGCCGTACATAAGGCATCGCGGCGTCGAGGTTGAAGCTACTTGTACCGGATGTCGATGGCGACCCCTTCGGTCTTAAAGAGGCTGATTCTCATTAAATTAAATATAGCGGATATTCATTCGGCTGGTCGTGCCATTAATTATCTGCGCTCTCCTCATACACTCTCAGCTCCCACTGCTTACGTTCCACTTTCGCCACGGAATCCAAGATGAAGCCTGTGGCGAGTGACAATCCGCACAGGAACATAAATGCGGCTGCGAGAATCGCGGTAGGGAAGCGAGGCACCAAACCGGTGGCAAGGTATTCTGTGATGAGGGGGACTCCTAGGATAAGGCCGACAGCTGCAAAGATGAGTGCAATAAGCGAGAAGAACTTAAGCGGACGGTAGTCCTTAAAGAGGGTGCCAATCATGGCAATCACTCGAATTCCGTCGCTTACGGTATTGAGCTTGGACTCCGAGCCAGCTGGACGGTCGCGATACTCGATGGGGACATCTTTAATGCGCCAGCGATGGTCTACGGCGTGGATGGATAGCTCTGTCTCAATCTGAAAGCCTTCAGAAAGAACGGGGAACGTCTTGACGAATGGCTTGCTCATGGCGCGGTAGCCAGTCATCACGTCGTCGAAGCTGTAGCCATAGATCCACCTGATCATGCTGCGTACGAGGTTATTGCCAAAGCCATGGAAGGCGCGCTTGTTCTCCTCTGCATATGTGCCGTTGGAAAGTCGGTCGCCTACGGTCATATCCGCTTCGCCGGCAAGGATGGGCTCGCACAGCGCGCGCGCCGACTCCGCCGGATATGTGTCGTCTCCATCGACCATGAGATAACAATCTGCCTCGATATCGCGGAACATTTGGCGGCAGACGTTGCCTTTACCTTGGCGCGGTTCGAATTTAACAGTTGCCCCGTGTTCGCGTGCGATTTGGGCAGTGCCGTCAGTCGAGTTATTGTCGTAGACATAGACAGTGCTCTCAGGCAGCTCGCGGTGAAAATCATCTACTACCTTTGCAATGGTTGGTGCTTCGTTGTAGCAGGGGATGATAACGGCAATTTTGTTTGAGTTCACGTTGATCTCCAAAGTTTGGTTGTTGCCGTTAGAAGTATAGTCGTTGAATTATTGTATTGGTTTTAAATGCCCGAAATTGGACGGGATGCATGTAAGTGCCGTGCTATTGTTTAAATGTGGGCCGAGTATTTGCTCTCATGCGCACTGCCCATTATTCTCTGCACAATTGAAGTCGGAAGTGGTTGGCTATAATGCTGCTAACTAAGAATTGCCGCACGATTTTCCACTCGATTGGCTACTAACATAAATCACGGGAGGCTATCGTGAGCTTCGCTAACGCTGCGTTGCAAATTAAGAAACTGAAGATAACTAACTTCCGTAAGTTCGAATCATATTCGATTGAATTCGATCGTCAACTTACCGTTTTGGTCGGCGACAATGGTACGGGTAAAAGCACACTTATCGATGCAGCCAGCGTTGCGCTGGGGACGTTGTTTCTGAAAATTGAAAACGCCGAAGCTCTGGGCATAGCTCCTGATGATTCTCGCGGAGCGGTTATCAAGCAGGGCGACATGTTCGACGTTCAGTCCCAGTACCCGGTGTCGGTCGAAGCGTCGGGTATTGCGCTGGGAGAAGATCTTAGCTGGCTGCGCTCGCTGAAGAGTGCTAAGGGGCGTACCACTCAAGCCGATGCCGGACGTATGATTGAAGCGGGCGAGCGCCTGCAAGAGCTTGTCGGGAAAGGTAATGAAGTCGTTCTGCCCATTCTTGCCCGCTACGGGACTGATCGGCTGTGGAAGCAAACGACGTCAAAAGATAAAGCATCGCCCAATAGAACGCGCGGTTACGAGGGTGCTCTGCGGGCTTCTGCGAATGAAGCCCGTATGAATGCGTGGTTTAAGTCTCAGTCGATTTGGGAGTGGCAAAATAGGCGAGAGAGCGCATTATTCACCGCGGTTAAGGAGGCGCTCGCGACTTGCTTTGACGCCGCTGCGACAACCAAGGGTGCCATGGTCGACTTCGACGCCGAGCTTAATCAGCTTGTATTTACATACACCACTGCAGGCGGTGTTTATCACCGCGACAGAATGCACTCTATGAGCGATGGCTATCGTGGGACGCTGAGTCTTTTCGCGGACATCGCGTACCGCATGGCAACGCTTAATCCGGCTTTGGGCTCTAGTGTGCTCGAGACGCCCGGCGTTGTTATGATCGATGAGATCGATCTTCATTTGCATCCCCGCTGGCAAGCGCGGATTCTCGAAGACCTTGTTCGCATATTTCCTAACGTTCAATTTATAGTTACAACGCATTCGCCTGTTGTGGTTGCATCGGTGCCCCGTGGTAACATTCGCATTCTTGGTGAGGACACTGCAACGGTGCCTGCTATGGAGACGCGTGGACGTGATGCCGGGGATATTCTCAACACAGTTCTGGGAGCATTCTCTCGACCTGAAGAGGCGGCTCGATTGTTCGATTTATTCAATTGCGCCGTTGATGAAGGGCGCTTTGACGACGCCAGGCTTGCGCTCCAAAAGCTTGAGGAGTTTGTGGGCTTGGATGACCCCGATGTTGTTGCTGCTAAGACGACCCTTGAGCTTGAGGAGCTGCTGTCGTGATTCCGATCGTTAAGGGAAAAGAGCCTGCAGCGCTTACCAAAGCCAAGAGGGTCATACGCAATACCCCCGACACGACGTTTAATTACACGGCGTTGCGCGGAGAGAACAAGCGAGAGGTTCTGGAGGCTTTGCTCGCAGAGCAGGGCCATCTCTGCGCTTATTGCACGTGTAGGATCGGCGTTGGTGATCGTCTGGCTACGATTGAGCATTTATTTCCACATTTTTGTTTCGTTGGGTTAGTTTTGTCTGAATGTATCCCCTAATTCGATGAATTCTCTTTACATTATCGATTTTATAGCCGCTTATAAAGCTATATATACATATATACTAGTTTATAAATCTATATAAGCGACGTTTGCCTGAGGATTCTGGTTATGGACAAAGCCAAGTTCTACAATCCATTTCGTCCGACCGCCGGTGCGGAGCCTCCTCGAATCATCGGTCGTGATGATATCTCTCTCGAGTTCGTGGAGGGTCTCATGTCCGGCGTTGGCGCCCCCGCACGTCTTATGCGAATCACAGGGCCGCGCGGGTCGGGGAAAACGGTTCTTCTTTGCGATCTGCGCGACCGAGCGATTGAACTGGGTTGGAAGGCCGTTGTTGTTTCGGCTGGTCCGCGTTTGTCGCACGATCTTATGGAGCAGATTCAAGACCAACTGACTTTTTCCTCCGCTTCGCTTGGCGTTAACGTTGGTATTGCTTCTGCCAAGTTGGACATTTCTTCAAGCGAAATGAGCCTTCGAGCAAAACTAAAGCAGATTGCACAGGGCTCAAAGGGCTTGTTCATCGCTGTTGATGAAGTCCAAGATGCCCCAGTTGAGGAAATGCGTATTATTGCCTCAACAGTTCAATTACTCATTGGGGAGAAAGCCAACATCGCTCTTGCCTTTGCCGGATTGCCATCGGGCGTTATGGATCTCATTAACGGCAAGGCACTTACTTTTCTTCGTCGCGCGGTTCCTGAAGACCTTGCTCCTATCAATCAAATCGAGATTGCACTTTCTTTGAGTGATAGCTTTAACGCGACCGGTCTTTCTCTCGACGGGGATTTGCTATCAAAAGCGGCGAGAGCAACAAAAGGTTATGCGTATTTAGTTCAACTTGTTGGGTATTCAATCTGGCAGCGCGCCAACCTTCATCGGGAAAAATCAACTCTCGTTAGTGAGCGCGATGTTGATGAAGGTATCCTGCTCGCCGAAGCGCGTTTCCACGACGTGGTTCACGAGCCTGCAATTTCGGGTCTTTCCCGTAATGAAATCAACTACCTGTATGCCATGTGCGAGGATAGTAGGCAATCCAAGACCTCGGATTTAGCCAAACGCCTTGGTAAAAAGACGAGTGAGCTGAGTTCTGTTAGGGCCAAGCTGCTTTCACGAGAAGTAATCCAGGCGCCTCAGAGGGGCTATGTTCAATTTGCTGTTCCAGATTTGGACGAGTATCTCAAAGATAATAGAGATGAGATTCTATCGAGGTATTAGAGCTTCAGATTAAATCCTCGAGATTGAATGTACAACGATTGAGGGCGACTCACGGTAGGGTGCCGTGAGCCGCCCTGTTCGATTTGCTTCTGTTTGCGATGGCCCGCTTTGCCTACGCCTCCGTGGGCAACGCGTCGATGGGGCCGCAGTAGATCGTCTTGGCGGCGATGTCGGGCTCGGCGGCAATCGGCTCTTTGTGCTCCACGCCGCAACGCACCTCGATGCTTTCGAGCATGTTGGCGACCATCTTGGTGCGCCGCGGCACTGTCTGATCATTATTTAAGGCGAGTGGAATCGATTAATTGACTGACTGGCCAAAAGAGTAGCTCGACATAGCGACCTCTTAGTCCCCCTGCCATCCCCTCGTCCCCTAAAAAAGTACTTAACACAGCCTTAAAGGCGACTCGTCTTGCGTTGACAGCGTACAATACGCATGTTTGACTATGGCAAAAGTGGAATTTAAGGGAGGGGGCGCGCCATGGAGGTGCTGGTTGTTGGCAACACCGCATATGTTGACGATGACTTCTGCGCCAAGGCGTTTCCCGGTGACCATGTTCAGGTTGTAGCTGCCGACGATGCACAGCGTGAGTCATCGTCCCACGGCACGTGGAAAGAGCTGCTGCGCCACCTGGATCAGGCCTATGAGTTCGACCGTGTGGTCTATCTCTCCACGTATCTCACTCCGCATGCCGAGACATTTGGCGACATTGAGCTACTGCGCTCGGTCTTTCGTGCGTGCATGGGCCTCCGTGTGCAGCTGCTGTTTGTGGCAGGGCCTGCGGGCGCGGAGGTTTCTGGCGGCGCGGCGAGCGATGCCGATTCGCTTGATGCCACAGATGCTGCCGCCCAAACGGGTAAGGGCATTATCGCCCGCGCGGCCAACGACCTGTGCCACTACTATGCCTCTCAAGACAACATCCAAGCCAAGATCCTGTGCACGCCCTATCTGTATACTGCCTCCGCGGCGCTCAACGATCCCTTCTTGGTGCCGCTGTTCGAGGCATGCTCGACCGGGTCGGTCGCGCTCCAAGGTGCCGCGGACGCGCCGTTTCCCCTGCTGTGCGCGGAGGAGCTAGCGGTGCTGGTGCATCGCATCTTTGACAGTTGGGATGCGACCTTTGAGACGCTCGATGTCGCAGATGCTTTCCGTCGCACAACGGGCGACTTGGGCAGCGCGCTCCAGGGCCTGTTCCCCGGGCTGTCCGTTGCGTATGGTGAGTCGACCGGCTATGTGTTGCCCGCAGGCGATGTCGCTCGCAAACGCTATGGCTGGTTTCAGCGTTACGACCTGCTGCGCGACCTTTCGACTATCCACGCCCGCTGGGCTAACACCCGTACCAAAAAGGCCAATCCCCTTTGTGCGGCCATCGATCGCATCCAGCTGCGCGCGCTGCCCATTAAATGCCTGGAGACGGGCTTCGCATGGGTGCTGTTCGAGGCGCTGGAGCATCTGTTCTCCCAATCTGCCCAGCTCAACGTGCTCGACTATCGACTGCTCTATGTGGTCCTGATTGGCACGCTCTACGGGCTCGACTTTGGCCTGGTCGCCGCACTGCTGGCGTCTATTGGTCTGGCGGTGAGTTATTTTGCCCTGTACGGATACACCTTTCAGGGTTTGTTCTATGAGCCGTCCAACTGGCTGCCGTTTATCGCGTACTTTGTGGTGGGCGCCGTGTGCGGCTATGTGCAGCTGCGCAACAGCGAGGCCATTAAGGCGGAGCGTGACGAGAACGAGCTTGTGCGAAACCGCAACACGTTCCTAACGCGGCTCTATCACGACGCGATTGAGGACAAACGTGCCTATAAGCGACAGATTGTGGGGCGCCACGACAGCTTTGGCAAAATCTTTGCCGTGACGCAGGAGCTCGACGTACTCAACCCGCGCGATATATACCGCAAGTGCTGTGAGCTGCTGGGCGAGATTCTCGAGAACGATTCGGTGACGATCTACCATGTTTCGGGCGGGGCATTTGCGCGCCTGGTAGCGGCGAGCCCGGCGATTTCCAACGATGTGCCGCGCTCGCTCTCGCTCGATGACCTTGCGCCCGTGCGCCAAGGTGCGATCTCGGGTTTGTGGGTGAACCGCGCACTGACGTCGGGGCTTCCGATGTTTGGCTATGCGATCGAGCGCGATGGAGCCCCAGCCGTATTGATTTTTGTGCGTCACGTGGCCGAAAGCCAAATGACCCTGTACTACCAAAACCTGTTCCGCATCTTGTGCGGCCTGGTGGAAAGCGCTCTGGGACGCGCCTTCGATTACGAGGCCATGGCGCAGGATAAGCGCTGCGTTGCCGGCACGTGCGTTCTCAGCCACGATGCCTTTGGCCAGGAACTCGCCGCCGAGCAGGCGCTTGCGGACAATAAGATGGGGAGCTTCTTGCTCTTGCGCGTGGTGCCGGGCATGGAGCCTGTTGGTGAGCTGGTCGGCGCCATTGGTTCGGCGATTCGCGAGAGTGACGCTGCGGGCCTGGTCGATGGAGACACACTTTACCTGCTCATGCGTCAGGCGACCGAGGCCGACCTGCCCGTTATTTGCAAACGCATGGCCGCCAAGCACATTACGGTGGAACCCGTCGGCAGCGAGGACGTTGTGGCCCTGACGCAACGCATCGCGCCCACCGGAAGCGGTGAAGGGGAGGCCGCTTGATCTCGCTTGTTGTTGCTACCGTACTGCTATTAATTCATGCGCTGGTGTGTCTGGTGCTGTGGACGCTTATGAAACTGGGCTTGCTGCCGGTTCGAGGGCACATGCTTGCTGTGATGGTGCTCGTACCGCTGTGGGGCCCGTTGCTCGTGGCGCTACTCTCGGTGCGTAGCGCGGTGTTCGGCGCGGACCTCAAGGACGCCACGCTGGAGACGCTTCGCATTAACGACAACATGCATCGCAGTTTGCTCGTGCAGGGACGCGAGCGCGATGATGGCGTGGTGCCGCTCGAGGAAGCGCTGATTGTCAACGACCCGGGCGACCGGCGCCGTCTGATGCTCTCCATGCTTACCGAGGATCCGGATGCGTACCTGGCACAGTTGCAGGCAGCAAAACTCAACGACGATGTTGAGGTCGCGCACTATGCCGCGACGGCGGTGGCGCAGATTTCCAAGGAGTCCGACCTTAAGCTGCAGCAGTTGGAGCGCGCGTTTAAGACCGATCCCAGCTCGCATAACCTGGATGCGTATTGCGATTTTCTGGGCGCCTATCTGGACTCGGGTTTGGCAGAGGGCCGCGTGGCACAGATTCAACGTCAACAGTATGCACGTTTGCTCGCGCGTCGTTGCGAACGTGAGGACGTGCCGGCGCTGCGCATTCGTTATGCCACGGCGCTGGTCGATGCCGGCGAGATTGATGAGGCGGAGGACGTCGCGAGCCAGTTGGTGATCGATGCGTCAGACGAACAGGACGTGTGGATGCTCTGCCTGCGCTTGGCTGTGATTCGTCGCGATGGGCAGGCGGTACAGCGCGTAATCGACGCGATCGACAAGCAGCATGTGTATTTGAATGCCGAAAATCGTGAGAGGCTGGCATTTTGGCGCGAAGGAGAGGAGGCCCGATGAGCGTGGTGCAACATATCCGCGAGCGTGCGGGCCATTTTCGCTGGATGGGGCTGCTCGTGGTGTGGGCGGTCTTTATTGCCATGGCTGTCGTGCTGTTGATCGAGCGTGCCGGCGTGCAGTACAGCGCCGGGCAGCATAAGCTGGGCATGCTCGCTGCCAACGACGCGGTGCCGGCAAGTTCGGCGATGTTTGGCCAAAAGCCCACGTGCTTGGTTATTACCGACTCGGACCAAGATGGCGTCGAGGACGTCAAAGAGCAGTTCGACCAGATCTTGCTTGACTTGAAGATCGCCCACCGCGATGTGGATATTGCCACCGATGGTGTTGATGCGATTCCTTCTCTCACGTCCTTCGACCGCGTGATTTTACTGATGCCGTCGCTCGACGGGCTCGGTACACACCTCTCCGACATCATGAGCTGGGTGAGTGCCGGCGGTTCGCTGATGCTCGCCATGACGCCGGATAACTCCAGCTACCTGCAAGCAATCGGTCCCAAGCTGGGCATCGATTCTGCCGGCTATGAATATGCGACGGCAGAGAGCATCGTGCCGAGCGAGGACTTTATGATCGGCGGTGGCCAGCGTTATGAGTTATCGGACCCCTTTGATTCGTCGCTTTCGGTTTCGCTGCGTGAGACGGCCCACGTGTGGGCTAAAACCGGTGACACGGGTACTCCGCTTATTTGGTCGAGCGATTGCGGCAGCGGCCGTACCGTGGTGTGCAATATCGGTATCTACGACAAGGTCATGCGTGGTTTCTATGCCGCGGCCGTGAGCCTATTGGGCGATGCCACGGCCTATCCGGTCATTAACAGCGCCGTCTTCTATCTGGATGACTTTCCCAGCCCCGTTCCCTCGGGCGATGGCACCTACATAAAGCGTGATTACGGCCTTTCCATTGCCGACTTTTATGCCAAGGTCTGGTGGCCCGATCTGCAAAAGCTCGCGCAAAAATACGGCATTCGCTATACCGGCGTGATGATCGAAAACTACGAGGATGCGGTCAACCAGACCGAGCCCGCGCGCCAGGCCGATACCACGCAGTTCCGCTACTTTGGCGGCATGCTGCTGCAGATGGGCGGAGAGCTGGGCTTTCACGGCTACAACCATCAGCCGCTGGCACTCTGGGACACCGACTATGGCACGCTGTACGACTACAAGACGTGGAAGAATAAGGAGACGATCGTTGCATCGCTCAACGAGCTTATCGCCTTTCAGGACGAGGTGCTGCCCAACGCGCACGGCTCGGTCTACGTGCCGCCGTCGAATATCCTTTCGGCCCGCGCGCGCAAGCTTATCGGCACCGACGTGCCGCGCATCAAGACCATTGCCAGTACGTATTTTGAGGACGGCACCGACCTGCCGTACGTGCAGGAGTTTGGCGTGGCGAGCGATGGCATTGTGGAGCAGCCGCGTATTGTCTCGGGCGGCATGGTCGACGATTCCTACATGCGCCTGGCTGCCGTGTCCGAGCTCAACATGCACTACGTGAGCACGCACTTTATGCACCCGGACGATCTGCTCGATCCCGATCGAGGCGCCAAGGAGGGCTGGGAGGTCTACAAGGGCGGCCTGACCGACTACCTGGACTGGCTTGCCAAGTCTGCGCCCGACCTGCGTCGCCAGACCGGTTCGGAATGCTCGGGTGCCATTCAGCGCTTTTCGTCCGTGACGGTGAGCGTGGATACCAGTGCGGATGCCTGGACGCTCAGTCTGGGCAATTTCCACGACGAAGCGTGGCTCATGTTCCGCGCCAACAACGGCGAGCCGGGTGCGGTTGCGGGTGGCGAGATTACGCATCTGACGGGTGACCTGTACCTGGTCAAGGCCACGGACAAGACGGTGACCATTGCGCGCAAGGAGGGTGGCGACAAATGAGAATCTGCTTGGTACTCGAGGGCTGCTACCCCTATGTGCACGGCGGGGTGTCCACATGGATGCACGGCTATATACAGGCCATGCCCGAGCACGAGTTTGTGCTGTGGGTGATTGGCGCGCATGCTGCCGACCGCGGCAAGTTTGTCTACGAGCTGCCCGACAACGTGGTCGAGGTGCACGAGGTGTTTCTGGACGATGCCCTGCGGCTTTCGGGCGAGCAGGAAGAGGTCGACTTTGACGACCGCGAGCGCGAGGCACTGCGTCGCCTGGTGTCGCTCTCCAATCCGGACTGGGACGTGCTATTCGATATTTTCCAGCGCCGCCACGTGCATCCGCTCTCGTTTTTGCAGAGCCGCACGTTTATGGACATCTTCCGCGACGTGTGCCTGGCCGAGTACCCCTACACGCCTTTTGCCGACGCATTCCACACCATGCGCTCCATGCTGCTGCCCGTGCTCTACCTGCTGGGCAGCGAGGTACCGGTGGCCGATGTGTACCATGCCATCTCGACTGGCTACGGCGGCCTGCTCGCCTGCCTGGGCTCAAGCGTTCACCATGCGCCGGTGCTGCTTACCGAGCATGGCATCTATACGCGCGAACGCGAGGAGGAAATCATCCGCGCCGACTGGGTGGTGCCGTCGTTTAAGGACCGCTGGATTCGCTTTTTCTACCTGCTTTCGGAGGAAATCTACCGCCGCGCCTTCCGCGTGACGAGCCTGTTTCACAACGCCCGCAAGACGCAGATCGACATGGGCTGCGATGCGGACAAATGTCTGGTCATCCCCAACGGCATTCAATTCGACCGCTTTAAGGACATTCCCTTAAAGCCCGATGATGGCTGGGTGGACATTGGCGCGGTGGTGCGTCTGGCGCCCATCAAGGACGTTAAGACCATGATCTATGCCTTCTTTGAGCTGCACGAGCGCCTGCCCAAGGTGCGCCTGTATATTATGGGCGGCGTGGACGATGAGGAGTACGGCGCCGAGTGTCATGCGCTGGTGGAGACATTGGGCGTGCGTGACTTGATCTTTACCGGCCGCGTCAACGTGGTCGAGTACATGGAGAAGCTCGACTTCACCATTTTGACGAGCATCTCCGAGGGTCAGCCGTTGAGCGTGCTGGAGTCGCTTGCAGCGCGTCGTCCCTGCGTGACGACCGAGGTGGGCTGCTGCCGCGAGCTGCTCGAAGGCGCTCCGGGTGACGACTTTGGCGTGGCAGGATTTGTGACGCCGCCTATGTATCGCAAGGGCTTGGCCGATGCCATGGAGCGCATGTGCGCGAGCCGTGCCCGCCGTATCGAGATGGGGGAGCGCGGTCAGCGTCGCGTCGCCACGTACTTTTTGCACGAGCAGATGCTCGCCAACTATCGTGCGCTGTACGACGAGACGGCGTGTGCGTTTAACCTGTCCAGAGAGGGGGAGTAGCCGGTGGCCGGAATCGGTTTTGAGCTCAAACGCCTGTTTAGGCGCAAGGGCCTGTTTGCCACGTTGCGCGCCTACGGCTACGCCGGCATTGTGTGCACGGGTCCTATGCTGCTGGGCGTACTGCTCCAGGTAGGTATCTTGGTGCTGTGCGGTCTGTGGGGCGTCGGTCGCACCAATCAGGACTTGCTGGTGTGCATGGTGACCTATACGCTGCTGGCCTCGCTCACGCTCACCAGCTTTTTCTCCATGCCGGTCACGCGCTTTTTGGCCGACATGCTGTTTGCCGAGCGCGAAGAAGAGGTCTTGCCCTCGTTTTGGGGTTCCAACGCCATCATGCTCGTTGCGGGCACGGTGCTCTACGGTGTCTTTTTGCTGTTCTCGGGCGCCACGCTGCTGCAGGGGCTGCTGTGCCTGTGGCTGTTCAACATCATGATCGTCAACTGGAACGGCATGAGCTACCTCACGGCCATCAAGGATTACCGCGGCATTCTGTGCAGCTTTGCGGCCGCCATTGGCGTGGCGTGTCTGTGCGCCCTGGCCGCGCTGGCACTGGGACTGCCGCCGGTCGAGGGCCTGCTGGCCTCGATCGCCCTGGGCTATGGTGTGATGCTCGCCTGGGACGTAGTGCTGCTGTACCGGTATTTTCCCCAGAGCGATCGCAACCCCTGGCTCTTTTTGCAGTGGCTCGATCAGTTTATGCCGCTGGCGCTCACGGGCCTGTTTACCAACCTGGGGCTCTTTGCGCACCTGGTGATTATCTGGGCAGGGCCCATTGGCGTGCAGGTCAAAGGCCTTTTTTACGGTGCGCCCTATCATGATGTGCCGGCGCTGCTTGCGTTTTTGACTATTCTGGTCACGACCGTCAACTTTGTGGTGTCGGTCGAGGTCAACTTCTATCCGCGCTACCGCGACTACTACAGCCTGTTTAATGACGGCGGCGTGGTGGGCGACATCGTGGTGGCCGAGGAGGAAATGCTCGCCACGCTCAACCGGGAGCTGCGGTTTTGTGCGCTCAAGCAGCTGTTTGTGACGGCAGCGGTCATTTCGCTCGAGACCACGGTGCTCTCGGCCTTGCCACTGGGCTTCAACAACCTGATGCACGGGTATTTTCGCACTTTATGCGTGGGTTATGGCCTGTATGCCGTGGGCAATACGGTGATGCTCATCTTGCTGTACTTTACCGACTACAAGGGCGCCGTGCTTGCTTCCGGGCTGTTCGCGGGCGTGGCAGGGCTGGCGACCATCGTCTCGCTGTTCTTTCCGCAGCAGTTTTATGGCTTTGGCTTTTTGCTCGGCGCGGCGGTGTTTTTTATCGTGGCACTGCTGCGGCTCGATACCTATACTGCCAACTTGCCGTATCGTATCCTGAGTCAACAGCCCATTGTGGCGACCGACAAAACAGGTCGCTTTACACAGCTGGGCCGCTTGCTCGACCGTGCCGAACAGCGCTACGAGGAGCTGCGTTTAGAGGGCGAGCCGCATGGTGCGTTTGAGCGCATGGTGGTTCGCGTGTATTGCAATCGTTGGGGAGGTCCTGATGACCGATAGGATGATATCGCGTCGCCGTTTGATTGAGGCGGCTGCCGGCGCCTTGCTGCTTTCGGGCTGCTCTTCGCAGGACGAATCCTCGACCAAAAAGGTTAAAAAGCAGGACAAGATTAACAAGGCCGATGCGTCTAGCAAGACCAAGCATCTTCGCGACAAGGATGAGCTGTACGAGGTCTACGACGACTCGGGCATTGTGACCATGTACCTGACGGTCTCTCGCGGCAACAGCTCCGAGAATACCGACCATAGCTGGGCCGAGATCAATACGTACTCGGTCTACGACTATGCCGACATGGGCGTGACGCGCTATCAGGTTATGGGCCTGCTGCAGGCGGGTGACGAAGACGGCCCGGTGGCCGGCGAGGTCGGCTATGGCGAGGAAGCGCCCAATGCTACCGTGCAGGTGCGCGGCCAGACGTCGAGCATGAACTCGCAAAAGAATTACAAGGTAGAGCTCAAAAAGGGCAAGGGTACCTGGCGCCATCAGCGCGCGATTGCGCTTAACAAGCACATGGGCGAGGGTATGCGTTTTCGCAACAAGATGGCCTATGACCTCATCCGTGGGATTCCCCAGATGATGGGCTTGCGCACGCAGTTTGTGCACTTATGGGTGTGCGACCAGACCGAAAAGTCCAACGATACCTTTGAGGACTACGGTCTGTTTACGCAGGTGGAGCAGCTCAACAAGACGGCGCTCAAGGCCCACGGTCTGGATAAGAGCGGACATCTGTATAAGGTGAACAGCTTCGATTTCCATCGCTTCGAAGACACCATCAAGCTGACGGATGACCCTGACTATAACCAGACGGCGTTTGAGGGCATGCTCGAGATTAAGGGCGACTCGGACCATACCAAGTTAATCGAGATGCTCGATGCGCTCAACGACGATACGCAAAAGATCGACGATGTGCTCGACACCTACTTCGATGCCGAGAACCTGGTCTATTGGATGGCGTTTCAGATCTTGACGGGCAATTGCGATACGCAGAACCGTAACTGCTATCTGTACAGCCCGCTTAACTCCAAGGTCTGGTACATCCTTGATTGGGATAACGACGGCATGCTGCGCAAGCTGGAGCTGTCTCTTAAGGGGTTTTCGGACTACGCGAGCTGGGAGCGCGGCGTGAGCAACTACTGGGGCAACGTGCTGTTTAACCGCGCGTTGCGCAGCAAGTCGTTCCGCAGCGAACTCGATAGCGCCGTGAAGGATCTGCGCTCGTATATGACCGAGGCGCGCCTGAGCAAGATGGTCGAGCATTATCGCGAGGTGACGGAGTCGCTCGTCTTTGCTGCGCCCGACCTGGAGAATCTGCCCGTGACCAAGGACGAATACGGGCAGATTGCCGCGGCGATTCCTTCCGAGATCGAGGAGAACTATAAGAGCTTCCGCGAGAGCTATAAAAAGCCCATGCCGTTCTACATTGGCGTGCCGCAGATCGATAACGGTAAGTTGCGCATTGGCTGGGATGCCTCCTACGACTTTAAAGCGCGTGACATTCGCTACACCGTGGAGCTGGCGCGCGACTACGCCATCAAGGACGTGATCTTTAAGGCCGAGGATGTGCTGCTGCCCGAGGTGACCTGCGATGCGCCCGATGCCGGCCAGTATTTTGTGCGCGTGCGCGCCACCAACTCCGACGACTATACGCAAGATGCGTTTGACTACTATGTGACTGACGACGGCAAACAGTACGGCATGAAGTGTTTTTACGTGCAGGACGGCGGTAAGGTCGTGGAGGACACGTATGAGGAGGGCTAGCGCGCTGCTTGAGCGCTTGGCGGCCCCGCCTGCGCGTACCACGCAAGAGCGTTACCGCCACGAGCTCAAATATCTCATTAACGAGGGCGAGCACGCCGCGCTTGCCTGTCGTATGGCGCCGGCGTTTAAGCTGGACAAGCATGCGCAGGCGGGCGGTTACACCATTCGCAGCCTGTACTTTGACGACTACTGTAACTCGGCCTACGAGGAAAAAGACGCCGGTATTCTCATGCGAAAAAAGTATCGCGTGCGCATCTATAACGGCAGCGACAAGGTGATTAAGCTCGAGCGCAAAAAGAAGTACGGCAGCTGGATCTATAAGGAGGACGCGCCGCTCACGCGTGGCGAGTTTGAGCAGATTCTGGCCGGAGACTACGACTTTTTGCTGAGGAGCCCCTATCCGCTCTGTCGCGAGTTCTACATCGAGTGCATCTGCAACGTGATGCGCCCGAGGACTATCGTGGACTACGAGCGCGAGCCGTGGGTGATGGATGAGGGCACGGTGCGCATCACGTTTGACATGAACGTGCGCGCCGCGGTGGGAAGCTTCGACATCTTTGACGCGACCCTGCCCGCGCTGCCCGTGTTGGAGCCGGGCAAGCTGGTGATGGAGGTTAAGTTTACGGAGTTTTGCCCGCAGCTCGTGCGCGATATGGTGCCGCCGGGCGCGGCCGAGCTTACGGCGGTCTCCAAGTACTGCCTGTGTTACGAAAAGACCGCCTACCTGCGCGGTTTTAACTACTGGGAATCGGATTTTGAGAACCGAGGGGATATTTAGACCATGAGCACCAGGGACTTTTTTAAGAACTCCGTCTTGGAGGCGTTTGGTCAGGTCGAACCTGCCAAGATTGGCCTGTCACTGCTCGTGGCGCTCGCCATGGGCATCCTGATCTATTACATGTACAAGCGCTTTTTTACCGGTGTGGTGTATTCGCGCAGTTTTGCCGTGACGCTCGTGGGTATGTGCGTGCTCACCTGCATGGTGACCCTCGCGATTTCGACAAACGTGGTCATCTCGCTCGGTATGGTCGGTGCTTTGTCCATCGTTCGCTATCGTACGGCGGTCAAGGATCCGCTTGACCTGCTGTATCTGTTTTGGGCCATTACCACAGGCATTACGGCGGGTGCCGGCATGTATGCGCTCGTGGCGCTCACGGCCGTGGTCATCGTCGTGATGATCGCAGGTTTCGCGAGCCGCCAGGACAAGGCGCGCGTGTACATGATGGTGATCCACTACACGGGCCAGACCACGGGCGACGACATCGTGCGTGCATTTGGGCGTACCAAGTTTACCGTTAAGTCCAAGACCATGCGCGGCGACAAGGTCGAGATGGCCGTCGAGGTGTTCTCGGACGGCGTTGACATGCCCTACGCCGACGCCATTCGCGCGCTCAACGGCGTTGAAGACCTAACGTTGATCCAATACAACGGCGAATACCACGGCTAATTTAGTTCCGGCGTTCCAACGAACGCCGGACCGCTCGACGCTGCGCGGACATCTGCCGGGCGATCTGCCGCTCAAACCGTCGCTTGCGTACATGAAGTACGCGTCGCTCCTCTTTCACGGCACCTCGCCACGACAGCTGCCCGCTCGCTGGCATGTGCTCTTCCAGGATGGGCTAATTTGGTTCAGTTTTATTTTTATTTAAGGGACGGTGTCGCGTGGAAGTGCAACAGTTAGAAGAGGACTGGGCTGCAAGGGCTGGTGCGCGTGAGGCGCGTCTTGTTGCGGCCTCGCATGTGCCGGCGGCGCTGTCGCTACTGGGGATTGTGCAGCCCGGCGATCGCTTGGTGGCCTTTGCGGACGACTTTGCCGATGCGTTTGCCTGCGGCTTAGATGGCTGCGATGTTGCGCTGGTGGGGGAGCCCGCGGCTGCGGCGTTTGCTGCCGCGTCCGAGGGCTTTGATGCTTCGTTTGATGTCGAGGGGCCGCACCTGTGGTGGTTCGTCAACTCCATCGGCGGGTTTGGTCTGCGTGTGCCCGACCTTCGCGCTCTGGGCCGCGCGGCTCGTGAGTTGCATGCGCTGCTCGTGGTTGATAACACTGTGTCGGGCGTCTTTGGGTGCGACCCGCTGCGTCTGGGCGCCGCGCTTTCGCTCGAGGCGCTCGACCGCGTGTGTGCTGGCGTTGCGCCGCGCAAGCTCGTCGCCGCTTCGGTGGCGCGCTCGCAGCTTAAGCGCCATCGCGTGGATGCCGCGGCCGAGTGCGCGCACGCCCTGCTCGAGGGGTGCGGATTGGCTGCGCTCGACTTGTCCTCCGATGAGGCCGAGATTCTAGAGCATGGGCTCGACACGATCGACACCCGCATGCAGGCGCATTTCGACCGCGCCCGTGCGCTAGCCGAGTATCTGGCCGCCAACGAGATGGTACGCAACGTGCGCTATCCCGGGCTGACCTCGCATCCCGACCATACCATCGCGACCGGCATCCTGGAGCACGGCTTTGGCCCGGCAGTAGAGTTTGACCTGATGGACTGCACCGCGGGCGAATTCTTTAACGCACTGCCCGACAAGTTCCGTATATCGCCCGCCGGCGGCGCAACGACGCGCCTCTCTGCTCCGCGAGGCAAGCAGGGGAGCACCATTCGCCTCTTCGCCGGCGCTGATGATCCCCTGGTAGTGGCTGCCACCCTAGACACCGCCCTCCGGAACTAGCTAGTATTGGGTCTGTGCCACGAAAACGGCCTATCTACTACGTTTAACCCCTAGGGGTCAACCATACCCGCCATTTTTGAAAAATGGCAAGCTGTCTACCAGCGGTTTTATTTTCACGAAATCTGGGGTGGTCGAGGGTGTTCAACTAAACGTAGTAAATGGGCGCATTTTATGGCGCGCGTCTTAATTCGTTAGTGCGGCGGACCAATAATCAGCCCAGATAGTTTACTTTGCGTTAATGCTGGCGATGAGGTCGTTGGCTTTGGTGGCAATGACTTGGTTTATGTCGGCCTGCAGCTCCTCGTAGACCGCGATGGCGCGCTCGCCGGCCGGCGTGAGCGTGGATCCGCGGGCGCCGTCGCGCTCGATGAGCTTGCAACCCAGCTGCCCTTCGGCTTCGTTCACAATGCGCCAAGCCTTGGAATAGGCCATGCCCATGCTTTTGGCGGCGCGGTTGAGCGAGTGCTCGCGGGCGATGCCTTGCAGCAACAAAACGCAACCATGGCCGAACACGCCCGGCAGGTCTTTGTCGCACGCTTGAATGACCAACTTTGCCGTCGTCTTGTACTCCATGTGCCTTACGTCTCCCCGCTAAAGTGTTTGCTGGGCAAACGCATAGCCTGCGTCAAACCCTCGTGTGCTCTTCTTAAATCATGCATTGTAGCAGTCAAAGTGCGCTAAGATACTTCCCCAGTATTGGGCGCCCAAGGTTGGGCTGGGTCCTACGAGGCCTGCAGCCGACCGGTCGCATGGAAAAAGGAGAAACATGGCTACGTTCTTTCCCGGTGAGTCCCACACGTTTTCGGAGTATCTGCTGGTCCCTGGTTACTCGTCCTCGCAGTGCATTCCCAACAACGTCTCTCTTAAGACGCCGCTAACCCGCTTCAAGCGCGGTGAGAAGCCGGCAATCACCCTGAACATTCCCATGGTTTCCGCCATCATGCAATCCGTCTCGGGCGTCGACATGGGTGTCGCGCTCGCTACCGAGGGCGGCCTGTCCTTCATCTACGGTTCCCAGACCCCCGAGTCCGAGGCTGCTATGGTCAAGGCCGTCAAGGATCACAAGGCTGGCTTCGTTCAGTCAGATTCCACGCTGACCCCCGACATGACCATGGAGCAGGTCATCGAGCTCAAGGATAAGACCGGTCACTCCACCATGCCGGTTACCGACGACGGCACTCCCAAGGGTAAGCTCCTGGGCATCGTCACCAGCCGTGACTATCGTCCCAGCCGCGATGATCACCAGAAGAAGGTCTCCGAGTTCATGACCCCGCGTGAGCAGCTCATCGTGGGCGACAAGAACATCAGCCTCAAGGTTGCCAACGACGTCATCTGGGACAACAAGCTCAACGCCCTGCCCATCGTCGACGACAACGATCACCTCATGGGCATCGTCTTCCGCAAGGACTACGATAGCCACAAGACCAACCCCAACGAGCTGCTCGACGGCGATAAGCGCTACATGGTCGGCGCCGGCATCAACACCCGCGACTATGCCGAGCGCGTGCCGCTGCTCGTCGAGGCCGGTGCCGACGTCCTGTGCATCGACTCTTCCGAGGGCTTCAGCGAGTGGCAGAAGCGCACCATCGAGTGGATTCGCGCCAACTACGGCGAGGACGTCAAGGTCGGTGCCGGTAACGTCGTCGACGCTGAGGGCTTCCGCTTTTTGGCTGACTGCAGTGCCGACTTCATCAAGGTCGGTATCGGCGGCGGTTCCATCTGCATTACCCGCGAGACCAAGGGCATCGGCCGTGGCCAGGCCACCGCGCTGATTGACGTCTGCCGCGCTCGCGACGAGTACTACGAGGAGACCGGCGTCTACGTGCCCGTGTGCTCCGACGGTGGCATCGTCTACGACTACCACATGACGCTCGCCCTGGCCATGGGTGCCGACTTTATGATGCTGGGCCGTTACTTCGCCCGCTTCGACGAGAGCCCGACCGAGCGCGTCAACGTCAACGGCCAGTACATGAAGGAGTACTGGGGCGAGGGTTCTGCACGTGCCCGCAACTGGCAGCGCTACGACCTAGGCGGTGCTGCGAAACTCAGCTTCGTCGAGGGCGTCGATTCCTACGTTCCCTACGCTGGCTCCCTCAAGGACGGCGTGGGCGGCACGCTCTACAAGGTCAAGTCCACGATGTGCAACTGCGGCGCCCTCTCGATCCCCGAGCTCCAGGAAAAGGCACGCCTGACCCTGGTCAGCTCCACCTCCATCGTCGAAGGTGGCGCCCACGACGTAGTCGTCAAGGACTCTCAGCAGAGCGTTTCCTATCGATAAGGTAGAGCTGCATATCAAAGGTTGAGCATCAACCACGTTATTTAGATAAAGCGAGATGCCTGCAAGTCGCAGGCACCTCGCTTGTCGTATTTGCTATCATCAGTCAAGTTAACCTTAGGGTCGGTCGGCTTGGCTTTGTTCGCTACAAGTTCCGCACGCAAAGAAGAGCACT
>JAIIUG010000133.1:0-4148 GCA_022739635.1 Collinsella sp. | reverse complement strand
AACTTGCTCATGCCGAGGTTCACGGCCTCCTGGAGCTGCTCGTCGGGGATGTCGGAGCATCCGTGCATGACGAGGGGAACGCTGACGGCCTCCCTGCAGGCCTTGATGCGCTCCATGTCGAGGTTCGGGACCTTGACGTAGGGACCGTGGGCGTTGCCGACGGCGATGGCGAGCGAACCACAGCCGGTGCCCTCGACGAACTCCTCGGCGAGGTTCGGGTCGGTATAGTGGTCGCTGTTCACGAAGTCGTTGGCGTCGGAGCCGTTGCCGACGTGGCCGAGCTCGGCCTCGATGTCAACGTCGAAGATCTTGGCGACCTGGACGACGTCCTTCGTGAGCTGGAAGTTCTCCTCATAGGGAAGCGAGGAGCCGTCGACCATGACGGAGGGGAAACCGGCCTTGACGCCCTTGACGGCGATCTCGTAACCAGCGGAGTGATCCTGGTGGACGGCGACGGGCACGCTCGCGCGCTCGGCGTAATAGCGGGCGGCGAAGGCGATGATGTCGAGGGCACAGTGGTCCTCGAAGCCGGGCCAGTACTGGATGATGATAGGCATGTGCTCATCCTCGGCGGCCTGGATCGCATAACGGATGGTCTCCGTGTTGATGACGTTGATCGCGGGCACGCCATAGTGGTGCTCGGTCGCATGTTGAAGAAGCTCGTTGACCTTGATGAGAGACATCTTTGTCTTCCTTTCACTTGGATAACCATTGGATTGGACAGTTCTCAGCTCGTCAGCTGGTTGAACACGAAGAGAAGCGCGAGGCAGGCAGGCGCTTGCAAAACGCGGTGGAGCCTATGCGGCCGACTGGCCCTCAGGCTGTGGCGCTGCGCTTCGACGCCACAGTACGTACGCCGCAAGAGCAACGACCGCAGCAATCGTTGAAGCGAGGGCGAAGGCCAGAAAACCCGCGTGCGTGCCGAGCGCGTCGCACGCCCAACCGCCAAACAGGTTCGCAACCACGACGGACAGACCGCTCTGGACCATCGCGAAGGCGCTCTGACCTCGAGCGCGACAATCCTCGTAAGTGTGGTTGGCAATGTAGGTAACGCAGGAGTAGTAGACGGTCATGTAACTCACGCTCTGCAGCAGCTGGCCGCAGATCATGACCGGGACGATGCCGGTGCCCACGAGCACGAGCCTGAGCGCCGCCATGAAGCAGGAAAAGATCAGGAGGTTCATCTCGCCGAAGCGCCTGACCAGCTTGGAGGAAACGAGCAGGATGGGGATCTCGCTCGCAGCGGAGACCGCACTCAGGACGCCCACGAGGTTCTGACCCTCGCCAAGCTCGACCGCGTAGCGGCCCAAGAACGCCCCGATGAAGCCAATCGCGGCCGAACTGATGAAGGCGAAGACCAAGACGAAGGCGATCTCATTGCTGGTGAACAGCGAGAGGAGGCCCTTTCCGTGGGAGACCTTGGGATCGTCCGCGGCATTGGCGCGAATTCCCGCCTCGGGGAGGCGCCACATGTGAGCCGCGAAGACCACCAGCGCGGCAGAGACCACCGCGAACTGGATTTGAGGAGCCATGTCGAGCAGCCGACCGACGATCAGGACGACGATGGCATAGCCGATAGTGCCACCCATGCGAATGCGAGAAAAGTCCAGGCCAGAGCGATCCGCGAGCTCGATGACGAGGGAGTCGCTCAGGGGCAGGAGCCCCGAGAAAAACGCCGAGAACGCAAAGGTTACGAGAAGGACCGGGACGAACGTCGACGCCAGGTAATACAGCGGAGCGAGTACCGCCGCCGCAAGGCAGAGGATCACGATGACCGCGCGGCGGCGCCCGAGCTTGTCGGCGATCGTCGACCAGAGCGGCTGGATGGCGAGCGCACACACCGGGGTCGCCGCGAGGAGGATGCCGGTCTGGGCTGCGCTGAGGCCGAGGCTCGTGTAGTGAGCGGAGAGGAACGGCGAGTACACGCCCGCGCAGACCCAGTAGAGGACGTTCGCGAAGAACAGCGAAGTCATGCTTGCGTTTGTCCTGGCGTTGTGCATCGTGCTTCTCCCTTCTTGCTCGCCGGGTGCCTGTCTGGGCTTCGAAGTGATTCGCCATCTAGCGTGAAACGAAGTTGTGAGGCGTTGGAACAATGTTCTGTTGTTTCATCGTTTTCGTGCCGTTGTTTCACGGCTCATAAGATAGCAGCTCAAGATGAGATTGCGCCAGGGAAGCACCGATTTACCGTGAACGGTAGGAAATCAGCGGTGAAACGCTATTTCACCGCTTATGAAACATTTTGCTTTATTTTCACCTCTCTTGACCTAAGATACAAAGCAAACTAGGGCCAAGGAGTAACCATGGATAAGACAGGGGATGTGCTCAGCCACATCTGCGCGGTCATGAGCAGCCTATCCCCCTCGGAGAAGGCAATCGCAACGTATGTGCTCGACCACCCGTCGGACGTCGCAACGATGACCGTCCGCGAACTCGCCGCAGAAACCGGTACGTCACCGGCGTCTGTTTCGAGGTTCGCAAGGACGCTTGACTACCGAACCTATTCGGACATGCGTCTGGCGCTCGGCATATCCATCAGCAGGGCCTCCGGCGAGGAAAAGGCCACGGGCGGCAAGGTTACTCTGGACGACGTCGAGGGCTCCATTAAGTACGTCCTGTCTCACAAGGTCAAGGAGCTCTCCCAAACCGCCTCGCTCATTGACTCCGATGACTTTTCGGCAGTCGTCAATCTGCTCCACAACGCCAACCTCGTCCTGATTGCGGGCGTCGGCAACTCGATTAGCATGGGCGTAAACGCGGCGTTCAAGCTCTCACAGGTTGGAGTCAGGGCGTTTTGCCCCAGCACCACCGATGCCATGGTCTCCGCCGCAACCAGCCTCAAGGAGAATGACATCCTGCTCGTCATTTCGACGTCCGGATACTCGAAGCGCCTCGTCAACATATTCGACTCTGCCGAGGATTCGAACACCCCCATCATCATGATCACAGACAACCCGGATACGCCGCTCGCGAAGCGTGCCACGTATATCATCCGAGCCATCTCGCGAGATCAGGCCATCACCGGAACCGAGGTCGCCTTCTCGCACAGCTCGATCAACTTCGTCATCGAGCTGCTGTTCCTCTTCCTGACCTCTTGCTGGGATGACCCGGTAGAGTTTAACAGGATCATCTCGAAGAATCTCTTGGGAGACAGGCAATACAGCTAGGACGACGCACACCGGCGCACCGACGCCCAGACCGAAACGGGAGGACCCCTTGATAAAGCTCATCCTCGCAGACATGGACGGGACCCTGCTGCCGTTTGGCTCAAGGGTCGTATCGGAGCGCACGCACAGCGCAATTCTTTCGGCGCTTGATGCGGGCATCGCGTTCGGCCCCGCAAGCGGCCGCGACTACGCCGACCTGGCCGATGCCTTTGACGGCGACGCGCGCTGTTTCTCGACCGGCATCATGGCCAACGGAAAGAAGGTCTTCTCCAGCGGCGAACTCGTATTCAAAAAGACGCTCTCGACGGAGGCCCTCGTCAAGCTCGATAGCGCCGTACGCCCCTACGCGGGGACGTCACTCTGGCTAGTCGCCGATGTCGATGAGACAGGCATGCGCTGCGAGCAGTTCCTCTGCGCCGTCGAGCCTGGCGACGAATTCGCCCTAGAAATCGTTAAGGACTCCGGAAGAGACATGGCGCTCGGAGACGTGCCCACGAACCGTGACGTCATCACCGCCGGCATCTTCGTCAACGTCAGCTCCGCTCCGACGGAAGTCGTTCGGAGTCGATGCAAGGAAGCCTGCCCAGAGCTTGATTTCCCCTCGCCCGTCCCATTCTTCCTCGATGTTGTTCCAGCTGGCTGGAGCAAGGTAAACGGACTCGACGCGCTTCTCGGCAGCCTTGGGGTCACGCTGGACGAGGTCGCTTTTATCGGAGACTCGGAAAACGACGTGACGCTCCTCGAAAAGGTGCCGAACTCCTACGCAGTCGCGGGCGCGATGCCAGAGGCGAAGGCCGCGGCCCATCACCTGATCGGGGACGCAGCCGAGGACTCCGTCGCGAAGCTCATCGAACAGATTGTCCAGCAGCGAGGCTAGGGTTCCGCCAGCGTGGCATTCGCCGCGCGCCTCGTCATCCGTTCGTGGCGCGCTACCTCGTGACGATCCAGAGCGTAGGCATCGTCGCGACGCCGATGCCTACGATG
>JAIIUG010000132.1:0-4150 GCA_022739635.1 Collinsella sp. | reverse complement strand
GGCCAAGACCGCTGCCAAGAAGACGACCGCGTCCAAGACCACGATCGCCAAGAAGACCACGGCTACGAAGTCGACGACCAAGAAGGCCGCCACGACCAAGGCAGCCGCAAAGCCGGCCGCCAAAGTCGAGGAGACGCCCGCTGCGCCTAAGGCTGAGGAAGCTGTCGAAGCTAAGCCAGCCGCCAAGACCACCACGCGCAAGCGCGCTACGACGACGGTCAAAAAGGCCACGGCCAAGACCGCTGCTCCCAAGGCAGAGGCTAAGGTCGAGGAAAAGCCCGCAGTAAAGGCCAAGCCGGCACCGAAGGCCGCCGAGGTCAAGACCGCTCCGAAGGCTACGACAAAGACCGAGCCCACCAAGGAGGCCCCGGTCTCCCCCGCCGCTCCCACTGAGGAAAAGGCTCCGACCAAGAAGACCTCCGTCCGCAAGGCAACGGCCACCCGCAAGCGCCGCTAGCCCACAGACGATCTAAAACCTAATCAAAACACTAAACAAGGGGCGCTCCAACCGGGCGCCCCTTCTCTGTAGATAGTTGGTAAAACGTTTTTCTAGGACAACCGTTCGCCGATGGTAAACGGATGTTGTTTATACACCCTGTGTACAACAGATATACTTATAACCTATGCGTAAAGCCCATGGCCAGCAGGCCATGATTCTATTGAACTGGACCGTACTATGAGATTGATTCACAACAGCCGCCTGTCGCAGTTTCGCACTCCGTTTGGCGCTGTGACCACTGGAACTACCCTTTCGCTCTCCGTGATTCTGGAGGATGCCGATCCCAATCAGGCAACGCTTACGCTGCGCACTTGGGTCGATGAGATCGGTGAGTCTCTGTATCCCATGACGCACGAGGGCGACGGAATATTTACCGTAGAGCTTGAGTGCACCGAGCCCTGTCTTATCTGGTACAGCTTTATCTGCAATATCGAGGGCCAGCCCGAGGTTCGCCTGGGCGCGCCGCAAGGCCGCACCGGCGGCGAGGGCGTAACCTACGACTACGCCGAAGTGCCGTCCTTCCAGATTACCGTCTACAAGCACCGCGAGAACCGCCCCACCTGGTACGAGCGCGGCATGGTGTACCAGATCTTCCCCGACCGCTATGCCCGCGACGAAAACTGGCGCGAGCGCACGCTGGCCGAGGTCGAAAAACCGCGCAACGGAATCCAGCGCCGCATGATCGAGGACTGGGACGAGCCTCCCGTATACGAGCGCGCCGAGGACGGCTCCATCAAGACCTGGGACTTCTACGGCGGCTCGCTCAAGGGTATCCAAAATGACCTGCCCCGCATCGCAGAGCTGGGCTTTACGGCCATCTACCTCAACCCCATCTTTGAGGCCGCGAGCAACCACCGCTACGACACGGCCGACTACACCAAGATCGACCCGATTCTGGGCACCGAGCAGGACTTTACCGAGCTGTGCCAGGCAGCCGAGAAGCTAGGCATCTCCATCATCCTGGACGGCGTCTTCAACCACACGGGTGACGACTCCATCTATTTCAACCGCTATGGCAACTACCCCGGCGTAGGTGCCTGGCAGAGCGAGGATTCGCCGTGGCGCGATGCGTTTAATTTCCACGAGGACGGTTCGTACGACTGCTGGTGGGGCGTGGGCAATATGCCTGCCATCAATGAGAGCTCCGAACTGGTACGCGAGCGGCTCCTGGGCAAGGACGGCGTGATCCGTAAATGGCTGCGCGCCGGTGCCCATGGTTGGCGCCTGGACGTCGCTGACGAGCTTTCCGACGACTTCCTGGCCGAGATCAAGAAGGCCGTACTTGCCGAAAAGCCTGATGCACTTTTGCTCGGCGAAGTCTGGGAAGACGCCTCCAACAAGATTAGCTACGGCCATCTGCGCCGCTACCTGCAGGGATCCGAGCTGGACTCTGCTATGGATTACCCCTTCCGCGACATGGTCATCGGCTTTTTGATGGGCTACAAGAACGCCTACCAGGCAGCCGAGGATATCGAGACCCTGCGCGAGAACTACCCGAGCGAGGCATTGTCCTGCGCGCTCAACCTGCTGTCGAGCCACGACCGCCCGCGCATCATCTCGGTGCTCGGTGGCGGTCCCGACGAGTCACAGCTGCCCGAGTGCGAGCGCAGCAAATGGCGCCTGGACGAGAACTCGATGGGCCTGGCCAAGAGCCGTTTTTGGCTCGCCACGCTCATGCAGATGACCTTCCCCGGCGTGCCTTCGATCTACTACGGCGACGAATACGGCCTGGAGGGCCTTACCGATCCGGGCAACCGCCGCACCCTGCCCTTGAAGGAAGACCTGCACGACTTCGACACGCTGGCTATTGTCAAGAACGCCTCCGCCGTACGCCGCGCACTGCCGTTTATGATCGACGGCGAGATCAAGGCCTTCGCGCTCAACGACGAGGTGCTGGCCTACAACCGCACGGGCAAGGATGGCGAGTCCGCGACGGTTATCATCAACCGCAGTCTGCGCAATTCGCACCGCGTGACGATTCCGGCGCTCGGCGAATGCGCGAGTGACGTCATCAGCGGTCGCGAGTGCGAGATCCACAACGGTACGGTCACGCTCGATCTGTATCCGCTGGGCTCGTCGATCATCTTTCACCATGCCGAGCAGCGCCTGCAGGAGCCGCTCGATCACGGCGCGGGCGTCGTGTGCCACATCACCTCGGTGCCGACCGATGACGGCAAGCCCGGCACGATCGGCGCACCCACGCGTCGCTTTATCGACCATCTGTCCGCTATGGGCATGCGCTACTGGCAGGTCCTGCCTGTCAACCCAACGGACTTCTTCCGCTCCCCATACGCTGGGCCTTCGGCTTTTGCGGGCAATGTTGACCTGCTGCCCGAGAGCCAAGTGGAGCTGGCGGCCGACTTTGAGACTTGGAAGGCCCGTGGCGGCGAGGATGCAGACCCGCTCTACACGGCGTTTAAACATCGCAACGCCGATTGGCTCGAGAAGTACTGCGTCTACATGGCCGTCAAGAAGTACTTTGAAGGTGAATCGCGTCACGATTGGCCGGCCGATGTCGCGCGCTACAACGAGCATCTGATTGACGACAAGCGTTTCCACGACGAGGCAGAGCTGCAGGCGTACATGCAGTACCGCTTTGACCTTGCCTGGTGCGAGCTCATGAACTATGCGCACAAGAAGGGCATCGAGGTCATCGGCGACATTCCCATGTACGTTTCGGACGATTCGGCCGACGCGTGGAGCGAGCCCGAAAACTTCTGGCTTTCCGATACCGGCAAGGCAATCGAGATCTCCGGTGCGCCGCCCGATAACTTTGCGCCCGAGGGCCAGGTGTGGGGCAACCCGACGTTCCGCTGGGACCACATGAAGCAGAACGGCTACCGCTGGTGGATGAACCGCCTGCGTCGCGCGTTCTCGCTCTACGACCGTGTGCGCCTGGACCACTTCCTGGGCTTCCACAGCTACTTTAGCATTCCCGCAGGCAAGGCCTGCGCCGACGGCCGCTGGCTGGCGGGTCCGGGCAAGGACCTGTTCCAAACCGCCTTTGACGAGCTGGGTCCGCTCAACTTTATCGCCGAGGACCTAGGCTACCTGACGCCCGGTGTTCGCGCCATGGCTTCGACCTGCGGCTTCCCCGGCATGGACGTGCTGGAGTTTAGCGATTACGACGTTCGCTGCGGCGTGCATCCAACGCCGGGCAAGATTCTATACACCTCGACGCACGACACGTCGACGCTCGCCGGTTGGTGCACGCGCTCCTTCGCAGGCGGCGACGAGCCGAGCGGTGTTGAGGTGGCGGCCAAGCTGATGAACGACGCGTTGGCAAGCGACGCTCCCCTGGTGATGATGCCGCTGCAGGATGTCCTGGGGCTTGGCGACGATGCACGCATGAACGTTCCGGGCGTGGCCACGGGCAACTGGACCTGGCAGGCCGACGAGGCCGACGTTGCGGCCGCCGAGGGCAAAACTGCACAGCTCCTGCGCAACACCCATAGATTCTGGGGCGAAGCGTGATAAAACCCCCGATATAGGGTACAGTTACAGACGTTTGAATTTTTGCGGGCAGAGTAATCTGCCCGCTTTGTGCTGAAAAGGAAGTATTATGGCGCGCTACGATTACAAGTGCTCGAGCTGCGGCAACGTGTTTGAGGTTGAGCATCCCATGTCCGAGACCCCCGAGGTCGTGTGCCC
>JAIIUG010000016.1:0-29988 GCA_022739635.1 Collinsella sp. | reverse complement strand
GGCCCTCGTCGAGCTCGCCAACGAGCACGATGACTTTGTGGTCCTCGACGCCGACCTGGCCGCCGCCACGCAGACCGGCAAGTTCAAGGCGGCCTGCCCTGACCGCTTCTTCGATGTGGGCATTGCCGAGAGCAACCTGATGGGTGTTGCCGCCGGTATCGCGACCACCGGCCGCGTTGCCTTCGCGAGCAGCTTTGCCATGTTCGCCGCCGGCCGCGCCTTTGAGCAGGTCCGCAACTCCATCGGCTACCCGCACCTTAACGTTAAGATTGGTGCCACGCACGCCGGTATCTCGGTGGGCGAGGATGGTGCCACGCACCAGTGCTGCGAGGATATCGCCCTGATGCGCGTCATCCCCGGCATGACCGTGATTGTTCCCGCCGACGATGTCGAGGCCCGCGCCGTGACGCGCGCCGCCTACGAGTGCGACGGCCCCGTGTATATGCGCTTCGCCCGTCTGGCCTCGCCGGTTATCAACGACCCCGAGACCTACAAGTTCGAGGTAGGCAAGGGCATCGTCATGCGCGAGGGCACCGACGTCACCATCATCGCCTGCGGCCTGATGGTCGGCGAGGCGCTCGAGGCCGCTGAGCAGCTTGCTGCCGAGGGCATCGATGCCGAGGTCATCAACATGCACACCATCAAGCCCATCGATGCCGACCTGATCGTCAAGAGCGCCACCAAGACCGGCCACGTCGTGACCGTCGAGGAGCACTCTGTGATCGGTGGCCTGGGCAGCGCCGTCGCCGACGTCCTGTGCGAGCAGTGTCCGACGCCGCTCAAGAAGATTGGCGTCAACGATACCTTCGGTGAGTCCGGCCCGGGTGCCGAGCTCCTGCACAAGTACGGCCTGGACGCCGCCAACATCGTGGCGACCACCAAGGAGTTCTTGGCCTAAGGCGTTTTGCGTTGGCCTTAACTTGAGAGCCGTCCCCGTATTGGGCAATAAATAAGCCGGGGTGCCTTCCATGTGGGGGGCACCCCGGCTTTGTGTTTGGAGACGGCAGGGAAAGAAGCTAGAGAGGTTTTACGGTCGGGGCCAGGGCGCAGTTGCGCAACATTCAGCCCTAAACCCTAACAGCCAGAGGCGAATCGGAGAGGATTTCGCCCTGAAATGCGATGGTATGCATCCACTCGAAGGCTCGCTGATTCACGCATCCTTGGCGGCAACGGTCCTCCTTGACATCATCAGGCAACCTGATGGCGTTTGAACGTCCTTATCGCGAGAGCAATGCCCGTCGCGAAAAGCAGGAGGTAGAAAGCGGCGAGGAACACGGGCAGCTCGACCACGACAGGGCCTATGGCATACGAGACCATGCCGAAGAGGTTGAGGGGATTCAGTGCGTCGTAGGGGAACAGGTAGATGACGCGGTTCGCGATGCTGCTCGTCATCGTCGGCACGAAGATCGGAATCAAGATGAGAGCGACGCCGACTGCGAGGATTCCCATGGGGCTGTCTATCTTGGCTGACAGTGCGAGCACTATCCCAAGGAGGGCGAGGGTTGCGAGATACCCGACGAGGCAGCATATGAGGGCGGCGGCTGACAGGCTTATGCCGTAGGTGCATGTGATGTTGTAGATCTGGATGGGTAGACCTGCGCCGTCGGCTCCGTAGAAGACGAGCGTTATTGCCAGGAAGACGAGTGTGAAGACCCAGTATATGGCGCTTGCCGCGATCATAGAGGCCGCCGCCTTCGCGCGCCCGAGCCTTGATTTGCCGAACTTGGTGGACAGCAGGATGGCGTCGGTTTTGGCCCGGTACTCCCCGTTGAACACCGATGCGCACGCTATCACGACTGCGAGCATCGCGAATATGAGGAACTGGGCGAGGTTGAGGAAGTCCTCCCATCCTCCTGCGTATCCGTACTCGATGGGCGTTTGCATGCCTTGCGCCCTCTCGCTCCAGAACGCCCTCTCATCGTCGTTGTACGAGAGGGCCCCGTTCGCGTCGAGCCCGGAGGCTATCTTCGAGCGGACTCGCCCGTAGAGGTCGACGGTGCCAGTCGTGTCGATAGCGGCTGCCGCGGACACGGGCATCTGGTAGCCTTGCATCCAAGGGCTTGTCAGCAGCGCCATGAGGGCGCCGTTCTTCGCGCTGAACTCCCAGTACTCGTTCGCCTTCTCCCCGTAGGGCTTCCTGTCCGTCCTGTACTCTTCCTTGACCTCGCCGTCCGGACCGACGAACTCCTTGAACTCGCGGAGCGCCTCGGTGGCCTCCTCGTCGGTGATGGGGCCTGCGAGCGCTTCCGTGTTTGCCTTTATCTGGGCGATGGCGGCAGTGCCTTCGAATTCGGTGCCCATCTCCTTGGGGTCGAGGGCGTACTGGGACGTTATGTTGAAGAAGGCTATGACCGCGACCAGCGCCAGGACGGCCGCTATGGAAACCTGCGAGACGCGCCTTGAGAGCATCTTCTTGAGCTCGTATCTGATGAGGCTACCCACGGCGCGCTCCTTTCCTGCGTGCGATTGCGTCCCGTCCCGCTTCCGCTTTCGTCCGCGAAACCGGCAGGCCCCCGGACTGCTCCTGGAAGAGGTAGAGGTAGACGTCCTCCAGCGTCGGCTCCACGGCGCGCGCGCTCGGATGCGGGCGCTGCTGCGCCACCACGCGAACAATGGCAGAGCCGTCCTGGGCGTAGTGGATGTTGCCCACCGTGAGCGATGCCGACATGGCGTCTGCCTCCCTCGGGGCGACAGTGCACTCCCAGACGCATCCCCTGATGTCCCCTGTGATCTCGTCGACCGTGCCCGTCGTGATGATGCCGCCAGCGCGCATCACGAGGATCTCGTCGGCGATGTACTCCACATCAGAGACGATGTGCGTGGAAAGGATGACGATCTTGTCTTGGGCGAGAGAGGATATGAGGTTGCGGAAGCGGACGCGCTCCTTGGGGTCGAGCCCTGCGGTGGGCTCGTCGAGCACGAGGACAGACGGGTCGTTGAGCACCGCCTGGGCGATGCCGAGCCGCTGCTTCATGCCGCCGGAGAAGGTCTTGACCTTCCGCTTTGCGGCCTCTGCGAGACCGACAACTCCCAGGAGTTCGCGCGTACGCACTTTCGCCTGCTGCGCGGTGAGCCCCTTGAGCGATGCCAGGTACATCATGGAATCGCAGGCCGTGAAGTCCGGGTAGTAGCCGAAGTCCTGGGGCAGGTACCCGAGGCGCGCCCGATAGCCGTCGCCAAGCTGGTCTATGGGGGTGCCCCCGAACAACACGCTTCCCGATGTCGGCCTCATGACGTCGCATATCATGCGCATGAGCGTGGTCTTGCCTGCGCCGTTGGCCCCGAGTAGGCCGTAGACGCCGGGCGTGAAGCTGAAGCTCACGCGGTCGACGGCGATATGGCTGCCGAACTGCTTGGTGAGCCTGTCAAGCCTGAGTTCCATGTTCGTTCCTTGTCCTTCGTTCGATGTTGCAGGCATGCAGGAGGAGAGCTAGAGCGCCGCCTTTGACGGGCGTGGCGAGAGGCCGCCTGAGACGCAGCGTATGAGCCTTGACGCCTCCAGGGCGGTGAGCGCCATGGAGGCCATGAGCGCCGTGACCCATACGGCGAGAGACGCGCCCTCGTACCAGAGGGGGAACGCCGTGCTCAGCAGCCAGAGCGCTGCGAGTACGGACATCGCAGGGGCGACGCTGGCGACGAGCGAGTTGCCCGGCAGACGGCGCGCCGCATAGAAGCAGGCGGCACACGAGCAGAAGAACGGCGTGCATGCGTACAGCAGTACGCGAAGCGCGTCGATCCCCGCGAGCGTTGGCACTGCCGCAACGGAGAGCGTAATCCAAAGCGCGTCGGCAAGGCCGAAAAGCAAAAGCCTGCTCGCCAACACTTGCACGCAGCTGAACCGGCACGAGTACTCCATCTCGCAGACGCGGGTCTCGAAGCTCTTGAATACCGATGGTGCCGCTATGGCAACCGAGAGGGCCGATGCCGCCATGACGACGACGGGACTTCCCGAGCGCGGGCCGATCACGCCGACGAGAACGAGCATGCATGCCAGAAGCGCGATCTGGAGCATCCATGCCCAGGGACGCACGAACCGGACCTGGCTCGCGACGAACCGCCAGAGCGGGATGTAATCCGCCTCCCTCGCGCCTCCGCAGGCGCGAGCCGCCTCTGCTTCCACGAGCAGCAAGGTGCGCTTGCGCGCCGAGGCATCGGGGGATGCCGCGTCGGCGGCGTAGTAGCTCCTCAGCGCATCCTTTAGCTTCGAGTCATCCATTGCCTTCTCCCATCAGTTCCTTGAGCCTGCCGAGCGCGCGCCGCTCGATTCGATAGAGAGCGAACCTCGACTTCCCCGTCACGGCGGAGATATCGGACATAGGCAGGTCCTGGTCGTAGCGAAGCTCGATGACCTCGCGCTCCTCTTCCGTAAGGCGGGCGAGGGCACCCGCCATGGTCAGCCGTCCGTCCATGTCTGCATGCCGCACGTCAGGAATTGTCTGCACATCGTCCTCGTCCAAGGCACCAACCGGTCTCTGACCTCGGTAGAAGTCGGCACAGACATTGCGCGCGCAGGCGTAGAGATACGCAAGGGGCTTTCCATGCTCGGCGTATAGCGCATCGCTCCGCACGAGCCGAAGGAACACCTCCTGCGTCACGTCTTGGGCATCCTCTTTCGAGGGGAGCCTTCGCGCGCAGTAGCGGTATACCTTGTCGTAGTGCTCCTCTGCGAAGCGCCCTACCAAAGAGTCGTTCTCGCGGCCTGGCGCGTCCGCCCTGCCGTTGCTGCCGTATGGAAAGCTATGCATTCTCTTCCCTCACCTCCTATAGGGCATAACGTGGTTTGGCGCCGGGATGTGCGCGGAATTTTGATATTTACGTCCCATTTTGTATCCATGCGGCAGCCCTGTGAGTGGCGGGCATTTCACTGAATTCCAGCATGTCAGGGATGATGGCTGGGATATTAATGGGGTTAGGGTGCATCCAGAGCTTATTGCATCGGGCGGCTTGAGCGTTTTCGGAGAAGAGATTGGGCGGTTTATGCGAGAGTATTTAAGAGGTGGCACCGCTCATTAGAAAACCCTAACGTCAGACGAGTATCAGTCTGAGTGGTCTAGGTACAGAATTAAATTGATCTTAAAAGTCAATATTGACCTCAGAGGTCAATTGCAATATCCTTCTATCAAAGGAGGTGGCGATGGATATCGAATATGCAAGCAAGTCGCTGGAGAAGAGCCTTAAGGATCAGAGGGCGATAACGAGGAACTACGGCAAGATAGCCAAGAACCTCATTCATCGTCTTTCCGATCTGCGGGTTGCGAATGACCTTTCGCAGATTACCCATCTGCCGCCGCCGCGCAGGCACAAGCTGACCGGCAACTTTGAGGGCTGTTGGGGAATCGACCTCAGCAAGAACATGAGACTGGTCATCCGTCCCGTCGGGGAGTTTGACCCGGATGACCTTACGACGATCACCAGCGTCTGCATCGTGGATATTCAGGACTACCACTGAGCTAGGAGAGGAGAAGATAGCTATGAGTGATTTCATCGTCGCGCCCGGCGAGATCATCAAGGAATACCTTGATGCGCGCGGTTTGACCCAAAAGGAAGTTTCGAAGCGTACCGGCGTGAGCGAGCGCCACCTCTCCCAGCTTCTGAACGGGAAGACCAGGCTTACCGAGGACATGGCGCTGAAGCTTGAGAAGGTCATGCCCGACGTTCCCGCGAGTTTTTGGCTTAACTATGAGGTCAAGTATCAGGAGTACCTTGCCCGCGAACGCGAGGAGGCGCATCTGGAGGAGCTTGACCTTAAGGAGATCGCCAAGAGGTTTCATTTCAAGGAGGCTTTTGGACGTGTGGGCGGCATGTCCCTCGTTGAGCAGGCTATCGCGATGCTGAAGATACTCGGCATTACGGACTTTGACCGCTATGGGAATGCCGTTCCCGACGGAATCGAGTTCATGCAAGATGGTGGCGATTCCGAAGCCGTTGTGGTTTGGCTGGGGCTCTGCAAAGAAGAGATTGAGGAGCAGAACGACACTGAGAACTCTCCCGAATACTCCAAGAAGGATTTTGTCGATGCCATCTCCTATTTGAAGGACGTGGCCTCTAACACCGATTTCATGGCTTCGCTGAAGAGCTGCCGCATGCTGCTCAACTCGGTTGGCGTTTACTTGGTTTATAGGCCGGCTATCGCCAACGCCAAGGTACGAGGCGCCCTAACGTATTATCTCGGGCATCCGACTATTTACATCAGCGGACGCTACAAGACCCATGGCGATGCATGGTTTGCGATTGCTCATGAGATTGGGCATCTCCTCGACGGGCTTGGACAGAAGGGTACAGACATTTCTATTGATGACCCAAAGTTCAAGAGTTCTGACGAGGACGACGCGCGTGCCAATGTGTATGCGAGAAAGTTTTTTGTAGACGAGGACAGCTATCAGTCGTTCGCATCTACTGGAGATTTTTCCAGCGCCGCCGTAAAGAGCTTTGCCGCTTCTCAGGGAACGCCTCCGGGGATCGTCGTCGCCTTCCTGCAGCATGACGGCTTTGTGCCATTTGCTGAACTGAACGATTTGAAGGATCGCTTTAACTAGGGGGCGGAGCCGTGTACGTAATCGCCATCAAAAATCGGCAAAGCGAGTTCGCAGCGATGAAGATTCTTCAGGAAAAGAGCCTGTTACGCGACGACATGATTCCCCTTGTAGAGGTCATTCAAGAGAAGTTTACCTACGACAATAAGATTGACCCGTTTACAGGCGAAACCGTTCGCGAGGAGAAAGTCTGCAAGGGCGGGAAAATAATCCACCGAGCAGTAAAGGACTTGTCCTCTCCGCATGACGTTACGCTTGAGAAGATTGCCCGATTATTCCCCAATCGCCCTGTATTGGTCGACTACTTCAGGTGCGATCTCAGTAGATACCGTTATAAGCCTGACAAGATTCCCCTCGTCATTCAACTCAACAGAGACCTCGGGCTATACGAGACCAAGGTCCTCGGAATTGCTGCGTACCCAAACTTGATTCCCATCATCACTGTTAAGCGTGGCATTGACGCGTTGAAACCCGATGAGGTTTTGGCGCTTGCGGGTCAATTGAGGGTGGATAATCCGGCACAGCGAATTGCGATTCGCATCGACGACCTTGAGGGCTATGAAAGTGCGGTCAAACAAGTTCTGCGGGCGGACGATTTCCTTCTGTATGATTTCAACGAGCAGCCGATTCGCTCGAAGCCAATAGAGTGTATGCAGCTTCGGCGCCTTAATCTTCCCGCCCATCTTATCGCGCTTTGCTCTCCAAGGGCGAGAAACTCCACTGGCAAGGATTTCCCCAACGGAGACTATGCCAACATCATCAACAATAGCCACCTCGACACCTTTGCAAACTATGGTTTCCAAGGTGTCGGCGATTACGGCGGACTCCGCGACAACCTTCCATACGGAGGAACGAACAAGGGGCGAGCCCTTGCCGTTCTCTATGATGGCTCGAGGAACGAATTCAAAACCTTCGTGAACGACGACTATGATCGCGGGCCAAACGGCTACCAGGACATCATCCCAGCCATCTTGGCCGACGCCACGCTTAACCCCAAAGGGAACTGCCTTGCCCTTGGCATTGTTGCTGAAAAATACGCTCGAGGCACGCAAAGCACCTTTGCCGAGTGGATTAAGTACACGCTTATCCGCTATATACAGCAGCTAACAGAATCTTCGAGGGTGTTTCAGTAAACAATCCCCGGCTCTAACCTGTTGCGGTAGAACCACTCATAATCGATACCCAAGATTCGCGGCTTGACTTTGCAGAAGTGCTCCCAGTAGGCACCGTAGCGTTGCTTGAGATAGGCCTTGAACAGCCGGTTGATTTTGGCCTGGCTGTTCTCGGCAAGACACTCCTGGACGATGGCGGGCTTTGACATGCCCCCGCCGTCGATGCCGAAGGTCTCGCAGAGGGCGCGCTTGGGCATGACCGCGAGCTGCTTTTCGGAGTCCAGGTTGGTGCTTTTGATGGCTTTGCGCTGTGCCTTGAAGTGATAGGAGCCGTCCCTTGCGTCCTGGCTGTAGGAGTAAATCCCACAGGCCTCGGGGACGTAGCTTGGCAGTTCTTGCCAACGCTTGTCGGACGTCACGACGTAGACGGTCTCGAACACGTCGAAGTAGTCGCTCAACTGGCCCTCGAGACGATCGAACGTGTCGAGGTCGGTCTTGATCTCGTAGGCGGCGCTGTGGCCGTTGACCTTACACATGTCCACGCGGCTGTTGCCGATGGGAAGCTCGAAGATGGAGATGTTCGCGGGGCTCAGCGGAAAGAGGACCCTATCGATGAAATTGGCCTTGATGGTGGCTTCGTTCGGGTAATAACCCATCACCAAGTCGTTGATGGTCCTTCGGGCCGCGTATTTGGAGTCGAGCGCGGGGGCGAAGTCGCCGAGGACGTCTTGGATGATGGAGATGAGCTTGGATTCGGAGAGAACAGTCGAGTATGAATCGTAGAGCCGCTTTGCAGTCTCCCTCAACTCTATGTCATCAAGTAGCATGGTCTCCATCGTTACCTCCGATGGGAATTTTACCATGATGGCCCAAAAACGCATCTTAAGTTCGGTGTGTGTAACCCAGTGGGACGTATTTCTTCGGGCACTGCTGCCTTGCGGCTCCGATGCGCGGTTGACTTTTTGACGCCCGCCTAGGCTGCTCTTGATGAGTAACCAGGCGGGCATCTTGTTGTGCTTGCCGTACGAGCGGAAAGGCGGTTCTCGTGAAGGAGGGCTCGAATGGCGGGCAAGCGGACGAGGCACAGCAGCAAGAGGCGGGCTCGGAAGACGCGCAGGAGCAAGGGGAAGTGACGGCCCTGGGCGGAGCCGGCGACGACTACCAGGCGATGCTTGCGAAGCGGGACGAGCGGATCGCGGAGTTTGAGGCACAGGTGGCCGATGCCTCCGCTTCCAAGGAGGCTGCCGAGGCGCTTCGCGGTGAGATCGAGGCGGTGAAGACCGCCGCTACGGACGAGCGCGTGGAGTACGAGCTGCGCCTCGTGGGCGCTCGCAGCGTAACGGCGGCCAAGGCTCTGCTCGCGGATCACGCCGTCGCCCACGTGGCGCTCAAGGTGTCGCGCCACGTGGGCGACGGCGTGGAGAGCGGGCCAACGCCGGCGGCCCGCGCCGTGCTGGCGGAGCTTAGCGGCGCGGGGATCGCATTCTGCGGGGTGGCGTGATGCCGGGGCGGCGCCGATGCGGCGGTCGCTTCTGCCGGACGCGATGAGCGTGCGGGTGCCGTTGGAGGACGGGTTCATACGGCTCGGCGCGGGTCGTAAGGCGCGTGCGTCCCATGTAATGGGGGAAACCGCAGCCAGCGATGCTTGGTGTGTGGCGGATATGCGAGGGGGTGGCAGGCGGAAAGGGAGCTTATTCACTTTCCCAAACCGCTCTGGTCATTTGAACGAGGCGCGATCTCTTTGAGCTTCTTGGGAGTCGGGGGCGCAGGTTCAGTGCGACAGAGCTGATATGTGCTCACGTTCCGCGCAAAGTTGCCGGATTGTCGATATGAGGAGAATGCCAGACGGGCTTATCGAGGAAAGCGGCCTGCTATACGTCGGCGTCACTCGCGCTCGAAAGGCGGCATATGCCTCCGCCTCGATGCAACGCAGGACAAAATCGGGAGACTGTCAGGCCACCTGTCCCTCTTGTCTAATGTCTATTCCGGGTATTGCGCCTGTGAGCTGGGCGGTGATGGATACGGAGAGCTGACTTCTGGTGCTACGAGACGTGTCTGCTATGGCCGTGAGAGCCGGTCAGTGTTCCATATCGGGTCCAAAAAGTAAGAAAAATGCGGCTGAAGGTACAGGTACCCGCAGCCGCTAAAAGCCCTAGGGCTTTTCACAATGATTGAAGTATGCCCGATTGAGGCGGACGGGGGAAGCGCTTGGAAAGCGCGGACCATCCATCAGAGGAGTTCGGATGAAGTTGATATTCATGGCGGCCGACGGGAATCCAAGGCCCGCCATGCTTCTTATGTGCAGCAAAGGTAATCCTGCTAAAATACAAAGCGCTCATGTAGTTTAAACGCACGACGATAAGGAGCACCAGTGGGTAACCACTTCCGTACCTCCGGTGCGGGCGATGAAGCCCCCAAGACGCAGCCGAGCGTCGCGGGCAGTCGTTTCGCCACTCCGGATTCAGAGGATCAGCTGTTTAGCCCGATCCCCGCACAGCCGGCAGATCAGGCACAGCCGGCGGCAGATCCCCTTGCCTACAACCCCAACAACGATGTTGCGCTTTCCGGCACGGCTGGCTTTGAGCCCGTTCAGACGGTGACCGCCCGCGTGGCTCAGCCTCAGATGAGCGCCGCCACGCCGCAGCCTACCATGGCCGGCATCCCCGACCCCTTGGCCCCTGCGGCTCCCGCGCCGCAGCCCGCGCAGTCCGGTCTTTTTGCCGGCATTCCCGACCCCACGCAGCCTGCGGCTCCCGTGGTCGAGCGCGATCAGGCCGCCGAGGTTGCAAGCCTCGACAGCGCGCTCAACAACCCCGACTTCACGTCGGTGTTTGCGCCCATCGACCCGCAGGCCAGCCGCAAAAAGATGGCCAAGCAGGCCGGTGTCGAGCCCGTCATCCTTATGGAGCACGTCACCAAGATCTATCCGGCGCAGCCCAACAAGCCCGCACTCGACGACATCAACATCGAAATCTATCCGGGCGAGTTCGTCTTTTTGGTCGGTCACTCCGGCTCGGGTAAGACCACGCTGCTGTCGACGCTCAACCGCGACGTCAAGCCCACAAGCGGTCGCATTTTGGTCGCCGGCCAGGATCTCATGAAGATCAAGAACCGCAAAGTTCCGTTCCTGCGTCGTCAGATTGGCGCCGTGTTCCAGGACTTTAAGCTCCTGCCGCAAAAGACCGCCTATGAAAACGTGGCGTTTGCCCTGCAGTGCATCGGCAAGCCCAAGGGCGTCATTCGCAGTCAGGTGCCCGAGGTGCTGCGTCTGGTCGGTCTGGCCGATCAGATGGACTCGCTGCCCGATCAGCTTTCCGGTGGCGAGCAGCAGCGCGTGGCCGTTGCCCGCGCTATGGTCAACCGCCCGCCGCTGCTTATCTGCGACGAACCCACGGGCAACCTCGATCCGGCGATTTCGCTGGGCATCATGAAGCTGCTCGAGCGCATTAACCGCACCGGTACTACCGTGATCGTCGCTACGCACGACCGCGAGATGGTCGATAGCATGCACCGTCGCGTGATCGCCCTCGAGGGCGGCCACGTAATCCGCGACCAGGAGAGGGGAGGTTACGGCAACTATGGCACCAACTAACGTGGGCTACTCGCTCAAAGAGGCAATCAGCCACTTCTTCCGTAACTGGACCACCTCGCTCGGCGCCGTCATCACGATTTTCCTTTCGCTGTTTATCATCGGCCTGTTCATTATGGGTTCCGCGATGCTGAACTCCGTGATCGGCACCGTCGAGGATCAGGTCGTCATCAACGCCTTTATTAGCGATGACGCCGACCAGGCAGATGTTCAGGCCTTCGAGGCCGAGCTCAAGACGTGGAGCAACGTCAAGTCCGTGACGTACAAGGACAAGGACGACGCGCTGGCCGAGTACACGAGCAAGATGTCGGGTAACGCCGACGCTACCATGAGCGCGCTCGACGGTCAGAACCCGCTGCCGGCTTCGTATGCCATCGAGATGGACGATCCGTCCATGGTCGAGAGCACGGCCCAGAAGCTCAAGAAGAACGCCGATTTTCAGAAGATCGCGGACGACGGCGACGTTAACGCGAGCGTTCTGTACGGCCAGGAGGAAGTGAGCCGCCTGTTCCAGGTGACGAACTACATCCGTATCGCCGCTGTAGTGCTCGTCGGTCTGCTGACCTTTATCGCGTTCATTTTCATTAACAACACGATTCGCCTGTCCATTACGGCGCGTCGTCGTGAGATCGCGATCATGCGTCTGGTGGGCGCAAGCAACGGCTTCATTCGCGGGCCGTTCATTACCGAGGGTGTGCTGCAGGCCATTTTGGGCTCGCTGCTTTCCATCGGCGTGCTGGAGCTGCTGCGTAACCTGATGGTTCCGCGTCTGCAGGAGAGCATCGGCTGGATGTCGTTTGCGCTGCCGATGCAGTACTATCTGGTGACCTACGCCGCGCTGATTCTGGTCGGCGTCATTATCGGTCTCTTTGGTTCCGCCATCGCCATGCGCCGCTATCTGCGCGTGTAGGCGTGCTTGGAATTCGTTCCTTCAACGGGTCGTCTCTTTTGGGGGCGGCCCGTTTTTTGATCCCTAGGGGACGGCAGGATTGCGCATCATCGTGACGCTGGTCTATCTATGTGACCCGCAATCCTGCCGTCCCCTAGGGATCATTTGGGTAGACTCTTGGGGTGTAAACGGCCATCGATAGTAAGGAGGCGCCATGGGGCGCAATAACAAGCATAAGCGTGGAGCTCGCAATAAGCGCGGGCCGGTGCGCAGCGAGCGTCGCCCGAGTCTGACCGGACGTGTGCAGCTCCATGAGCATAGCGCCTACGTTGTAACCGAAAACGGCGACTACAAGGTCATGGGCCGCGGCAAGCGCGAGATTATGGACGGCGATACCGTTGCCGTGAGCATTAAGAACAGCCCGCATGGCGAGCGACGCGCCGTAATCGAGGGCGTCGTCGAGCGTGCGGCCATTAGTGTGGTGGGCACGTACCAGACCGCCGGCCCGCTCGGGGTGATCGAGCCGCTTGATTCTCGCCTTAAGGCCGATTTCTTTATTCTGCCGGAGGACACCTCGGCGGAGCGCTTGGGTGTTCATCCGGGCGATGCGGTCGTCGCGCGCATTCTGACATATCCGACGCGTCTGGAATCGGGCACCGTGACGATCGAGCGCCGTATTGGCGGCGATGATGCGCCCGATTTGGGCGTTCAGTATGTGATGGCGCGCTATGGCTATACCGATACGTATCCCGAGGCCGCGCTAGCCGAGGCCGAGGCACTTTCGCTCGATGTGACCTCGGCGCTCAAGGACCCGCTCCGCCGCGACCTGCGCGACCGCTTTGTTATTACGATTGACCCGGTCGACGCGCGCGACTTTGACGACGCCATTTCGCTGGAGCGCACGCCCGAGGGTGGCTACAAGCTGGGTGTCCATATTGCCGACGTTTCGCACTATGTCGCCTGGGACGGATATATCGATCTGGAAGCTCGCCATCGCACGACGTCGGTGTATCTTGCCGATCGCGTGCTGCCCATGTTGCCCGAGCGCCTGTCGAACGATTTGTGCTCGCTGCGTCCCGACGAGGACCGCTTGGCGTTTACCGTCGACATTGAGCTCGATGCGCAGGGTCGCGTGCGCCATTACGATCCCTATCCCAGCGTGATCCGCTCGCGCGTGCGCATGGACTACGACGGCGCCGAGGCGCTGCTGGTACGTGCCGGTGCGGTGGAGTATTCGGTGCTGGAGGGCGCCGCCGAGGATGTTGCTGCGGTTGAATCCTCGCGCGAGGAAGCGCTCGGGCGCGGGCTTGCGTGCGAGAAAACCGCCCGCGGCTATAACGTCGACTTGGGGGATTTCCTCGTAGCTGCCAACGAGCTCGCCGAGCTTCGCCGTCGTATTCGTCGCGCACGCGGTTCGGTCGACTTTGATACGGCCGAGATCCGTGCGCTGTTGGACGAGGACGGTGTGCCCGTGCAGATCGTGGCCCGTGAGCGCTCGTGCGCCACGTCGCTGATTGAGGAAGCCATGCTGCTGGCCAACGAGTGCGTGGCGGAGTGGCTGGCCGACCGCGATATCGAGGCCTGCTATCGCGTGCACGACGACCCCAGTCCCGACAGCCTGCACGGTGCCGCCGTGGCGCTGGCACAGCTGGGTATCATCGATGACCGTCGCGCGGCAGGCATTGCTCTGGGAAGCCCCGACGAGCTGCAGGCGGCGGTTGATGCCGCAGCCGGTACGGCCAACGCGCCGCTCGTCAACACGTTGCTACTGCGCAGTATGCAGCGCGCACTGTACAAGCCGCGCAACGAGGGCCACTTTGCACTTGCCGCGCCGTGCTATTGCCACTTTACGAGTCCCATTCGCCGCTATCCCGACCTGGTGGTGCATCGCGTACTCAAACTGCAGCTGGCATACGAGCAGCTGGGCGGCAAGGACGCCTTGGTGCGTACGCCGCGGCTGATCGGTAAGGGTCGCGAGTCCCTGCCGCGCATCCTGCCGCAAATCTGCCGCGCGTGCAGCGATGCCGAGCGTGCGGCCGACGCCGCCAGCCATGCGACGCAAAAGATCAAGATCGCCCAGTATTACGAGGATCGCCTGGGTGAGCGCTACGCCGGAACGATTTCGTGGGTCAGCAGCATGGGCCTCTTTGTGCGCCTTGATCTGACACAGGTTGAGGGTTTGGTTTCGATCAAGAGTCTGGGCAACGAGTGGTTTGAGTTTGATGAGGACGCGCTCGCGCTCACGGGTGCCGACACGGGGACTCGCTACGAGCTGGGGCAGCGCGTGATCATCGAGGTCTCGCGCGTCAACACCACGCGCGGGCACTTGGATTTCAGGCTTATTCATTAGCCGGAATCTGGTGATTCATAGAGAACGGGGCGGTCTTTTGGGGCCGCCTTTTTTGTGCCGGCTCAGTCGTCTTTCCGCTCGCGCGCTTGCGTCTTCCGCCTGCTATAGGGGAGATAAAACCTACCAAAATAAACCTGTCCCTTTTTGGGAGGTTTACGAGAGAGCGGGGATGAGATGACAACGGTGTACGGGTATGCGCGGGTGAGCTCGCGTGATCAAAATCTGAATCGGCAGCTGGATGCGCTGGGCGCCTATGGCGTGGAACCGGCGAATATCTTTGCCGACCATGCGAGTGGCAAGGACTTCGATCGACCGCGGTATCGCGAGCTGCTGTGCGCGTTGGATTCCGGTGATGTGCTGGTGGTACTTTCCATTGATCGGCTGGGCCGTAACTACAGCGAGATCCTTGAGGAATGGCGGTGCATAACCAAAGAGCTCGGCGCCGCCATCGTGGTGCTGGACATGCCATTGCTCGACACGCGCTCCAGAGACTGTGGTGGGTCGGACGTGACGAGTGCGTTGATTGCCGATATTGTTTTGCAACTGCTGAGCTATGTGGCGCAGGTGGAGCGCGAGAACATTCACCGGCGCCAAGCCGAGGGCATTGCGGCGGCGCGAGCGCGCGGCGTGCGCTTTGGCCGGCCCCGCAAGCCCTGTCCCCCGCAATTCGAGCTGGTGCGCGATACCTACGAGGCGGGTGATATCACGCGGAGTCAGGCGGCAAAGCGGCTAGGCGTGTGCGTGGGGACGTTCGATCGCTGGATGCGCGAGATGGAGTAGGGGCGCCACGGTCCTTTGGCGCCCCGATTCGAACATTTTGGATTTCGCTGCGGCGACAACTGCATTTGGGGGTACACTCGCTGCTGCTCAAAAAATGACGGAGGTTAGCCCTTGGCGCGTGTGAAGCACATAGTCGGATGGATTTCGGTTGTCCTGCTGGTCGTGACGCTGGCAAGTATTTGGATGCTGACGGAGCAAAACGTGGAGCAGACGTCGTCGCTCAGCGAGTCCACTGCGCGCGCGGTGGAAGGACGGGCCGCGGACGTGCGACCCGACGCCGCTCAGGAGTCCCAGGCAGGGGATGCCGTCGAGGGCGCGGATTCAACGACTGCCACCGTTCATCCCGACCCGCTTGCGCCCGTTCGGCTGTGGATGGGTGCCAACATTCGTCGCGTCGCACATACCGTTGAGTTCTTCTTTGTAGGACTGTTTGCCTCGTTGGCGGCGGTGTGCTTGAATAAGCGTGCGTCGCCCACTCGATTGCGGTGCGTGCCCCTCCTGGCCTTTTGCGCCGTCTGCTCTGTCGGTGACCAAGTGCACAAGATCTTTGTTCCTGGCCGTCATTTCGACATGATCGACCTGGGCTTCGATGCCGCGGGTTACGTTGTCGCCATGCTGTTGGTGCTGTTGGTCTCCGCATGGGTGCACCACGTGACACGCCCCATTGGCGCCCATGCGAGGCGCTAGCCGGTAACAAACCCGTTTCTGATAATGCGACCTTGTTGAATTATTTTGTGTCGCGCGTATTTCCGAGCGGTCGGATTTGAGGGGCGAGCGGTAGAACGCTCGCCCTTTGTGCGCCACGATGCGGCACAATGTACCGCAAAAGCTTTTTGTATCCGGTACGAATCGTTCGTTGGTCTTTAATTCTTCTCAACGGAGGTGTTTGAGATGGCAAACGGATTGCTTTTGCGGCTTCGCGAGCGTGAACTCAGCGCGAGCCCGGCGGAACGCAATGTCATCGCATATGTAAGCGCTCATCCGCATGAGGTGGTCGGGCTGTCCGTCCGCAGTCTTGCCGATGCCACGTTCTCCTCGCCCTCGAGCATTTTGCGTTTTTGCAAGCGTTTGGGTTTTGCGGGCTACAAGGAGTTCCAGCGCGAACTGATTGCTGAATTGGCGCTCTTGGGTGACAAGAAAGACGTTGCCCTCGAGGACATCTCCATGGATGACAGCGTCGAACGTATCGTGGGGAAGGTGATGAAAAGCAACGTGCGTACGATCGAAGCGACGGCGCGAACGCTCGATTACACCGTTTTGGAGCGATGCGCGGCCCATCTTAAGCGGGCACGCGCGGTCAATTTGTTCGGTATCGGTGCCTCTCGTTTGGTCGCGCACGATCTGGCGCAAAAGCTCATGCGTGTCGACAAAGAGTGCCATCTGTACGACGACTGGCATGATCAGCTCCTGTGTGCCAAGAACATGCATGAGGGCGATATGGCAATCGCCTTTAGCTACTCGGGCTTGACGCAAGAGGTGCTGGACTGCGCTGCTGAGGCTCAACGTCACAACTGTCTCGTTGTGGCCGTTACCAAAGTAGATGGGTCGTCCAAGCTTGCCACCATGGCCGATGCCGTGCTCGGCGTTGCTGCAAGCGAGCCCTTGGTCCGCAGCGGTGCCATGGCCTCGCGTATGGCCCAGCTTATGGTTGTCGATGCCCTGTACGCTGCTTACGTTGCCAGCGACTACGAGCGGGCGACGCATGTCATTAAGCAAAACTACATCGAGAAACAGGAAAGATGAGGTGAATGAAATGCTCGATTTAACAAAATTCACGACCGAACAGCGTAATCAAAGGTCAATGGACCTCGATACGATGACATCGCTGCAAATCGTCACGACGATGAATGATGAGGATCTTCGTGCCGTCCAGTCGGTCACGAAAGTGTTGCCCCAGGTTGCCACAGCAATCGACTGGGCTGCTGAGGCGCTCGAGCGCGGCGGGCGCGTCTTTTACATGGGCGCAGGCACCAGCGGTCGTCTGGGCGTACTCGACGCTTCGGAGTGTCCGCCCACGTTTGGCGTGTCACCCGATCTGATCGTCGGGCTCATTGCCGGAGGCGAGACGGCGTTTATCAAGGCTGTCGAGGGCGCCGAAGACAGCGAGGAGCTTGGCGCGAGCGACCTGCGGGAGCGTGGACTCTCGGATAAGGATCTTGTCGTTGGCCTGGCGGCAAGCGGTCGTACTCCCTATGTGGTGGGCGGCCTTGTGTACGCCAAAGCAACTGGGTGCAAGACCATCGCAATTGCCTGTAACCAAGGGTCGAAGATCGGGGAGAGCGCGGATCTTGCCATTGAGCCTGTGCCCGGTCCCGAGGTGCTGACCGGCTCAACGAGGCTCAAAGCGGGAACGGTCCAAAAGCTCATTCTCAATATGATTTCGACCGGTGCCATGGTCAAGATTGGCAAGGTGTACCAAAACCTGATGGTCGATGTACAGCAGACGAACGAGAAGTTGGTGGTGCGCGGCCAGAACATCGTGATGGAGGCGACCGGCTGCACGCGCGAGCGCGCTGTTCAGGCGCTTGCAGATGCCGGCGGCCACGTAAAAACCGCTATTGTCTCGGTGCTGCTGGACTGCGATGCCGAGCAGGCTGCGGTAGCTCTTGAGCGGGCGCGCGGCCATGTCCGTGCTGCGGTGAGGGGCCATGAGAAGAGCAATGCCGATGCCCAATAGGTGCACGGCGTGAGTAGATATGACATCAAGAAGAGATACCCAATACAAGGAGGAGTTATGACGAACAAAGAGCTGGCTCAAAAGCTGCTGGATTTTTTGGGCGGTAAAGACAACGTGCTCGCAAACGCGGCGTGCATGACGCGCCTGCGCGTGACCGTCAAAGACACGAGCAACGTTGACACGGAGGGTATTAAGGCACTCGACGGCGTGATGGGCCTGGTCGAGGACGACACGATGCAGATCGTGCTGGGTCCGGGCAAGGTGAATAAGGTGCTCGAGGAATTCTCCAAGCTCACCGGCCTTGCGAAAGGCGTTGCTGACGAGAGCGTAGTTGACGCTGCGGCCACAAACAAGGCCGCGCAGAAGGCCAAGTACGAGTCCAAACCGGTTCAGGCCTTCCTTAAGAAGATTTCCAACGTCTTCGTCGCCCTGCTTCCCGGCATCATTGCGGCTGGCCTCATTAACGGTATCTGCAACGTCATCAATGTCTCGACGGCGGGTGCGCTTGCGGGCGAGTGGTGGTATCAGGGCATTCGCTCCATGGGTTGGGCCCTCTTCGCCTATCTGCCCATTTTGGTGGGCTATAACGCAGCGCGCGAGTTTGGTGGCTCCGCTGCACTGGGCGGTATCGCCGGCATGATGTGCATCGCCAACAGCGCCATGCCCCTGCTTGCGCCCATCGCTGCTGATCCTGCCACTGCCATTCTGCTGCCGCTCACCAATGCGCAGTACAACCCCGCAGCGGGCGGTATGATCGCGGCTCTCATCGCTGGTGCGTTTTTCGCCTGGATGGAGCGTCAGATTCGCAAGGTCATGCCCAACGCGCTCGATACGTTCCTGTCCCCGCTGCTGGTGCTCATCATCGGCGCCTTTGCTCTGATGCTTGTCATCCAGCCGGTTGGCGCTTGGCTGACGGCCGCGATCTTTAGCGTCCTCACCTTTATCTTCGAGAAGCTGGGCGTCCTGGGCGGCTATATCCTGTCGGCAGGCTTCTTGCCGCTGGTGTCCGTCGGCCTGCATCAGGCGCTCACGCCGATCCACGCTATGCTCAACGATCCCGACGGCGCTACCAAGGGCATCAATTACCTGCTGCCCATCCTTATGATGGCTGGCGGCGGCCAGGTCGGTGCCGGTTTGGCGCTGTACTTTAAGACCAAGAACGCCAAGCTCAAGAAGTATGTCGCCGAGTCCATCCCCGTTGGCATCCTGGGCGTGGGCGAGCCTCTGATGTATGCCGTTACGCTGCCGCTCGTTCGTCCGTTTGTGACGGCCTGCCTGGGTGCCGGATTTGGCGGCGCGCTTGCAGCGCTGCTTCACATCGGCACGGTTTCCCAGGGTGTTTCCGGTCTGTTTGGCCTGTTGATCGTCGTTCCTGGTCAGCAGCTCGGCTACGTTGCCGCTATGCTGCTTGCCTATGTCGCCGGCTTTGTCCTGACGTGGTTCTTTGGCGTGGACGAGCAGAAGATCAACGAGTTTTTTGGCGAGTAGCCTGATACTGCGCGCTATGTCATTCGAACGTCTTGACGTGCCGCAGATCTCTTGATGCTATGGTTGTGCCGGCGGGGCTAACTGCTCCGCCGGCCTTTTTTAAAGGAGCGTTGAAGCGTGAAAACGGGTATTTCGATTTATCTTTCCAGCCCTCTGCAGGATATTGAGCGGACAATTGAGCGTGGTGCCGCGGCGGGTGCGCGCTATGCGTTTACCTCGCTGCATATTCCCGAGGATGGGGGAGCGGCGTATGCCGATAAGGTTCGCCAGGCGCTGTCGCTGCTTTCCGCTCGCGGTATTGCGCTCATTGCCGATGTGGGGCCGCGAACGTGCGATTTGCTCGGGCTTGAGCGCATCGAGGACTTGCGCGATTTGGGACTGGAATACCTTCGTTTGGACTATGGTTTTAGTGCCCAGCGGATCGCGGAGCTGTCCGGTGTATTTCGCATTGTGGTCAATGCATCGACAGTGAGTTCTGATGAAATCGCATCGTGGCGAGAAGCCGGTGCCGATGTGACTCGTTTTGCCGCCTGCCACAATTTTTATCCCAAGCCTTATACCGGTTTAGCTCTTGAAGATGTTGCTCGGACGAATCTTCGTCTTGCGGCGCTCGGCTTCGAAATCATGGCTTTTGTGCCGGGCGATGCAAACGTTCGCGGGCCGGTGTTCGAGGGACTGCCGACGGTTGAGGCGCAGCGCGGTCGCGCGTCAAAGGTTGCCCTCAACATGCTTGAGCTCGCACATGGCGCCGATTGCGACATTGTTTTGGTCGGCGACCCCGATCTTTCGGATGCGGGTTGGGCACAGTTTGCTCAAGTTTCTGCCGGATACGTGGATTTGCAATGCGAGCTTGAGTCCGGCTATGCCTATGTACGTGGGCAGATTCATCATGACCGGCCCGATTCGAGCACCCTCATCTTTAGGTCTCAGGAGTCGCGCACGACGCTTAAGCCAGATTCCGTGCCGGCGGATACTGGTGCCGGCCTGCCGCGAAAGACGGGGTCGATCGCTGTGAGCAATAGCGGCTATGGGCGCTACGAAGGCGAGCTTGAGATTTCGCGGGTCGATCTTCCCAGCGACGAGCGCATGAACGTTGCGGGCCATATCACGTCCGAGGCAATGGAGCTGCTGCCGTTCATCAAACGCGGATTTGGGGTACGGTTCGTTTAGCGTGTGGCCCGTGGGCTACAATTGCCCCATCATGCGAAGGCGCCTCGTATGGTGTGTACCTGCGTTGGCCGATCTATATTCGGAGGATTCCCATGACCGTACTGTTTGTTGAATATCCCAAGTGCTCGACCTGTAAAAAGGCCAAGGCATGGCTGGATGAACATGGGGTTGAGTATATCGACCGCGATATCGTTACGGACAATCCCACGGCCGATGAACTTTCGACCTGGATTGCTCGTTCGGGGCTGCCGGTGCGACGCTTCTTTAACTCGTCGGGCATGAAATATCGAGAGCTGGGCCTGAAGGCGCGTCTGGATGCGGGTATGACGGACCAGGAGTGCTTCGAGCTGCTGGCGACTGACGGCATGCTGGTTAAGCGCCCGCTGCTGGTGGGCGACGACCTTGCGATCCCCGGCTTTAGGGAAGCGGCCTGGGCCGAGGCGTTGCTGTAGCGGCTGCGGAAAGTGTGTCCCGTTTTGAGTGCTGATTCTGGGATGTGCTTTCCGGTTGAGAGCTCTATCGGAAATGACATCCCGTTTCGAGCGCTGATTCTGGGACACGGTTTCCGGTTGGGGGCTCGACGGGAAAGTAGGGACCAGTTTGAGCTTGAAATCTGGGACGCACTTTCCGCCGGCGGGCCTGCCCCAGTCAGTCTTCCAACTGCGCCCATTCGTTTGGGTCGTAGATCTTTACGTGCTTGTCGGGCGTGTCGCTCCAATACTCTTCGTCCATAAAGGGCAGGTATGCCTGAATGCCGGGGCAGATAAACGGAATCCGTTGCCGCTGCAGGCGCTCGCGCTGCCGCCGCTCCAGGTTCGTCTCGGATATGACGGTCGGCATGCCGGACAGCTCGACGAGGCTTGCCTGGATGCGCTTGAGGTCGGGGAGCGCCGCATGCCATGACGTCCGCATGATTAAAAATGAGGCGCGGCGGTAGTTTGCCTGCATCACCGTGATGGCGGGGCGCAGTGTGGGATGGATTTTGTCCCGTTCGGGCCAAAGGTCAGCAGTGATCTCGAGGCCCAGGGTCTCCCATAGGTAATCAAGCTCTTCGTCCATGGCGCCTCGATATCCACGCGATCATTGATACTTCGATTGTGTTGCCTGGTGCTATCGTTTTCGCGGTAGAATCTGCCAACGGTTGACGGCTACCGCTCGCGGCGTTTTGCCCTTCGTGTACAGCGGTCGGCTTCACAGGTCCTTCACGTGTTGGCCGTATTTGACTGAATTTCAAAAAAGTCAAAATTGGGGCTTGCGTCACGGCCGGACTTCCCGTATATTTCTTTCTTGCGCAAAGGCACAGCCGAGCGCAGCGATGCAGTCATTGGGATGTCGTCTAATGGCAGGACAGCGGATTCTGGTTCCGTCAATGGGGGTTCGACTCCCTCCATCCCAGCCATTGCATTTGCTACATATGGCCCGTTCGTCTAGCGGTTTAGGACGCCGCCCTCTCAAGGCGGAGATCACCAGTTCGAATCTGGTACGGGCTACCAAAATTGAACGCCCGGGCCTCGTAAGAGACCCGGGTTTTGTGTATTGACCGTATATACGGCGCCTGCCGTGTTTCGCTCAGATCGAGGAGTAGCCATGGATCTGCCCATCAGCTTGCAAGACATCACGTATGCCGAGAACTATCTGGCGCAGGGCGACCTGGCCACGGCAACGCCGCTGCTGGAGCGTCTGGTTGAGCTCGCCGAGGAGTATATCGATGCCGAGTGCAAGACGGAGGAGAAGCGCCAATACTTTAGCTTCGATAGCAAGTTTGAGCGCTTGGCCTATCGCCGCGTGGAAAAGGATCCGCGCGAGCTCGTGCAGGTCGAGGTGCCCTTTGATCGCCTGTATTCCGACATGGCGTATGCCTACATTCGCCAGCAGGATTATGTGAGTGCTCGTAACGCCTTGATGCAGGCCGTGCGCTGGGACCCCATGAACTGCAACTACCGCCTGGATCTGGCCGAGCTGTTCCGTGCGCTCGAGGACAAGCAGGAATGGGCATCGCTCTCGTTCTCGGTGCTAGAGCGTGCGAGCGACGGCAAGTGTGCCGCCCGCGCCTATGCCAACTTGGGCCATTATTTCCTTGAGCCCGAGACCGAGAACGTCTCGGCGGCCGTGGGTTGCGCGCGTCTGGCGCTGCGCTTGGCCCCTGGCGATGCGCATACGACGCGCCTGCTCAACAAGATCCATACTGCCTATCCGGATGCCGCCGATGAGAGCGACGACCACGTGATGGGCGAGCTGAGCCTGCAAGGCGTGCCGACCTCGCCTTCGGCCGAGATTGCCATCTGCCTGATTATGTGCGCGACCGATGCTGCAAGCGACGGCGACAAGCAGGAGGCGACGCGCCTGACGGTGCGTGCTCGCGACTTGGTGGGCGAGGAGGCCTGCGCGGCGATTATCAAACTGGTGCGCGAGAGCGACGCCGAGCTCAATGCTGAGCGCAAGGCAAAGCGCGACGCCGCGGGCTCAAACGCCGATGGCGCCAAGGAGGCCGGCGATGCCCAGTAAGCGCGAGCGCAAGCTCATCTCCAAGAATCGCTCGGCACACCACGAGTACTTTATCGATGAGACCTTTGAGTGCGGCATTGAGCTGAGTGGCACCGAGGTCAAGTCGATTCGCGAGCGCGCGTGCCAGATCACCGACACCTTTGCACTGATCCGTGGCGGCGAGTGCTGGCTCGTGGGTCTGCATATTCACCCTTATAGCCATGGTGGCGTGTGGAACCGCGACCCTGATCGCCGTCGTCGTCTGCTGCTGCACCGCAAGGAGATTGACTTTCTCGACGGCAAACTTCGTAACCGTGGTTATGCGCTGGTACCGTTGGAGCTCTACTTTAATACCGACGGCCGCGTAAAGCTGCTGCTGGGCCTAGGCCGCGGCAAGAAGCTTTACGACAAGCGCGAGGATATGGCCAAGCGCGATGTTCAACGCGAGATTGACCGCGCACTTAAGGAGCGTAATCGCTAGGCGCTCTGTGTAAGTTGCGGTGGAATACGGACTGTTTTGCCTGTTTGAGGGGCTATTCAGTCCCTATTTCACCGCAACTGCGGGCGTCTCATCTTGCTTATACTGTTTTGACACATATGTCTCAAAGGCGGCGTCCGTTATGGGCGCCGCTTTTTTTGTGGGTACATACATCCATGAGGTTCCAACCCGGGTTAGGGGAGTGATTGTTATGGACAAAACTGCGTTCTTTACCATGCCGAGCGGTCTGTACGTGGTGAGCGCCGCGGCAGACGGGCTGCGCGCCGGCTGCGTCATCAACACTGCGGTGCAGGTGACGTCCATGCCGCCGCGCATTTCGGTTGCCGTGAACAAGGACAACGTCACCTCGGGCGTCATCGCTTCGGCCAAAGCGTTCGCGCTGACCGTGATCGATCAGACGGCCGATATGCTCTATATCGGTAACTTTGGGTTCCGCACCAGCAGCGACTATGACAAGTTTGCCAAGTACGAGACTCGCGAGACTGCTCTCGGCATGCCTTATGTGCCCGAGCATGCGGCAGCGCTGTTTAGCTGCCGTTTGATCGACACTGTGGATGTGGGCACGCATCTACTGTTTATCGGCGAGGTCGAGGATGCCGAGCGCCTAAGCGACGAGACGCCGCTCACCTACGATTACTACCATAAGGTCCTGAAGGGCAAGACGCCTCCGAAGGCGTCCTCGTATCAAGGCTAGAAATGTTTTAAAAATACTTGCATTATATTATTGAGAATCTATACTGATAAATGAAGTACATCACCAGTCGCGTTCGAGAGGAGAACATCATGGCTGAGGAGAAGAAGACGTATAAGTTCGTGTGCGTCGTTTGCGGTTACGAGGTTGAGGTCGATACGCCCGAGCTGCCCGAGGATTATGTGTGCCCGGTGTGCGGCGTCGGTCCCGATCAGTTTGAGCTCGTCGAGGAGTAGCTCGCAGACACACGGCGAAAGCCGAACATAGCTCTGTCCAAGGGCCCCGGTCGAATTCTCGGCCGGGGCTCTTTTCCTCCGTCCCCAAGGGAACACGGTTGCTGTTGGCCGATCCTGTCTGTTGTGAGTCCGGCCGACCGTTTGTCTCAATCTGTAACGTCTAGCAGTGAAAACGGGGTCTACGTGTTACAGATCGAGACAAACGGAGCTGTCCCTCGGAATGATCTCGATCTGTAACATCTAGACATTAAAAGCGGGTCTAGATGTTACAGATCGAGACGTTTGCCTGGGTGGGTGCCCCGCCCCATTACATCCCGGTCAACAGCACGGCGTCGAGCGCCGTTACGACGACACCGATTCCTACAAGCAGCGCGTTGAGCGGGCGCGAGTTGGCGTATTTGCCCATGACGCGGGGCGAACTGGTGAGTCGTATGAGCACAAAGACCGTAATCGGCAGCTGAAGCGACAGCAGTGCCTGGCTCCAGATGAGACCTTCAAAGGGATTTGGAACGACCAGGCACGCCGCCACTGCGCCGGCAAAGCAGAGTGCCACGCCAATCGATGAGTGTCGGTCGTGGATGTCGTATTCCTCGTCGAACATGCCCGCAGTGATGGTTCCCGCCGCCATGCCCGCTGTCACGCTGCTCGAGAGGCCCGCAAACAGTAGCGCCACGGCAAAGATGGTCGCGCTTGCCGGGCCCAGAATGGGGGAGAGCGTGGCCGCTGCGACGGCGAGGTCGTCTACGACCATGCCGTGCGCAAAGAAGGTCGTTGCGGCCAGGATGACCATTGCCGAGTTGATTGCCCAGCCCACGCCCATCGAAAAGAGCGTGTCGAAGAGCTCGTAGTGCAGACGCTCTTCGATAACCTGCTCGCCTTGGTCTTCGAAGTGCATGGATTGGATGACCTCGGAGTGCAGAAAGAGATTGTGGGGCATAACGACTGCGCCCAGGACGCTCACGATAATCGTGGCAGAGCCAGTGGGCATGCTGGGCGTGATCCAGCTTGCGGCGGCCTGCGGCCAGTCGACCTTGACCAGCGCAAGCTCGGCCAAAAACGAGAGTCCTACCACGCCTACGAAGGCGATGATCCATCGCTCGGCGCGCTTGTAGGAGCTCGTCATGAGCATCGTCATCGATGCTGCCGCCACGATGACACAGCCCGCACGCACGGGCAGCCCAAAGAGCATTTGAAGGGCAATCGCGCCACCCAGGACTTCGGCCATGGCGGTGGCGATCGTAGCGAGATAGGCGCTGCCGAGTACAGCACGTCCCACGATACGGGGGAGAAAGCGGGTCGTGGCCTCGGCAAGACAGGCGCCCGTGGCGATGCCCAAGTGCGCCGCGTTGTGCTGCAAGACGATGAGCATGATCGTGGACAGCGTGACAATCCACAGCAGCGTGTAGCCAAACTGCGAGCCCGCGGCCATATTTGAGGCCCAGTTGCCCGGGTCGATAAAGCCGACGGTCACGAGCAGCCCGGGGCCGATATGCCGCGCAATGTCGAGCCCGCCATGACCGCCAGTGCGCGGGGAGCCAAAGTGTTGTTTGAGATGGTTGAGCATGGTGCGCTCCTGTGTATGGGCGGCGTGACGTCGCATCTGGGCCGTGCGGCGCCACGCGTCGGTTTTGGGTTGGGGCTACTTGTGTGCTTTGCCCTGATTGGCCACGGCGTCGATCTTGGCGGCGATGGTCGCCGGGTCGCCGATGTAGCGCTTGTCGAGGACGTTGAAATCGGTGTCGAAGGTGTAGACGAGCGGCACGCCGGTGGGGATGTTGACCTTGAGGATCTCCTCGGGCGTGAGGTGCTCGAGCTTCATGACGAGTGAGCGCAGGGAGTTGCCGTGTGCGGCGATGAGTACGCGCTTGCCGGCGAGCATCTGGGGGCGAATCTCGTCTTCGAAATAAGGCCAGGCGCGGGCGATCGTGTCCTTGAGGCACTCGGTATAGGGCAGCTGATCGGGCGCGACATCACGGTATTGCTCCTGGGTGTGGGGATCGCGCGCGTCGTCCGGTTCGAGTGCCGGCGGGCAGACATCGAAGGAGCGGCGCCAGATGAGCACCTGCTCGTCGCCGTGCTCCGCTGCGGCATCGGCCTTGTTGAGACCCTGCAACGCTCCGTAGTGGCGCTCGTTGAGCTTCCAGGATTTGATGACGGGCAACCACTCGCGATCCATTTGGCCGAGCACGATGTCGAGGGTGTGAATTGCGCGCTTGAGACGCGAGGTGTAGCAGACGTCGAAGTCGAAGCCCGCTTCTTTGAGGGCTCGACCGCCTGCTGCGGCTTCTTCGCGGCCCGTGTCGGTGAGTTCTACGTCGGTCCAGCCGGTGAACAGGTTGAGTTTGTTCCACTCGGATTCTCCGTGACGGATAAGGACAAGTTGCATTGTCTGTCGGTCTGCTCGGTGCGCCATAGGGGCCTCCTTGATCTGGCACGGTGTGCGTGCCGTTTGCTTGACGCCGCAAAGGATACCCGTTTTAAGCTTAAAAGTTAACCAAGACTAACAAAATTGTTGTATTTGAATATGATGGTGAAAGGGGGCTGCCGAAATGTCTCGATCTGTAACAACTAGGGATGGAAATTGGGCCTAGGTGTTACAGATCGAGACAGGAAGAAATGGTCCTATGGAATGTCTCGATTTGTAACAGCTGACCGCCAAAACCGGCCCGTCGTGTTACAGATCGAGACAAACCAAAACCGTCCCGCAGAAAATCTCAATCTGTAACATCTAGGCGCCAAAATCGGCTCCTCCTGTTACAGATTGAGATGTTTGAAGCGGTGAGCTTAGAAGCCGAACTTGGGGGCTGACGTACATGTTTGATAGCAAGGCGTTGATGGCCGGTGTGCGTTACGCGATTGTTTCGAAACGGGTGGGAAACACAACGGGCCGGCGATGCTCCTAGTATGCCTATTCAACTGACTGTCTAATATCTAGGGGAGGATCGCGATGCAGGCAGATTCCGCTCAGCAGCAGGGCCTTTATCGCCCCGAATTCGACCATGATGCATGTGGCATCGGCGCGCTTGCCGATATCAACGGTGAGCGCCATCACCAGATTCTGGACGATGCGCTGTCCATTCTGGTCAACTTGGAGCACCGCGGTGGCACGGGACTCGAGAAGAACACCGGCGACGGCGCTGGCATCCTGTTCCAGGTTCCGCATCACTTTTTCCGTAAAGAGGCTCAAAAGTGCGGCCAGATTCTGCCGGCAGAGGGCGACTATGGCGTGGCCATGCTGTTCTTCCCGCAGGACGACAAGGGCGTAGAGGATGCCCGCCGCGTGTTTGAGGAGGGCTGCGCCGAGGCCGGCGTGCCGCTGCTCTTTTGGCGCGAGGTGCCGGTCGATCCGCACGACCTGGGCGAGACGGCTCGCGCCTGCATGCCTACTATCCTGCAGGCCTTCCTGGGCCGTCCGGACGACACGCCGGCGGGCGACGCCTTCGAGCGCCGTCTGTACGTGTGCCGCCGCACCATCGAAAAGAAGGCCGACGCCGAGTTTGCCCTGCGCGACAAGATCTTCTACGTGTGCTCTATGAGCTCGCGCACCATCGTGTACAAGGGCATGCTCGTCGCCACGCAGATGCGCCGCTTCTTCATCGATCTCAACGACGCCGCCGTCAAAACGGCCGTGGCGCTCGTCCACTCGCGCTACTCCACCAACACCACGCCCAGTTGGGAGCGTGCGCACCCCAACCGCTTTATCATCCACAACGGCGAGATCAACACCCTCAAGGGCAACGTCAACTGGATTCGCGCCCGCGAGCCCAATCTGTACAGCCCCGTGCTGCAGCACGATCTTGAGCGTGTGATGCCCATCATCAACCGCGAGGGCTCCGACTCCGCGATTCTGGACAACGTGCTCGAGTTCTTGGTCATGAACGGTCGCCCGCTCACGCGTGCCGCGTCCATGCTGCTGCCCGAGCCGTGGGACCACAACGACAATCTGAGCGAAGAACGCCGCGCCTACGACGCCTACCAGTCCATGCTCATGGAGCCCTGGGACGGCCCTGCCGCCATCGCCTTTACCGACGGTCGCACCCTGGGTGCCGCCCTCGACCGTAACGGCCTGCGTCCCGCCCGCTACTATGTGACGCGCGACGGTCGCTTTATGCTGGCAAGCGAGGTGGGCACCATCGAGGTGAGCCCCGAGAACATCCTGACGAGCGGCTGTCTGGGGCCGGGCCAGATGCTCGAGGTCGATTTTGCCCGCGGCCGCGTGATCTACAACGACGAGCTGCGCGCCCGCTATGCCAAGGAAAAGCCCTACCGTGATTGGATCGCCGAGGAGACGCTGACGGTCGACGCGCTCGACAAGCCCGCCGCGCCCGCGCCCGCCGAGGACGCCGAGGTGCCTGCCGCCGTGCGCATGGCCAAGCTCGGCTATCACTGGGATGACGTCGACGAGGTCGTGCGCCCCATGGCCCGGCAGGGCAAGGCCCCGCTCGCCTCGATGGGCATCGACGCCCCTCTGGCCTGCTTGTCCAAGAAGACGCGTTCGTTCTTTGATTACTTCTATCAGCTGTTCGCCCAGGTCACGAATCCTCCGATCGATGCCCTGCGCGAGCACATGGTGACTTCGACCACGCTCTACCTGGGCAACCACGGCAACCTGCTCGAGGATTCCCGCACGGCCTGTCAACTGGTGCGCTTGGAGCGCCCACTGCTGAGCGAGGAGGAGTTCGACCGCATTTGCGCCATCGACCGCGTGGGCTTTAAGACCCGCCGCTTCCGTGCCGTGTACCGCCGCGATGCCGGCGAGGGCGCGCTGCAGGCTGCGCTCAAGCAGCTTGCAGAGGACGTTGAAGCTGCGGTCCGCGACGGCGTGAACATCGTGGTGTTGAGCGATCGTGCCGCTGCGGGCGAGGCGCCCGTGCCGTCGCTGCTCGCCGTGGGCTGCGTGCACAATCACCTGATCCGCGCCGGTGTGCGTACCTTTGCCGACATCGTGGTGGAGTGCGGCGACGCCGTGTCCCCGCACGACTTTGCGGCACTGGTGGGCTACTCCGCGAGCGGCATCTATCCGTACAACGCACATGCGTGCATCCGCGATCTGGCGGCACGCGGCGACCTGGAAGTGACGGCCGAGCAGGGCATCGCCAACTACAACAAGGCTGCGACCGCCGGCATCGTCTCCATCATGTCCAAGATGGGCATCTCCACGGTGCAGAGCTACCATTCGGCGCAGATCTTCGAGGCCGTGGGCTTTACGCCGGAGTTCGTCAACGCGTATTTCGCCGGCACGGTGAGCCGTGTGGGCGGTATGGGTGTCGAGGACGTCGAGCGCGAGCAAAACGAGCGCTACGACGCCGCGCTCGCCATCCTTAAGAGCCCGGCTCCCGATCAGCTGCCCACGTTGGGTCTGACCAAGTGGCGCCCGCTCGGCGGCGAGGATCACCTCATCGATCCGCAGACTGTTTACCTGCTTCAGACCGCCTGCCGTGAGGACAGCTACGACACCTTTAAGGAGTACAGCAGCCGCCTGCACCGCAC
>JAIIUG010000131.1:0-4312 GCA_022739635.1 Collinsella sp. | reverse complement strand
GCCTGTTGGCTGGTGTTATTGCGGGCTTTAGTCAGGACGTCATCGCTCAGGAATTTGTTGCGGGTATCGCTGACTTTGCTTTCTCGGCAATTGTCGTTGGACTTGCGCGTGGCATCCTTGTCATTGCCTCTGACGGCATGATCATCGATACCATCCTCAATGCGCTCGCCACTGGTCTGGGCGGCATCCCGGCGGTTCTCTTTACTACGCTTCTTTATGCGGTTGAGAACCTCCTGGCGATCCTGGTTCCCAGCTCATCTGGCCTTGCAGCACTGACCGCTCCCATTTTTGGACCTTTGACCGAACTCATGGGCCTTAATCCCGAGGCTGCCGTGTGGGCTCTCTCCATGGGTAGCGCGACGATGTCTTTGATCTGTCCTACTAGCGCCATTCTTGTAGCGGGTTTGGGCGTGTGCAAGATCAAGCTTGGCCAGTGGTGGAAGACCGTTTGGAAATTCTTCTTGGTCGTGTCGCTCATCAATATCGTATTCGTAGCAATCTCGGGACTTATTGCCCTGTAGGTTTCACTGTTGAAATGGAGTAACAGGAATGTCTAAAGGACTGAATGTACACAGCGAGATTGGTAAGCTCAAGAAAGTTGTGCTTCACCGCCCCGGTCGTGACCTTGTGAACGTAAAGGCAGAAGAGTTCGAGGATGTCTGGATTCACGACTGTTTCTATCTTGATGTGGCTCAAAAGGAGCATGATGCCTTTGCGGATCTTCTGAGGAGCGAAGGTGTTGAGGTTCTCTATATGGAGAAACTCGTTGCTGAAGCGCTGGATGCATGCCCCTCGGCTCGCGCTGAGTTTACCGATACATTTATGGCTGAGAGCGGAATTGTCAATCCTATGCTTGAGCAGGCTGTTCGTGAAAAGCTCGACGCTATTTCAGATTCGTATCAGTTTGTACTTGAGGCTATGGGGGGGTATCGTTATCGTGACCTTGAGCTGCCTCGCGTCTCGACTACGCTTAGCATGATGGATAATGAGGATGCGAAGCCCGATGATTTGGTGTTGAAGCCTCTTCCGAGTTCATATTTCTCTCGCGACCCTCTTGCTTCCGTGGGCAAAGGCGTTCTGCTTCACCATATGTATTGGAAACAGCGAGATCGTGAAGTGCCCTTCTATGAAGCGATTTTCAAATACCATCCCGATTATGCAGGGACTCCGATTTGGTACGACCATAAGAATCCCTGGCATATCGAGGGCGGTGATGTGCTTAACATTAACGCTCATACCTTGGCTATTGGAATTAGCCAGCGAACTGAGGCGGCTGCGATTGAGGAGCTTGCAAAGAATTTGTTCTGGGGATTTGGGAATTCTGAGATCGATACCGTTTACGCTATTAAAATCCCCAACGGCTATGCTTACATGCATCTTGACACCGTTTGCACCATGGTGGATTTCGATAAGTTTACAGTTTATCCCGGTATTTTTGAGACCCTTCGTGTTTATCGTCTGACTCGTGGTGACTCTGAGGGAATGGTCGCTGTTCAAGAGATTGATGACACGCTTGAGCATATTCTTGAAATGGCTACTGGCGTGGAGAAGGTGCAGCTTATTGAGTGCGGTGCCGGCGATATGGTTGAGGCGTCTCGCGAGCAGTGGAACGACGGGTCGAACACTCTTGCCGTTGCTCCTGGTAAAGTCTGTGTTTACGAGCGCAATGTTGTCACAAATGATGAGCTCTACAAGAACGGTTTGGAACTTTTGGTCGTTCCCTCCGAGGAACTGTCCCGCGGTCGTGGCGGCCCGCGCTGCATGAGCATGCCCTTCTGGCGCGAAGATATTTAGTTGCAAATCCACTGTGATAGGAGATGGCGAATATGGGTGTTAATATCGCTGGTCGCAGTTTTCTGAAGCTGCTTGATTACACGACGGAAGAGATTGAGTATCTGCTTGAGCTTTCTGCTAACTTCAAAAGCATGAAGCGTGCCGGTGTTCCGCATAAATACCTTGAAGGCAAGAATATTGTTTTGCTATTTGAGAAGACTTCCACGCGTACTCGCTGCGCCTTCGAAGTTGGTGCACTTGACCTTGGCATGGGTGTAACTTATTTGGATCCGGGCTCGTCCCAGATGGGCAAAAAGGAGTCGATTGAGGACACGGCTCGCGTCCTTGGCCGCATGTATGACGGAATTGAATACCGCGGCTTTGAACAGGCGAAGGTTGAGGAGCTTGCTGCAAAAGCTGGGGTTCCCGTTTGGAATGGGCTGACTACTGAATTCCACCCGACTCAAGTGCTTGCCGATATTCTGACCATACGTGAAGAGTTTGGAGAGATTAAGGGCAGGAAACTTACATTTTTTGGTAAGGCGGCCGGAAACGTCGCGGATTCGCTCATGGTCATTTGCGCTAAGCTCGGCATTAACTACTGTTCTTGCGGCCCAATCGGGGGAAATTCGGAGGGGGCTACATCCTATGATCCTGAACTCCTTGCAGAATGTAGTCGTATTGCGGCCGAGCATGGATCGACGATTACCATTACAGAGGATATTGAGGAAGGCGCTCGTGATGCCGATGTAATTTACACGGATGTTTGGGTTGGCATGGGTCAGCCCGCAGAGCTGTGGGAAAGCCGCATTAAGCTCATGTCGCCGTATCGTGTGACCGCTGAGGTGATGTCTATGGCAAAGCCCGAGGCAATTTTCCTCCACTGCCTTCCGAGCTTTCACGATACTAATACTACTGTTGGTGCCGAAATTGCTGAGAAGTTTGGAGTCACCGAAATGGAAGTCACGGACGAGGTTTTTGAGTCCGATAAGTCTCGTGTTTTCCAAGAAGCGGAGAATCGCATGCATACGATTAAGGCGGTGATGTACGCAACGCTTAAGTAGCGGGGCGTTGAGAAAACAGTCGCAAATCTGTTTGCCATACTATATTTCTCTCAACAAGCTGATAGGATACAGGGGAGAATGATGCGCGCGTCAGTCGATTTTTTCGACTGACGCGCTTTGTGAAAGAGGCAAAGATGCGTACCGATGATTTTGACTACAACCTTCCTGAGGAACTAATTGCCCAGGCGCCTGCCGAGCCGCGTGACTCCTGTCGCCTGCTGGTGGTGGATCGTAAGGGCTCCCAGGCGGGAACGCCGCTGGAGCATGGCGGCACCGTTGAGCACCGCATCTTCCGTGACATCATCGACTATATCGAGCCGGGCGACGTGCTCGTCATCAACCAGACGCGCGTGATGCCGGCCCGCCTGATCGGTCGCAAGGCTGGCTCGGGCGGCGTGGTCGAGACGCTGCTGCTCAAGCGCCGCGAGGACGTGGATCCGCTCGGCCATGTTTGGGAGTGCCTGGTCAAGCCGGGCAAGCGTCTGAAGCCCGGTGCTCAGATTGAGTATCGCGCCGGTGGCGCCCATGCGCCCGAAGGGGCTCCCGTGGTGCTGACGGCCGAGGTCATCGACTTTGTCACCGATAGCCGCGGCGGCCGTCTGGTGCGCTTTGAGCCGGCCGGTTGCAATGCCGCCGGCGACCCGCGCACGCTCGACGAGGCCATCCATGCTGCCGGCCACGTGCCGCTGCCGCCCTACATTACCGATTACGAGGGCGACCCCGAGAAGTACCAGACCGTCTACGCCATGAAGGAGGAGCATTCGGCCGCTGCTCCCACGGCGGGTCTGCACTTCACGCCCGAGCTCATGGCGGCTATCGAGGCCAAGGGCGCGAAGTTTGCCGCCGTCGAGCTCGAGGTGGGTATTGATACCTTCCGTCTGGTGGAGGAGGACGACCCCACGCAGCACGTCATGCACACCGAGCGCTACCACGTGTCGCAGGAGGTTGTCGACGCCGTGCATAGGGCGAAGGCCGAGGGACATCGCGTGATCGCCGTCGGTACCACGGCGGTGCGCTCGCTCGAGAGCGCGTTTGACGCGGACGCGCCGGTGTCCGATCCGGCTGTGACGGCGCGCTATTTTGAGGGTCGTGAGGACGGCGCCGACACGCTCGGCCGCGGTGACATCGTGGTGCGCGAGAACGCGACGACGCAGCTCTACCTCATGCCCGGCTCGACCTATCACGTGGTCGACGCGCTGATCACGAACTTCCACGTGCCGCGTTCCACGCTCATGATGCTCGTGAGCGCACTTGCCACCCGCGACCAGATCATGGATGCCTACGCCGCCGCCATCGAGGAGCACTACCGCTTCTTCAGCTTTGGCGATGCGATGCTCATTCTTTAGGTTACGCGGTTCTACGAACCGCGTAACTGTTCGACGCTGCAAACGCCCCTAAGCGGCAATCTGACGTTCAATCGTCGGGCATGACCAGAAGGTCAATGCCCTCCTCTTTCACGTCACCTTGCTCGCTTA
>JAIIUG010000130.1:0-4373 GCA_022739635.1 Collinsella sp. | reverse complement strand
GAGTTAGAAAGCTCGTCGAACTTGGCCAAATAGCGACCGGTAGTAACAGGAGCGGTTGACGAAGTGAAGATATAGGTACCTATGAAGTTCATCTTTTCATAATCTCCCCCGCCCTCAATGCCCTTTTGAGCAAAAATCTTGTCTACCGTATTGAATGTGGAACCATATTTCTCGCTGGGTGTAGTACGTGCCAGACGCGACTCTGTAGTGGTCAGCAACAAGTTAGCCGGCTCGCTCGCAGCGGCATATCTGCGATAGAGACTTCTGTGGTTGAACTCGAATACGTCGGCATATTGCCGCCAAGGGCGGAGCTGTGTCTTGGGATCTCCGCCAAGAACATAGTCCGCATATGCAATGACCTCTTTCCATTCTCCCTTCATCAGGTAGAAGCGAGAGGCAAAGGCATAGGCTGCTTTCTTATTGAAATGAAACTTAGGATGCTTATAATAGATGTCTGAAACTAAGGATATGCCCAATTTCAAATCCTTTTCGATTTTGGCATAGACTTCGTTCACCGTACCTCGCTGATAGTCTACCAAAGCATTTTTCTCAGGTTTCGTAATATAAGGAATGCCCGGATTGGTCGTTTTTCCCCCATAAGGTTCCGACCAGATGTTGACCAACATAAAGTGCAGGTAAGCTCGCAACAGGAAGGCCTCTCCATACAAGGCCTTTACACGTTCGCTCTTGGGATAGCGACTCAGTAGTTCCAAAGCCTTATTGGCCTGTGCGATGCCCTTATAGCAGGCATTCCAATAGTTCAAAGGCGTATCGAGGTCTTCCTGATCGTAGTCCCCCCAAAAGAACATGGACTCATTCAACCGCGAATGAACACCGTTGACACGCTCTTCCACATTATCGGTGCGAGGCTCCAGAAAGGGGATATAGCTTGCCTCGGGATAAGCTCCTGTAAGCAGTTCCGCAATCTTTTCCTCGGAGTCAATATCAACATTCAGTTCTGAATCGGGACTTTTATCCAGGAAGTTGTTACAGCCGACGAATAGCCAAGCTGCTGTCGCAAATAGCAACAATGATATATTTCTTTTCATATTTCTTCTTGTTAAAAACCTATGTTCAATGTTACAGTATACTGTTTAGGCGTAGGAAGCGACACCCCACCCGACTTATAATACTCCGGATCCTGTCCTTTGAGCTTCTTATCTGAATAGATCAGGAACGGATTGGTGACATTCAGGCGTAGGTTTGCTGTGTGCAGCCTCACCTTTTTCAGAAATTTATCAGGCATGTTATATCCCAACGAGATATTCTTCATCCGCACAAAACTTCCGTCGGCCACCATCTGCTGCGAGTAATTATATGTGTTATAGGCACGCTCGATATTCTCCTTACCTACTTTTGCAATCAGTTCCTGAGAAGGAAGCGCGGGAACATCGGTCTTGAACTCATCGCCCGGATTGAGCCAACGGTTGTAATAAGATTTGGAGAAGACATTCAAGTCGCCGAACTCGGGGTCAAATGTAGGGTTCAGACGAATCTTATTGCCTGCCTGCATCGTTATGAAGAACGAGAATTCCCAATCTTTATATTTAAATGTGTTGGACAAGCCACTTATCACTTGCGGCTCTATCGGTCCGTGATACAGCAGATATGACTTGACATACTGCGTATCGAGGAAGTCAGCTCCAGCAATATTTGAGTATTCTCCTTGGCTGGATGGATAAAGCCCGAAGTCGAATGTGGGCAGTCCGTTGTTGTTCAGACCTTGGAAATTAAACGAGAAGAGCGAACCTCTCGGATAGCCCACGATGTTTCCACGACCTCTTCCCGCCACCATATCAAAAGCATTCGGCGTGTTCTGCAGGCGCGTAATCTTTTGATCCATTGCACTCAATGTGAGGCTAGTACTCCAACTGAAGCCGTCCGTTACGATATTTTTGGTATGTAGCCCCAACTCTACGCCTCGCGTGCGCATGTCGCCGAAGTTGGCATATTTATAATATTGACCGCCCACGCCAGAGGTGCGAACAAGGTCTATCAGGTCGAAAGTGTTACGCTGATACACATCCAATGTCGTGCTGATGCGGTTATTGAACAGTCCCAGTTCCGCACCGATATTCAGCTCATACATTTTTTCCCATGTCAGGTCTCTGTTTTCCAAATGCAGGATATTGAATTTATTCTCCCTATCGTTGAAGTTATGGCGATTCACAATGCCGCTTTTGTAAATGGAATTAGCATTGATGGCCTCTTCGTTCATTTTGGCCGTGAGGCCGTAACTGACGCGCAAAGCCAGTCTGGAAATCGTCTTATTGTCTTTCATAAAGGCCTCCTGGTCGATGTTCCATTTGGCTCCTACATTCCATGTGGGCAACCACAACGCACGCGCTCCTTTGCCATAAGTATTGGAGCCTTCGCTGTTGAACACCATATTGAAGACATATTTACCAGCATAGCCGTAGGTTCCATTAAACGAGAAAGTACCCCCCCGGTCGTTTCTCTTGTGCAGATTGAAATAATCGTTACCCTCGCCTATCAGTTTGCTGAATATCAATGGATTGGTGTAGACTTGATTTCCCCTGTCGTACTGAATGCCATAACCTTGGAAAGGATTGACCGTACGCACAGCCGATCGTACCTCGGTAAAGGCAAAAACCTTTAAATCATGCTCGCCCATACGCTTATCGAAATCAAGGGCGATGCGAGCCAAGACGCTTTTCAGCGAGGCTTCCGTCTTGTTTAGTATACCTCCATGGGTCAGCCCGACCTTGGGTTGGAGCTGCGGATTGTCTTTATCGTGCACCAGATAGATGTTCTGCTGAGCGACAAACGGATTTTCATTGGCTCTGAAAGCCTGTACTATATTCGAGGCTTCATGTACTTCGTGGGTCGTACTGGTATATGCTTGTCGCGTAGACAGCAGGGTTTTGATAGCGATGTCGTCGTTCAGCCTATAAGTAGCTTCACCCTGTATCTTGAAATCCAGCACATCTATGTTCATCTTGTTATTGGCATATTCGTTGAAGATGTTGAATGGCGCCCAGTTATTGCGGTAGTACTCAAGACTCCCGTCTTCATTATAGGGGCGCAGAGTGCGACTTGTTCCGAGAGCATACGTGAATGGATTGATGTCGAAATCGCGCTCAAATACTCCAAGCGTATTGTTCTTGCGCTGCGGCATCGTGCCCGGTGCCTTCTGCGAACGGATGTTACCCTGTGCCGTGAGCATAGCCGTGAGTTTATCGTTTATATAAAAGGTATTCTTCACATTGGCCGTAAGTCGGCGCACCTTGTCGGTAACGGTCCATCCCGCATCATAATAGAAACCTATCGACGCATAGGTAGCCGTGTTCTTGCCACCGCCCGAAAGCGTTATCACATGATTAGTGATGGGCTTCATCGTAAAGAGAAGATCAAACCAGTCGGTGTTGGCATATTCGTGTTTGCGCAGGAAATCCATCCTTGCCTCGGGCGTATTGGGTAGGTAATAGGTGCCCGTTGCCGGATTGACTGTACTCACTCCCTTGTATAATTGATAATAGATTCCGCTGCGTCTTCCGTAAAGTGAATTGCTGATACCGAAATAGCCCTTGTCGTTCATCTCCTGATAGAGCGACATCGTTTCCTGCGAATTGAGCAAGTCGAATTCGCTATAACGAGGTTTCAGGCGCACGGTATTCTCCGTGGAGTAAGTTACCTGCAGGGGAGATTCCCTCCTGCCAGACTTGGTGGTAATCACAATCACGCCGTTCAAAGCCCGAGCACCGTACACCGATGTGGCCGAAGCATCTTTCAACACCTGTATGTCCTGTATGTCGGCCGGGTTAAGTCCCGATACGGCCGAGCTGATGAGTGTCACGGCATCGCCCGATGCCAGTTGGTCGAGACTGAGGTGTACAAGGTCTTCATACACCGCACCGTCGATAACCCATAGCGGCTGCACATTGCCGATGATAGAGGCGCCACCCCGGATATTGATACGAGGCGCCGATCCGAATGTACCCGATATGTTCTGTATCGACAGGCCGGGCACGCGTCCTTCGAGCATTCGTGATACATCGGCGACACCCTCAAGCTTGATGTCATCCATCTTTACCGATGTGGCAGCGCCGGTGTATACCCGGTTACGGATGTTCTGATAGCCTGTTACCACGACTTCGTCTATTTGCCGATTGTCGTCTTTCAGCACGATATTCAATGGCTTCCCACCGACTTTCACCCGTTGTTTGAGCATGCCGATGTAACTTACCTGTAATGTCTGTCCCGGCACAGCCTTGATGGTGAAGTTTCCGTTTACATCAGACACGGTCTTTGCCTTGGTTCCCAACACCTGCACATGCACTCCGATGAGTGTTTCGCCCTGCTCGTTCCTCACCGTTCCCGTAACGGTTCCGGCTGTTTGCGCCACCGCGGTG
>JAIIUG010000129.1:0-4442 GCA_022739635.1 Collinsella sp. | reverse complement strand
CTGCGGGCACCTGCATGTGGGTGCCGAGGCGCCCGAGGTGTGCCCGGTTTGTAACCACCCGAAGGCGTACTTTGAGGAGCAGGTGGTGAACTACTAGCGTTCGACGCGAACGCGGGCTGGGCCGGGAGGGCCGGATTACCTTCCCTCCTCGCTCACGGCTTCGCAGGGTCGCGTTGAGGGAAGGTAATCCGGCCCTCCCGGCCCGCCTTGGGTCGTCGCGTGCTCACTACAGAAAAGCTGATTAGAAGTTTGTGTGCCGCCCCTTTTGGGGCGGCACGTTTTTGTGTGGGGGCTGGTTGGGACGGCGCCGTTCATGGGTGGGGTACACTGGGTAGCGACTTTTAGTTTATCTACTACCTGATGGGGTGTTTTTGTATGGGTAAGAAGTCTCGGGCTCGGGTGGCTGCGGCGGGGACTCGCAAGGATCCTGGTCGTCGGGTTCCTGAGGGCAAAAAGGCCGATCGTGCCGAGAAGGACAAGAAGGTCGGCGCGCATGCTCATCCTGAGTGGGCACCTCATTTGAATACGGCGAGCGAAGACCTGACTGCCAAGCTGTTTACGATGGTCGAGGTCATCTTGGGCGTGGTGCCTGTGGTGGTCATCGGTCTGTTCTTGGCCTCTAAGGATGCCGCGAGCGTGGATAAGCTCACCGACGTCTTTTCTCAGGACCCCTCGATGGTGGTCACGTTTATCTCTGCGTGCCTGCAGCCGTTTGTGGCGTACATGCTGTACATGATTTATCGCAAGTACTGCGAGGGCGATGCGGGCTTTGCCGCCGGCAACCTGATCGGCCTCTTGTGCTCCGAGATTTTGCTGCTCAATATTCCCGGTGTCATCGGCATGGGCATCTTGTTGTGGCGTGTTTGGCGCAACGTTGCCCCGCACTTCGAGAGCTGGCTGTTTGAGCGCCGCGCAATGGGCGTGCTGGTCGATATCGCGGGCTCGCTCGTGATCCTGGCACTGGCGTTTATGTGTGCCACCGCCGCCCGAGGCCTTGCGGGCATGTAGCCTGCTTTCACCGACTGCGAAGCGCGGGCCGGGAGGGCCGGATTACCTTCCCTCCCCGCTCACGGCTCCGCAGGGTCGCGTTGAGGGAAGGTAATCCGGCCCTCCCGGCCCGCCTTGGGTCGTCGCTTGCCCGCTGTAGAAAAGCTGATAATTAAGTTTGCGTGCCGCCCCTTTTGGGGCGGCACGTTTGTTTATGTGGGGTCCCTGTCTCCACACTTTTCGTCAAGCTTTTGGTCAGCTTTTGGTTAGTTGGCGGGCTGGTGGAAGGGTAAAAGATCATTCGATAAAAAAGCTCAGAGAAAGTGCCGGTAGGGGGAGTTGTTGAGCTTTTCGACAGCTTTTGGGCAAAAGAAACTTTGTGGCTATTGCCGGCGATTGTGTTGTCGCGGTCATAGTGATGCGGGATGCTGGGCGCAAGCGTCGAATGCTCCGATTTTGGAGGCCAGCATGGACCTGTTTCTTGAGACTCCGCAGCAACAAGCTGAGCGCATGTTGCGTCAGCAGCAACGACTCATGGAGATGCAAATGCAAGGGGTATCTGCCCAGCCCTTTGCGCAAAATGCCGCGCCCGCTGCTGTACCTGCAGCTGTGTCCGGGTGCGAATCGGCGCCAGAGAACTATTCCGTACAACAAGATTCGTATGCACAGGAGCTTGCGTTTGACAAGCGCCGCACGCGTCACCGTCGCGTGGGCCAGCGCCTGCGCACGTTAGCGATGATTGTGCTCATTCCGTTAGGACTTGCGGCGATTTTCTTGGTCTCGTATGCGCTCACCTGCATCCTCAACGGTGCTTCGCCCAGCGAAGTGCTCCAACATCTGTCAGCCCTCGGCCAGCGCCTAGGCGATGTCATAACAACCATCCGCGCCGGCTGGGAGAGTTAGCATTCGCCACCATTGGGCTTCTTGGATGCTAGGATTATCGCCTCGAGTGGAATCCTTGCATCTTGCGGGTCAAATCGTATGACTGAATAGTATTATTGAAGATGAATAATAATAGGAGATACAGGCAATACAAAAAGGAGGTGCTCGGTTGAATCTGACTTTTGAGGGATTTTTGAAAGGCTATTGCCGAGAGCTGTCCGGACAGCAGTCGCTGAGTTTTAGGAAGCTTGTAAAGCAGGCAACAACGGTTGGGCCGCGCGTGGCGGAGCCTCTGTTTTTGCTCGCTTTAGCGCAAGGAAAAGCCGAATACGTTCTGGGTTTATCTGAGGGCTCGTGGATGGAAGAGGATTACCGAGGCGTTTTGTCCTTGTACGATCAAGCGGGTAGCATGGCGTCTCTATGCGCCAAAAGTGAGCTCCCTAACCGTTATGCCAACGTTTGGCGTGCGTATAGAGCGGTGAAGGAAAAGCCAGTGGCGGACAGAAGGATCAACGCCCTGATGCGAAAAAGAACATTGGGAGCGCTAGGGAAATCGGGCGTAACGCGCTACGGTCTCTGCCGCGATTTGAATCTGAATAAGGGAAACGTGTACGCATACTTAGCCGGTGATGACTCGAAGGTGAGCAGGAAGACAGCGCGCCGCATTATGGAATATGCGGAGGAGAGAAGCGCCCAAGAAGGGGCCGGACGTCCGGTGCGTGTGGCGGGGTAAGATTGATCGCGGTTTTGATTGATAATCGATTGGGTTTGTTGGGCGGAGTCTATGTCTGCTATTGATATTGCGCTTGTTGTGATCGCCTTAGTGGCGGTGGGAGTTGCTGTGGTTTGCGCCCTGCAGCTTAAAGGCCTTCGTGCCGAGTTGCGAGAGCGTGGCGGCAACGAAGCGGAGACGCTCGCGGCGCTCGAGCAGGCCAACAGCGCGCTCGATGCCCTCAACGTCGCGCTGACAGAAACCCGCCGCACGGCAAACGCCATCGCGCAGCAGCAGACGACCGATGCGGCCGTGGAGCAGCAACGCTACCTGACCATCGCGCGAGAGTTCTCGCAGGCCGGCGACCGTATGGACGACCTGCGCCGCGAGACGGCCCAACAGCTTGGCGCCAACCGCGAGGGCATCGAGCAGCGCCTGGACAAGGTGCGCGAGACGGTCGATGCCCAGCTGGGCGCCATCCGCAAGGACAACAACGTGCAGCTCGATCAGATGCGCGCGACGGTGGACGAGAAGCTCTCCCGCACGCTCAACGATCGCCTGTCGGCATCGTTTAAGCAGGTGAGCGACCAGCTCGAGGCCGTGTACAAGGGCCTGGGCGATATGCAATCTATCGCCACCGGCGTGGGCGACCTTAAGCGCGTGCTGGGCAACGTCAAGGCGCGTGGCATTTTGGGCGAGGTGCAGCTGGGTGCAATCCTGGCGGACATCCTCACACCCGACCAGTATCTGGAAAACGTCGCCACCAAGCCCGGCGCCTCGGAGCGTGTTGAGTTTGCCGTCAAGCTGCCGGTAGACGAGGGCGACCCCGTGCTGCTGCCGATCGACTCCAAATTCCCGGGCGACGCGTACGAGCATCTGCTCGACGCGCAAGAGTCGGGTGACGCTGAGGCCGTCGCCGCAGCACGCAAGACGCTCGATGCGATGGTCAAACGCGAGGCCAAGGACATCTGCGAAAAGTACCTGAGCGTGCCGGCGACCACCAACTTTGGCATTATGTTCGTGCCGTTTGAGGGCCTGTACGCCGAGGTCGTCAGTCGCCCCGGGCTTATCGAGACCCTGGGCCGCGACTATCACGTCAACGTTGCCGGCCCCAGCACCATGGCGGCCATCCTCAATAGTCTGCAGATGAGCTACCAGACATTTAAGTTGCAAAAACGCACTGATGACGTGCTGCGCGTACTTTCCGCCGTCAAGGCCGAGCTGCCGCGCTATCAGGCGGCGCTGCGTCGCGCCCAGCAGCAGATCGAGACCGCGGGTAAAACGGTCGAGGGCATCATCACCACGCGCACTAACGTTATGGAACGCAAGCTCAAGGACATCGACGCGCTGGAGGATACCGACCAGGCCGACGCGATCTTGGGGCTCACGTCCGCAGGCCTGCCCGCAGACCAAGAGGACGAGGACTAGCCGCAACGGACGGCGGCGCGCCGGCGTAAACGCGGGGCGCGGGCGCTTTTCGCGTCGCGCTTGACTGAAGTGCGCTTCAATGTGCAACAATGGCCTCTCGCCCTATCAGATGCGAAAGGAAGCCCATGTCTCAGAGAAGCACCAGCCCGCTCAAGCGCTCCACCGTGCGCCGCACGTTGCAGCGTTTTTGGGACGTCACGCGCACGCAGCCGCTGATCGTCTTTCTCTCGGTGTTCTCGTCGGCGGGCTACATCTTTTTGCTCACGTTTGCCAACACCTACGTGATGGCGCTTATCGTCGACCGCGTCCAGGCCGGCTCCGTGGCAGGCGACCAGGTGTTTGAGGTCTTTGGTCCTTACATTCTGGCGCTCGTGCTCGTTAATCTGGTAGGCCAGATCCTCTCCAAGCTGCAGGACTACACCGTCTACAAGCT
>JAIIUG010000128.1:0-4481 GCA_022739635.1 Collinsella sp. | reverse complement strand
AACAGTCCGTATTTCACCGCAACTTATTGAAGGTTGGCTGCGAACGATTTCGCTATCGGGAGTCGGCGTAGGGTTTTGTTGTCGGAATGCCGTAACCGCGCATCATGGCACCGAACGATTCCACGTCGTAGGTGTCCGAAAGTTTGAAATGAATGACGTTGTGGCCCATGGCGCGAAGGTTCGCGTCGCGCATGAGGGCCGCTCGATAGGTTTTTGCCGCCGCTTGCTCTGGATCATCTTGAGCTTCGTCTTCAAACTTACCCAGCCCATGCAGCTCTGCCAGCGTCCATGAGCCGTCTGGCATCTGCCAGCCATAATCTGCTAGATAATAACCAGCGTTTCCCGGTCGCGTTATCTCAACTTGAAGCTCAGGCGCGGCAACCCCAGCGAGAATCATCGCTGCTCTCGCCTCGGACTCGCCACCATTGTCTGACCTGCCGTCCATATGCTCAAAAACGTCAAAAGCACGCGCGATGCCATGCAACCCTCGGCAATTTGCCTGCGCATATGCTCGCAGCTCTTCACGTTCGACATCGTACTCACGGGCCAAGCCATCGACATAGCCCAGCGCATAGCGAAAGGCGCTCGTTCGGGCGATATCAACAACCGTTCGATACGGATCCGTCAGCGTAAACAGACCGAGCCGCCACACTTCGCCCGCCCGCCAGCGCTTGTATTCAACGAACTCATACGTATCGCGCCTTGTAGACCGAGGCAGCAGCACTTGCACTTTATCCAGAAGCGTGTACGCCGAGCCGATGCCGTAGAGCAGCGCTGCCGTCGATCCGCAAAACACAGCATCAGGTTCAACGACCGCAATAGCGGATGCCAGCTGAAAGATGCGATCTTCAACCCCAAGATTATTCCAATAGACCGGATCCGCATACACGTGGTTGTAAAGACGAAGCATAAGCTCTTCCTGCATAAGCTCGCGCGCACGGCGTTCTTCCCAAGGATCAATTGTTATAAGCAGCTGTCCATCTTGATGAATTCCAAGGGCCGAGAATAGCATCCTTGCATATGACTGCGGAAAATGTTTGCCTTTATCGAGCATGGCCAACCCCATAACCATCACGGCGGAGAAAATACCATTACGCTATCGCATGCTTCCGTCCGCAGGCCTTGCCAAAAGCTGACCAAAAGCTTGACGTCGCAGGTCAGAGCTTCAAAAAATATTTCCATTCTCGGTAGACGGTCGCTACGACCCTCCCAACGGCATCAAAATCCAACCTTACAAATAGTTGCGGTGAAATACGGACTACATGGGCCATAAAAACCGAAAAACAGTCCGTATTTCACCGCAACTTAGGTGGGGATGTGGGGTCCCCGGCATATATATGAAAACGGCCCTGGCACCAAATGGAGCCAAAGCCGTTAAAACTATCCTATGGAGCGGGCGACGGGAATCGAACCCGCGTCATCAGCTTGGAAGGCTGGGGTTCTACCATTGAACTACGCCCGCAAGATATGGTCGGGACGACAGGATTTGAACCTGCGACATCCTGCTCCCAAAGCAGGCGCGCTACCAAACTGCGCCACGTCCCGAAGGTGTTGAGCAGCTAAGGTCTAAACCTTGCGTGTCCCAAAGCGAAGGAAATTATAGGGGAGACTCCCCGCCTGTGCAAGCGCAGAAACCCTAGCTCCTCGAATGTGCGACAAACTGGCTATGAACCAGACCAATCACAAACGCGACCACAGCAACCGGCGCCCACGCAGCGCCGATATCTGCCAGCGGCAACGCATCGAACGGCAGCCACGCGCCAGTAAAGAACGCATCGCGGACCGAAGTGATCACGCTCTGTACCGCGACAACGCCGCCGACCCAGACCCACACCTGCGGATGCGCGTCGCAAAAGCCGTGCACCAGGCCCATAAGCACCAGCACAATGGCAACGGGATACAGGGCGTTGAGCATAGGCACCGAGAACATAAGGATCACGTCGAGGCCCACGTTGGAGAGCACGCACGAAAACGCCGCGAACACAAAGGCGAGAACCGCAAAGGGGCGGCGCATGGCCTCCTCAGAAGCCTCCGCTCCCCCTTCGACCACATACGTCTCGCAGAAGTAACGCGAGCAGCAGCTGATAAGGCCAATACACACATTCATGCAGGCGAGGAAGAAAATCGCAAAGACCACGACCGTGCCGGCTAGGCCAAAGTGCATAGAGGCCGAACGCGCAAGGATCGCGGCGCCGTTGGTGGCGTCGGGCATAACCGTGCCGAGCTGCATACCGGCAAGCGCCAGGCCGCAGTAGATGATGGCCATGAGCACGCCGGCGATCACACCCGAACGCGAGATCTCGAAGGCCACGCGCTTGTCATCGGTTACGCCCAGCTCGTAGATGGTCTCGGCGATGATGATGCCAAAGGCGAGCGACGCAAGCAGGTCCATGGTCTGATAGCCAGTCAGAAAGCCCTGCACGGCGGCGCCGGCATCGTAGGGAGCCTGTGGCGCGGCAGCGGGACCCAACGGCGAGACCACAGCGGCACCCACGACCAGCACGATGAGCGCGATAAGCGCGGGGCCCGTAATACGACCGAGCACGCGTGTGATAACGCCCGGGCGCAGCGTGAGCGCAAACGCGACGACAAAGAAGCCAACGGCAAACACCAGGCGAGCCGTGCCGAGCGAGACGCCCTCGGGCAGCAGCGGCACCAGCATCTCGAAGGCCGTGGAGCTCGTACGCGGAATAGCCAGGCACGGGCCGATGGCCAGATACACCGCCGCGACAAAGAACTCACCGAACTTGGGGTGCACGCGGCCGGCAAGCTCGCGCGCCGTTCCGGCAAGCGCCACGGCGATAAAGCCCATGACGGGCAGGCCGATGGCGGCGATGAGAAAGCCGAGCATGGCGACCGGCGTGGCAGAACCTGCCTGCAGTGCCAGCAGTGGCGGGATAATGAGGTTGCCAGCGCCAAAGAGCATCGAGAACAGGGCGATGCCGACGGTGACGACATGTTCGGAGCGCAGACCGCGCGGGGCGGATGAAGCCATGGGTCCACCTTTCGGGTTGAAACAAAAAATGGGACGGGCAAAAACACCCGTCCCGCAAGTATATACGCTCTAGCAGCTTTAGCAGGCTAAATCGCACAGAGCATCGATAGCCGTGTCGACTTCTTCGGTCGTGTTGAAATACCCAAACGAGAAGCGGACGACGCCCTGGCGCTCGGTCCCGAGCGCGCGGTGCATGAGCGGGGCGCAATGGGCGCCGGGGCGCGTCGCAATCCCCCACCCTTGCATGAGCGCATCCGAGATCTCGGCAGAGTCGATATCACCCACGTTGAGCGACACAATCGCAGAGCGCGTCGGCTGGTCAAAGGCACCGTAGAGCGCAATGCCGGGGATTTCGCGAACGCCTGCGAGGAAACGCTCGGCAAGCGAGCGCTCGCGAGCTGCAATCGTCTCCACCCCGCCCTGGGCCTCGATAAAGTCGAGGCCAGCAGAAAGGCCGGCGATACCGTGGCCGTTGAGCGTGCCCGCCTCAAGGCGCGTGGGCCACTCAAGCGGCTGCAGCGCATCGAAGCTGTGCACGCCCGTACCGCCCATGGCCCAAGGGGCTACGTCAATACCCTCTGCCACGGCCAGGCCGCCGGTCCCCTGCGGACCCATGAGCCCCTTGTGGCCGGTAAAGCACACCACGTCGAGCCCCATGGCCTGCATATCGATATGCGCCGTGCCGGCAGACTGCGAGGCATCGACGATCACGAGCGCACCGGCCGCATGGGCCATGGCGGCTACGCGTGCAATGTCGACCGCGTTGCCGGTCACATTGGAGGCGTGCGTCACCACCACGGCACGCGTACCCGGCGTGACCAACTGCCCAAGCTCGTCATAGTCGAGCACGCCGTTCGCGTCACAGCCCGCATGTTCAACGGTCACGCCCTGCTCTGCTGCCAGGCGGTTGAGCGGACGCAGCACGGAGTTATGCTCGAGCACCGTCGTGACCACACGATCGCCGGGGCGCACCACGCCATTAATGACGGTATTGAGCGCCGCGGTGGAGTTGGGCGTAAAACAAACATGATCGGCCCGCGGGCAGCCCAGCAAGCGCGCAAGCTTGGCGCGACAGCCGTGGATGGTACGCGCCGCATCGAGCGCACCCGACGTCGCGCCGCGCCCGGCATTGCCGAGCGAGCACATCGCCTGCGTCACGGCATCGATGACCGTTTGCGGCTTATGCATGGTCGTCGCAGCGTTATCCAGGTAGATCATCGCACGACCTCCCACATGTCGATCACCGTAAAGCCCTCGGTGGGGACGCCCGCCGCGGCAAGCTCGCCGCGCAGCAGGTCCTCATCCGAAGGCAGCGCCTTCCACGCCAAGCCGCAGCCGGCAGCGACCTCCCCGGGCACGGGAATCGTGCGCCCGGGAAGGCCGCGCTCGATGCATAGGGTCTCGCACCCCATGGCGGCCGCCGTGGTGGGAAACGTGATGACAAGCGCCGGGCGCTTCTCCCTCATGGCAACTCCAACCAATACGC
>JAIIUG010000127.1:0-4526 GCA_022739635.1 Collinsella sp. | reverse complement strand
CCCGTGGCTTGCGGCCGGCCCGGCGATGGATGCGTTACTGGATGCGAGTTCGGCAGTAGGGGCAGACCTTCCAGTGCGCGTCGAGCGGGCGATGGCAGCTGGGGCAAACGTTACGAACCTGGGTGTCGCACACCGGGCACACGACAAAGTCCTTCTCGATGGGCGCACCACACTGCGGGCAGGTGCCGTACTGGGCAAGCTGGCGCTCGCGCAGGGCCATGTCCAGCTCCTGCTCCTCGCGGTCGGACGCGTAGGAGTGCGGGCGCAGGACCAGGTAGGCGATAAGGCCAACAAACGGGATGAGGGCGATGATGCCCCATGCCACGTAGGCGCTGGCGCCTCGGCGGCGAGCGTCGATGAACACATAGACGACCGACAGCACATACAGGGCGATGATAAAGCCCACGAAGGCATAGATGACGCCCATAAGCTGCGGCGACATGAGCTCGTTGATGTATTTGGACATTGAGGTGTACCTTTCGAAATATTTACAGTCCGGTCAAGTTTACCACGGGGTTTGTTTATATGGGACCACAGCTGGGTACGGGGCTGACGCGGACACAAACATCTCAATCTGTAACAACAACTCGGCAAAAACAGGTCTAACCGTTACAGATTAAGACATTCGAAACCGACTGATAGATTCATCTAAATCTGTAACATCTAGAACCCAAAACGGTCCCCAGATGTTACAGATCGAGACAAACGAATGACCCGCCAGATTAACGTCTCGATCCGTAACATCTGGAACCCAGGTCTTCTGCTTACTGTTACAGAACGAGACGAACCTCTGACACCAGGGGCGGCAGACGAGGTCACCGATGGTCCTGAGTCTCCCCTCGCCTGCCGTTGGCGGGTGTTGCGGGGCTGTTCGCCGCATTGCTGCCACACTGAAGGCGTGCAGACCGTAGGATAGTCTTATTGACAGCCTGTCAACTCGTCTGGGAGGCACTGTGACGGAAACGTTTGATATCGCGATTGTGGGCGCTGGCATCACCGGGTGCGCCATCGCGCGGCAGCTCTCGCGCTATGACTTGTCCATTTGCGTGGTCGAGGCGGCCAACGACATCGCGCTGGGCGCCTCGAAGGCCAACGGCGGCCTGGTGCACGCCGGCTACGATCCGGCTCCGGGCACCGTAAAGGCACAGGTCAATGCCCGCGGCTGCGAACTGTATGGCATCTGGGCCCAGGAGCTGGGCTTTTTGTTCCGCCGCACCGGGTCGATGGTGCTGGGGTTTAACGACGAAGACCGCGCACACCTGGAGAAGCTGCGCCAGAATGGCCTGGCCAACGGCGTGCCCGAGCTGTCGATTATCGGCCCCGAACGTATCCGCGAGCTGGAACCGCGTGCCAGCGCCGACGCAACATGCGCGCTGTGGTGCCCCTCGACCGGTTTTGTCGATCCGTTTGAGGTCGCCATTGCCGCGCTGGAGAACGCCGTCGCCAACGGGGTGACGTTTATGCGCTCCGCACCGGTGGAAGCGATTGAGGTTGCTGGCAGCGAGACTACCGACGGGGCTGCACGCTTTACGCTGGCAACGCCCGCCGGCGATGTGTGCTGCCGCTATCTGATCAACGCCGCGGGCAACGGAGCCGCAGACATCTCGCATATGGCCGGCGCCGAGGAGTTCCAGATGGTCTGGCGCCAGGGAAACATTGTGGTACTGGACAAGGAGCCGCGCACGCTGATGCCGCTCTACCCCGTTCCGACGCCGGTGTCCAAGGGCGTTATCGTCACGGGCACCGTACACGGCAATACCGTAATCACCGCGACCGCTGCCGTGCGCGAGCCGGGCGATACACAGACCTATGCGAACGACGTCAACGCGCTCCTGACCGGCGCGCGCAAGCTGGTGCCCGATCTGGACACGCGTCGCGTGGTGCGCGCGTTTGCCGGCGGGCGCCCGGTCATTCAGGGAACAAACGACTTCTTTATTGGGCAGTCCGCCGTGGTGCCGGGGCTCTTTCAGGCGGCGGGCATTCAGTCCCCAGGCGTGGCGAGCGCGCCGGCCATTGCCGAGCGCATGGAGCACGTGATGCGCGAGGCGGGCGTTGCTTTGCACGAGCGAGCCGATTGGAATCCGATTCGCCGCGCGCCGGACGACTTCGACCGTGCGCCGCTTGCGCGCAAGGAGGAGCTCATTGAGTCCGACTCCGCGTGGGGGCAGATTGTCTGCCGCTGCGAGACGGTGCCCGAGGCCGAGATTGTTGCCGCGATTCGACGCCGCCCAGGTGCGGTTTCGGTCGAGGGCGTCAAGCGCCGCTGCCGTGCCGGCATGGGCCGCTGCCAGAGCGGCTTTTGCCAGAGCCGCGTAGTGGCGATTCTGGCCCGTGAGCTGGGCTGCGACCCCAGCGAGGTGCTGCTGGAGGACACCGGCTCGTGGCTCGTTGAGGGACCTTTGAAGGGGGTGCGCTAGGATGGCGGAATTCAAATCAAGCGCGATTGATAGCGATGCCATTGAGACGGTACCTACGCAGGCGTTCGACGTGGTCGTTATCGGCGGCGGACCTGCCGGCATGGCGGCCGCACTTGCCGCGCATAAGGCCGGCGCACACGTGGCCATCGTGGAGCGCGAGCAGCATCTGGGCGGCATCCTGCGCCAATGCATCCACCCCGGTTTTGGCCTATCGCACTTTAAGCAGGAGCTCACCGGCCCCGAATACGCGCAGCGCTTTATCGACCAGGTGCGCGCGACCGACATTGCGCTGTTCTTGGACAGCATGGTGCTTGGGATTGATTCGGGCGAGTCCCCGGAAGATGCCGCGGTCCACACCGTCACGCTCATGAGCCCCACCGGCATGTTGCAGCTCACCGGGCGCGCGGTCGTCCTTGCCATGGGTTGCCGCGAGCGCACCCGCAGCGAGATCAAGATTCCCGGCAGCCGACCCGCCGGCGTGTTTACGGCCGGCTTGGCGCAGCGATACATCAATATCGAGAACCTCAAACCCGGCTCACGCGCCGTCATTTTGGGCTCGGGCGACATCGGGCTGATCATGGCGCGCCGCTGCACGCTCGAGGGGATTTCGGTCGAGGGCGTGTACGAGCTCATGCCGTACGCCAACGGCCTGCGCCGCAATGTGAAGAACTGCCTAGACGACTTTGGCATTCCGCTGCACCTGTCGACCACCGTGACACGCGTGATCGGACACGACCGCGTGGAGGCCGTCGAGGTAAGCCAGGTCGACGAGCATCTTGCACCCATTCCGGGGACCGAGCGCGTTGTTCCGTGCGACACGCTACTGCTTTCGGTGGGTCTGATTCCCGAGAATGAGCTTTCGGTGGGCGCGGGCGTTGAGCTTGACCCGCGCACGCGCGGCGCCGTGGTGGACCAGAGCCTGCAAACGGACGTGCCGGGCATCTTTGCCTGCGGCAACGTGCTGCACGTGCACGATCTAGCGGACAATGTCACGACCGAGTCCGAGCGTGCCGGTGCGGCTGCGGCGGCGTACGCGCTGGGCTGTGGTGCTGGGGCCGATGCGGGCGCTGCGGACGCGGGCTGCGAGCTCACGGTCTCCCCCGCCGGAATTGCGGGCTACGCGCTGCCGGGGCGCATTACGACCGTCGGGCTCACTAAACTTAACTTCCGCGTGCGCCGACCCGTCGACGCCGCCCGCGTGCGCATTCTGGCAGGCGACGAGGAGCTGTTTGCAGGCAAGGTCCGCCCGTTTAAACCGAGCGTAATGGAGAGCTTCCCAGTACCGGCAAAGGTAATTCAGCGCGCACTCGACCTGGGTGTTAACGAGATTGTCCTGTCCGTCGACCCCGTTGAGGAGGTATGACGTCATGAACACGAATGCGACTGAGACGCTGCAGTTCAACTGCACCACCTGCCCATCCGAGTGCCTCCTGACCGTGGAGGTCGAGCGCAGCGCAGACGGCGCCGTGGTAGAGGTGCGCTCCGTAACCGGCAACAGCTGTCCGCGCGGTGATAAGTTTGCACATCAGGAGCTCACCTGCCCCATGCGCGTGCTTACCACGACCGTGGCCGTATCCGGCGGCGTCGAGGCGCTGCTGCCCGTGCGCACGGCCGAAGCCATCCCGCTCGAACTCCACGCCCAGGCGATGGACCTCATCCGGGGCCTAGAGGTCAAAGCCCCCATCCGCATGAGCGATGTAGTCCTCCCCAACCTCCTAGACACCGGTACCGACCTCATCGCCAGCATGGACATCGACCCCGCCTAAGCAGCTCATTTAGGACGGGGCTCTTTTAGCGACCCCGCCATCCACCCCGTCCCTCCTCAATTGCGGTGAAATAGTTCCTGATTTCCGCCAAAACCCCGGTATCCAGGAACTATTCCACCGCAACTATCATTGGAATCGGTATTTAGCCTGTGCCTACTTTAGTGCCATTTCAAAACTATGCCGGATTACGGGGTTGATTCGGAGACCCCCATCCATACCGGCATTTTTCGATTTTTGATAAGCCATCTACCTGCACTGATAATTGTTCTCGGGGGAAGCGGGCACTGCGGGGCGCGGCAACGGCGCGCGATTTCCGCGTCGCAGCGCTACCCTGATGCTGAAT
>JAIIUG010000126.1:0-4606 GCA_022739635.1 Collinsella sp. | reverse complement strand
CGATGCATAGGGTCTCGCACCCCATGGCGGCCGCCGTGGTGGGAAACGTGATGACAAGCGCCGGGCGCTTCTCCCTCATGGCAACTCCAACCAATACGCTACGGGCGCACGACGCGCACGGCCTGCTCCATCTTCTCCACGATCACGTACATGTTGGTGACCTCGCCCACCGCAAGCTGGTCTTTAATGCCATAGTGGTCGAGGCAGGTACCACAGGTGAGGATCTCGACACCCTGCTCGGCCAGGCCCTTCAGGTCGTCGAGCACCGGAGAGCCCTCGACGGTGAGCTTAGCGCCGCCGTTGTAGAACAGCATGGTCGCGGGCAGCTCATCCTGCTGCGTCACGGCGAAGATAAAGGCCTTCATGAGTTTGTGGCCCAGCTCGTCGTCGCCACGGCCCATGCAATCGGTGTAGACGGAAATGACGAGTTTGCCCTTGCCGGCGCTGGCATCACAGAAGGCAGCGCCATCCTGCTCGGGATCAGCCACGGCAACGGCGCCAGAGGTCGCCACAGTCACGTGCCACTCGGCGTCAGAAACCTTCTCGACCGAGGCCGTGCAACCCTTCTCCTGCGCCATCTTGGAGATGTTCTTGACGGCGGTCTCGTTATCGACCGAGGTCACGACGGCACCCTCGCCATCAAGCTGTTTAAGTGCCTTAAGCGTCTTGACGACGGGCAGTGGGCAGGCATCGCCCATGGCATTGACTTCAATCTTGGTAGACATAGTTTTTCCTTTCGAATAAATCGTTTTAGAACGGTGCATAGTTCAATAAACGTGTCGTTAACGGACAACGTGGACGGCAGGACCGCCTGGCACCGGCTCGCACACGCGACCGACGACGGCGGCGATACGCCCTTCAGCATGCAGACGGCGCGCAAGCTCATCCACATCGGCAGCAGGTGCCGCGATAAGCAGGCCACCAGACGTCTGCGGATCGTACAGCGCGTCGAGCATGCCCGGCTCCAGGTCCTCGTCGGCAGCCACACGCGGGCCAAAGAAGTCCTGGTTGCGGTAGGAGCCCGCGGGGATAATGCCCAGACGCGCCATGTCGAGCACCCGGTCAAAGAGCGGCACCGCCCCCGACGCAAGCTCAACCTGCACGCCCGAGCCCTCGGCCATCTCGCACGCGTGCCCGATCAGGCCAAAGCCCGTAATGTCGGTGCAGCCGTGAAGCTCAAGCCCCTCGGCCAGACGAATCGGCGCCTCGTTGAGGGTGCGCATCGAGTCAAACATCGGACCAGCCTCGTCCTGCTCGACAAGCTCGCCCTTAATGGCCGTAGTGATGATGCCCGAGCCGATCGCCTTGGTCAGCAGCAGAACATCGCCCACGTGCGCGCCGCTGTTGGCGAGCATACGGTCAAGCGCGACAAAGCCGCTCACGGACAGGCCGTACTTGGGCTCGTCGTCGTTGATGGTGTGGCCGCCCGCGATGGAGCAACCCGCCTCGACGCACCTGTCGGCGCCGCCCGCCAGAATCTGACCGGCAACCTCAACGCCCAAGCAACTGGGTATGCAGAGCAGGTTCATGGCATGACTCGGCCGCCCGCCCATGGCGTAGATGTCCGACAGCGAGTTGGCCGCGGCGATCTGACCGAACAGATAGGGATCGTCGACCATCGGCGGGAAGAAGTCGATGGACTGCACGAGGCCCAGGTTCTCGCCAACGCGGAAGACGCTCGCATCGTCGGAGGTATCGAACCCCACGAGCAGGTTGTCGTTATGCACATTGGGTAAGTCGCCCAAGACCTGGGCGAGGGCTCCAGGAGCCAACTTAGCGGCTCAACCGCTCGCGGCAGTCATAGACGTGAGCTTAATCTGATCGTCAGGCATCGATACCTCCTCTCATCGGTCAATCATTTTCTCTCAGTATACGCATGAATGCGAGCCCAAGGCGGATGCATTAATTGAGCGCCTGTGCGCGAATCGCCGCGCCGATGGCACCGGCAAAGCGGGCTTGGGGCGAGGTGATCACCGGCGAGCCCAACAGCGCGCCCAACCGCTCCGCAACGTAGGCGTTCTCGCACAGGCCACCGGTCAGGTAGTACGGGGCGCCCGCGGCCTGCCCGGCCATGGTCGCCACGCGCGAGACCACACTGTCGATCACGCCACGCGCAATGTTCTCGCGCGGCTCACCGCGACCGATCAGGCTGATGACCTCGCTTTCGGCAAACACCGTGCACATGCTGCTGATCTTGGTAGGCTCGCCGGTGCGGGCGAGGTCTGCCATCTGCTGCTGGGTAATGCCCAGGCGGTCGGCCATGATCTCCAGAAAGCGCCCCGTGCCGGCGGCGCACTTGTCGTTCATGGCGAACTTTGCCACGCGGCCGCCCTTGAGTTGGATGACCTTGGTATCCTGGCCGCCCACGTCGATCACCGTGCCCTGCTCGCCAAACAGGCGGACCGCACCGGCACCATGGCAGGTGATCTCGGTCACTACCTTGTTGGCATAGGGCACCGCGACACGGCCGTAGCCAGTCGCGACCACGCGAACATCGTCGCCCGTCACGTCATAGCCGGCTGCGGCGAGTTCACCGCGTAGGCGCTCGGCCGCATCGACCGACGAATACCCCGTCGGCATGACGCAGGTCCACGCAATGGCGTTGTCTGTCTCCACAACCGCAGCCTTCGCGGCCGTCGAGCCTATGTCGATACCAATGCCAACCACGGCATCCTCCTTCTATGCGGCAAAGCAGCTATCCCTTTGCCGCATTTGTCCTACAGGGTCTCGATAAAGGCAGCAATGCGGGTCTCGATCTGGCCCATGTCACCGTTGCTGTAGTCGGTCTCGATCTTCATATACGGAATACCCGCGCCCTCGACAGCCTCCTGCATGCGCGCACTCTCCACGTTAAAGGTGTGGCAGGCCTGCAGCACGCTCTCCACCACGCCATCGACGTGATACTTCTCGCACATGGCCAGCGTGTTTTCCATACGACCGTCATTGGGCGTCATGACCGAGCAGTTAATGTCCAGGTAGCGGTCTGCGATAGCACGCAGAATGTCGGGTGCGTCCGGGTCGATCATCATGGCAGCCGTGCGCTCGCCCGAGCAATCGTCCATGCACACGACCACGCCGCCATTGGACTCGATGGTGCGACCGATCTTGTTGATCACGCCGCCCACCGGGCAGCCGGTGATCAGAATGCGCTTGGCATCCGCCGCGACCGGGCGCTCGCCCGCGTCGTAGGCCTCGCGCAGCTTGACGACCTTTTGCTCCAGCTGCTGCGTATAGGCCTCGATATCAAAGCTGAACGTACCGGCAAACATGGTGCTCATCAGGTCGACGCCGCTCATGGCCGCCGGCTGGTTGGCCTGCAGTGCAAACATCTCGAGCTGGGCCGCACGCAAGCGGTTGCGACGACGGACGGCAGCGCGCAGGTCATCGTCGGTAATCGTGATGCCGTAGAAGCCCTCGAGCTCCTCCTTGAGCAGGCGGCACTCCTCGTACCAGCCTTCACGCTCGTAGGCACGATCGCGACCCTGCGGAAGATGCAGAATGTGCGTGCGCTTGAGCTCGTTGAGTAGCTCGTACATCTTCTTCTTGCCGTCGCAGGTGGTCTCGCCGATGATCATGTCGCTAAAGTACGTAAACGGGCACTTTTGCGAGTAGGCAAAGCCGTACGTCGATTTGATGAGCGGACACAGATTTGCCGGCAGCACCTTCTCGGCCTCGGGAATCACCTCGTCGGATGTGCCGCACAAGGCCACACTTGCAGCGCCCGCGGCATCGATAATCTCGAGCGGCGTATAGCTGCACAAATAGCCGACCAGGCGATTGCCGGCCTGTTTGTAATCCTTGACGCGAATAAACGCTGCCTTGCGTTGCTCGTTGAACTCCTCAAACGTGGACGGCAACGGCTGCTCAATATTTTCCGACATATAACTCCTTAACAAACCTTTTAACCGACCAAGGAAACGGCTTTTCCAGGTGCCCGAGGTTGCCGTGAAAGAGAAGCGCCGCGTACTTTGGTACGCAAGCGACGGTTTGAACGGCAAGATCGGGTGCCTGGGGAAGCCGCCGAGACGGATAGCCCTAAATGGTCTCCAGGAAAGCTTCGATCCTAGTTTGCAGCTGGCCTGCGTCCTCGCCGGCGTAGTCGGTCGTTATGTGCATAAAGGGAATACCGGCCTCTTCGGCGGCCTTCTCCACGGCGAAGGACTCCATCTCGTAGAGCGTGCAGAACTGCAGGGCCACGTCGACGATGCCGTCGGCATGCAGGTCGCGCGCCATCTGGACGATGTCCTTCATACGCTGGTCGTTGGGGGTAAAGACGGCGCAGTTGATCTTAAAGTAGCGCTCGGCGATGGCGTCGAGCATCTCGTCGACCGTCTCGCCGGACTCGTCGACCAGATCCTTGTAGTAGCGCGAGCCCGTGCAGGACTCCTCGCCTACCACAATGCCGCCGGCTTTCTCGATGAGGTTGAACAGCTTCCAGTTGGGCACGGCCATGGGCGTACCGGTGTACAGGATGCGCTTGGTCCCCTTGGGTGCTACGCCCTCGCCGGCCTCGACACGCTGCTCACACTCGGCCGCCATATCGTTGATGGCTCCGGTCAGACGCGGCGTGTCGTCCATAAAGGCGGCCTGAACGGTCAGCAGGCTG
>JAIIUG010000015.1:0-32702 GCA_022739635.1 Collinsella sp. | reverse complement strand
TTTCGAGAAAGGTGCCCGCGTGCTCAAAGCAGTCGTTTTCGATATGGACGAGACGCTTCTTAGCATCAACCTCAACGCGTTCATCCTTCGCTATTTTAAGGATGTCTCGTCGTTGCTTGCAGATATCGGACGACGCAGCCGCGGTGGCACGATGGCACGCCTCGGCACCATCCTAGTCGACCTCAACGCCAATCACCGAAGCGGCACGGACAATCGCACCAATCTTGAGTTCTACCAAGAAGAAATTGAGCGCCGGTGCGGCATTTGCCTCTCAGACCCACTCATCTACGAGGCGTTTACCTACTACGATCGTGAAGTCCTGCCGTACAAGAACGATGACATGATCAATGCGAAAGCCATGCCGGGTGCACACGCCGCGCTCGAGGCGGTACAGAACGCGGGCCTGCGCTGCGCGCTCTTTACGAACCCCAGCTTTCCGCAGGGGGCCATCGAGTGCCGCATGGGCTGGGGCGACATGGCCGACGCCCCCTTTGAACTCGTGACGCACATGGGAAACGCCACCCGCTGCAAGCCCGATGCCACCTACTATCTAGAGCAGCTTCAGGTGATGGGACTCGAGCCTCATGAGGTCCTCATGGTGGGCAACGACCCCAAGCGCGACTTCCCCAGCCCCGTCTGCGGTATTCAAACCGCCTATGTGGGCCAAGGCAAACCAAGCCGAGCCACCTGGCACGGAACCATGGAAGACTTCGCCCGCGACTTCAACGCCGTAGTAGAAGCCTTCTATGAGCACCAAGTAGCCGACGAACTGTCATAGGACCCCTCGCTCCAAACAAAATAACGCCGCAGGTTGAGCATAAGTCAGCGAAAACGCCCCTAAGCGAGCAATGTGCCTTGAAAGAGGAGGGCATAGGCCTTCTGGCCATGCCCGACGATTGAAAGGCAGATTGCCGCTTAGGGGCGTTTGCAGCGTCGACCGGTTACGCGGTTTGGTAAAACCGCGTAACTAACAGACTCGAGTTTTACCGATCATGATGTTGAGGATCTCGACATCGGTGTCCTTCATGCCAACACGGCCCACGTAGCCCATGCTGGCGATGGTCTCCTCGACGGTATCCTGGATCAGGCCCTCGCCGGCGCGGAAGCCGCGACCTTGCATGGCCATATCATGGCCCAGAATCGCCGCATCAACGGCAGCGGAAATCTTGGCGGCGCAGCTTGCCTTGGCGCCATCGCACACGATGCCGCCAACGTTGCCGAGCGTGTTCGAGACCGTCGCGCCAATCTGCTCGCGCGTGCCACCGCACAGCCAGGTAATCGCGGCACCGGCACCGCATGCGGCGCAAATAGCACCGCAAAACGCCGAGAGCGCACCAATATAACTCTTGATATGCACAGCGATAAGATCAGACAGCATCACGGCGCGCACCAGGCGCTCGTGGTCGCAGCGCAGGTACTCGGCATACTCCATGACGGGTAATGCGCAGGTAATGCCCTGATTGCCCGAGCCGCACACAATGGCAACCGGCAGCGCGCAGCCGTTCATGCGGGCGTCGGACCCGGCGGCTGCACGGGCGCGGGCGCGGCAGGCGACGTCATCGGCACGAGCACCCAGCAGCGTACGGCCAACCTCGGCACCCCAAGCGTGCGCGAGGCCCTCGTCGCTGATCGCGCCGTTCAGCTCAATCTGACGCTCAACGGCAGCGCGGGCGCCCTCGATGTCGCCGTCCTCGATAAAGTCGATGATGGACTCAATCGACATGGGCGTGTCGGCCTTATCCGCCGCTCGCTCGGCCACGACGCGCTCGGCGCAGGCGGCGCACTCCCCCGCCGACTTGCCGCACACCGGAATACCGTCGAGCGTATGGCACGTGACATTGGTGTGGTGGTCGGTAATCTCGACGACCGCGGTATGGCCCCCGGCTGTGGCAGTCACCTTGATGTAGAGGTTGGGTACACCCTCGACAAGCGACACATCGCAGTAATCAGCATCGGCGAGGAGCTCGGCCACGCGAGCACGATCTTCGTCGTTAACGCACTCGAGCACCTCGAGCGCGCTCTTGGCGTCACCGCCCACGGCACCCAGTACGGCCGCTGCTTCAATACCGTGCATGCCGCCCGAGTTGGGCACGGTCACGCTCTTAACGTTCTTGATGATGTTGCCCGAGCAGGCAACGTCCATATGATCGGGTTCGCAACCGAGTGTCTGGCTCGCCAGCGCCGCTGCATAGGCAACGGCAATAGGCTCGGTGCAGCCGAGCGCACAGACAAGCTCGCGGTTCAAGACATCGCAAAAAGCGGCATCGCGAATGGAATCGGTAGGCATAGGTATCTCCTGCTTACATAACGGACTGGACTCTCGATAATAGTTAGCTCTTTTATTTGATAACAATGCATCAAAAACCGCAACCATGGTTCCGACGGACGGCGTTCAAGCGCAATCCGACGGCATTCATTCATGAAAAGCCGGTCTTGTTGCATGCTAAAGCGTTTGACCAAAAAACGCCCGAGCGTTTACACAAAAGTCGCGCTATCATGCAGTCGAACGCGGTAAAACCTTTAGCAATTCCGCCGCACGGACCAGAGAGGAACCACTCATGAAGATTGGTATCGGTAACGACCACGCCGCCGTCGAGCTCAAGAACATCATTTCCGAGCACCTGAAGGAGCGCGGCTGTGAGGTCGTGAACTTTGGAACCGACACCTCCGAGAGCTTTGATTACCCCATCGCCGGCTACAAGGTGGGTAAGGCCGTTGCCAACGGCGACGTCGACCTGGGCATCCTGATCTGCGGCACCGGCGTCGGCATCAGCCTGGCTGCCAACAAGGTGGAGGGCGTTCGCGCCGTCGTGTGCTCCGAGCCCTTCAGCGCCAAGCTCTCGCGCATGCACAACAATACCAACGTGCTCGCCTTTGGCGCCCGCGTCGTGGGCTCCGAGCTCGCCAAGATGATCGTCGACGAGTGGCTCGACGCCGAGTTTGAGGGCGGTCGTCACGAGCGTCGCGTTAACCTCCTCAACGAGATCGATCACACGCGCGCCCTTAAGATCGTCGACGAAGCCTAAACTATTCAGTGCCACAAGCTAACAGCAGGGGCCCACTCGGAACACATGTCCGAGCGGGCCCCTGCATAGATTTTGGAATAAAAGGGCGCCGCGGATGGAGTTCCGCGGCGCCCAAGCCACACGCTAACAGCTTTAAGGAGTCAAAGCTGGTTTAGCCAAAGAAGCGCTTGATCTCAATCTCGGCGTTCTCCAGGCAGTCGGAGCCGTGGATCACGTTGGCGTTGACATCGACGGCAAAGTCGCCGCGGATGGTACCAGGAGCAGCGTCAAGCGGATTAGTAGCGCCCATGAGGGTGCGCATCTTAGCAACAGCGGAGAGACCGGAAACGACCATCTTGACGACCGGACCGCTCGTCATAAAGTCACAGAGACCGCCAAAGAAGGGCTTGTCGGCCAGATGGGCGTAGTGCTCCTCGACGGTAGCGCGCTCGAGCGTAGTCATCTCCATGCGCTCGATGACAAGGCCGCTGCGCTCGATGCGAGCAACAATCTCGCCGATCTTGCGGTCGCGCACGGCGTCGGGCTTAATCATGATGAAGGTCTTCTCGATAGCCATAAGGTAGCCTTTCAAGTAGGTTCGCGCGTGCCCAAGTCCCATTCCGGCACCCGCCTGGACTGCATCGTAACAGAGTTTTAGCTGCAGTTAAACAAAAAGCTGTTTATTGAAACGTTATAATTTATTGAAGCGTTCCATATGTGTCACTTCTGTTTCGAAGCTCGATTAGAGTACCATCCGACCGCCCATCAACCGCGCCGAACAGAGCAGGCGGTCGGTTGCCGCCCGCGAACGTATCCCCTTCACAACCTGCCCAAAGGTCCTACAGAAGTTCTCGACAAGCCCCTCCCCCATAGCAACAAAATACGGGCTCCCACATCAGCAGGCGCCCGTAAAGTGAAAACGATTTATCAATACATGGCCAAAACGGCTTCAGCCAAACCTCTACTTTGCCCCGTGACCCATCTCGACGACCTTGGTCAGCGATCCAAACACGCCCTCGTCAGCCACGAGCTGTGCCTCGGCACGCTGCAACTGCACGGCAACGGCGGCAGGAGCGGTGCCGCCCTCGGTCGTGCGCGCGGCGACAATCGACGGGATATCGAGCGCCTCGGTAATGTCGCGCTCAAAGAGCGGGCTTGCCTCCTGGAACACCTCAAACGGCAGGTCCTCAAGATTGCAGCCGCGCTTCTCGCACATCAGGACCAGATGGCCCACCACGGCATGTGCCTCGCGGAACGGCAGGCCACGCTTGGCCAGGTAATCGGCAACATCGGTGGCGGCAAGGTGCCCCACGCCGCACTCGCGCGCCATGGCATCCTCGTTGACGGTCCAAGTCGAAATCATTCCGGCCATAACGGACAGGCACTGCATGAGCGTATGGGCGGTATCGAGCGCGCCCTCCTTGTCCTCCTGCAAGTCCTTGTTATAAGCAAGCGGCAGGCCCTTCATGGTTACCAGCAGCTGCACCAGGTTGCCGTACACGCGACCGCTCTTGCCGCGGATAAGCTCGGCAAAGTCGGGGTTCTTCTTCTGCGGCATGATGGACGAGCCAGTGGAGTACGAGTCGGAAAGCGTGATAAAGCCAAATTCGGAGCTCGACCACAGTACGATCTCCTCGGAAAGACGCGACAGGTGCATCGCCATGACGGATCCGGCGTAATGCAGATCGAGCAGAAAATCACGGTCGGAAACGGCATCGAGCGAGTTGGGGATCACGCCCGCAAAGCCAAGTTCGGCAGCCGTCATCTGGCGATCGAGCGGATAGCTCGTACCGGCAAGCGCAGCGGCACCCAGCGGGCAGTTGTCGGCAGCATCAAAGGCGGCCTTCAAACGCGTAAAGTCGCGCGCGAACATCCAGGAATACGCCAGCAGGTGATGCGACAGCAGCACGGGCTGAGCATGTTGCATGTGCGTGTAGCCCGGCAGAATCACCTTGTCGTACTTCTTGGCCGCATCCACCAGCACATGGCGCAGCTCAAGATTGGCCTCCATGAGCTCCTTGGCCAGCGCCTTGACGCCCAGGCGCGTATCGGTCGCCACCTGGTCGTTGCGCGAACGCCCAGTATGCAAGCGCTTGCCAGCCTCGCCGATGCGACGCGTCAGCTCGCTCTCGATGGACATATGAATGTCCTCATCGTTGATGTCGAAGGTAAAGTTGCCGGCATCGATATCCTGTTCGATTCCGGTCAGGCCCTTGGCAATCGCCTGCTCGTCCTCGGCACTGATGATGCCCTGGGCGGCCAACATCTTGGCATGCGCCTTAGAGCCGGCGATATCCTGCTTATAGAGATGTTTGTCGACCGGCAGCGACGCGCCAAACTCCTGCGTGACCTCGGCCACGCCCGCCTCAAAACGACCGCCCCAAAGAGCCATGGAACCGTCTCCTTTCTCCAAATACCAAAACAAGCGTCCAAAGCAATGTGCCCTGTCGCTAAAGCGATTTATCAACCGCTAGTTTTACACACTCCCCGCCGCGCGCGGGGCCATGTGGCTAATTTGCAAAGAAGTGACGCACCATGCACTTGGCGCCCAACGTCTCCCTCCGGATGTTGCCCTGCGAACCATCGATCCAGGCCTTCAGGCTCATAGGAACGTCCTCGACCCTTACAGCATCGAACTCGGGCGCGAGGGCAAGCAAAGCATGCGCGATAGCATTGAACATAATGGATACTCCTCATATATATAGGCACAGAGCCGCCAAATTGATAGAAGGAGCCCCGCCGGACAACCCCGGCGGGGCTCGGACTCAGCCGCAGACGCGGCATCATATATGCGGGCGGAACGTAGGGGCCACCGATGTTAAGAAGTGTCAGCAAGCATAACGAAAGGTAGGGACCCCGTGCGCCCGTTATGTATCACGCGGATGGGCCGCGCGGATACCAAGGGAAGGAGGCGCTAGGCCTGGGCAGCAGCAGAGCTGGGGCCCTGGACCTTTGCCCACGTCTTGAGCGACAGCGTATCGATCTCGATAAAGCCGGCGCTGGCCTTCTCGTCAAACGTGGTGTCGCGGTCGTAGGTAGCCAGGCCGTAGTCGTAGAGGCTGAAGGGACTCTTGCGGCCGACGACATGGCAGTTGCCCTTAAAGAACTTCAGACGGACAGTGCCGGTCACGAACTTCTGGGTATCGGCCATAAAGGCGTCGAGCGCGTTCTTGAGCGGGCTGTACCACTGGCCGTTGTACACGGCGGTGGCCCAATCCTGCTCGAGCTTGATCTTGGTCTTGAGCAGGTCGCCCTCGACGCAGATGTCCTCGAGCGCCTTGTGGGCGGTGATGAGCGTCAGGGCGCCGGGAACCTCATAGCACTCGCGGCTCTTGAGGCCCACCAGACGATCCTCGACCAGGTCAAGACGGCCAAAGCCGTTGTCGCCCGAAATCTTGTTGAGGGCGATGACGATCTCGGAGAGCTTCATCTTCTTGCCGTCGACGGCGACAGGCTTGCCGGCCTCAAACTCGATCTCGGTATAGGTCGGGGTGTCAGGCGTGTCCTCGGGGTTCTTGGTCATAACCCAAGCGTCATCGAGCGGCTCATTCCAAGGGTCCTCCAGGTGACCGCACTCGATGGCGCGACCCCACAGGTTGTCGTCGATGGAGTAGGGGTTGTCGTTGGCACCCTCGGGAACCGGCACGTTGTGGGCGTGGGCATAGGCGACCTCGTCGGGACGGCACTTCAGGTCCCACTCGCGAACCGGGGCGATCACCTTGAGCTCGGGGTCGAGGGCCTTGACGGCGGCCTCAAAACGGACCTGATCGTTACCTTTGCCAGTGCAGCCGTGGGCGACGCAGGTCGCGCCAAACTCGTGGGCGACCTCAACAAGCTTCTTGGCAAGCAGCGGGCGAGACAGGGCGGAGAGCAGCGGATACTTATTCTCGTACATGGAGTTTGCGGCGATGGCTTTGGTCAGGAACTCATCGGAGAACTCGTCGCGCAGGTCGAGCACCTGGCAATCGAGAACGCCCAGGTCGAGCGCCTTCTGCTTCTTGGCATCCAGTCCGGTCTCTTCCTGGCCCACGTTGCCGCAGACGCAAACGACATCGAGATTCTTCTCGTCCTGGAGCCACTTGACACATACGGATGTATCAAGACCACCGGAATATGCGAGAACGACTTTTTCCTTGCTCATGGCTGTTTCCTTTCGCCCTTGGTAGCTAGTTAGAACATCGGTCAGTTGCAAGTCATTTCAAGGTCATATACCGTGCAATATCAGGTTAAATAGCAAAAATCAGCACATACATGCCCTAGAAACATGCAGCAATGTCGTGCTAAAACCCAACGACCTCAAAATGACTCTGTTGAGGCAATTCGCCCCATGCGGACAGAGACGATTGTTATCGTCGTCGGGAAATTGCGCGCTGGCGTCGGATGGCATTGTCTGCAGTGGTGATGATCTTTACGAACTGCATCTGCCTCTCCTTTCACGTATCGCCGGGCGCAATTCAAATATCGTAAACGGTACCTTTTACTCGGTAAGCGGTTGTTTTTCCGTCTCCGTTTTCGATGTTCGCTATATTACGCTAAAGTGCCAGCAGCACAAGCGACAAATTCAAATTTCTGAAAAGTTTTTTCATTACTTTGTGAATTGCAGTGCAAATACGCTCCGGTCCTGCGACAATACGCTCGGTTACTGGTTGATGGTTATAACGTCTGAAACAATTTCGAAACGAAAGGCGCGCTTTTATGCAAACTTACGAATCGGACACCAATATCGGAAACATTAAGATTCTCGCCGTCGACATGGACAAGACGCTACTCACCGACGAGCGCGTGTTGCCGCAGGGTCTTGATGAGCGCCTGGACAAGCTCGCCGACGCAGGCATTGTATTCTGCCCCGCCAGCGGACGCCCTGCCCCCAAACTCGAGGAAATGTTCGAGAGCATTAAGAACCGCCTTGCTTTTTGTCCCGACAACGGAGCCTGCGTCATCTATCGCGGCAGTTATATCTATAAGAGCAACATCGATGTGGCGCTGTATCAGCAGGTGCTCGCTCGTGCCTCGGAGGACCCGCGCGCCGTTCCCGTCCTGTGCTGCTACGACGAGTTCTATGTGCTCGCCCGCGACCATCAGTACCACGACGAGATCAGCGTGTACTACAACACAATCAACTACGTCGACAGCTTTGAGGGCCTTGATATCGAGTCCAATAAGATCTCAATCTTTTTCCCCGCCTACGATGCCGAGCCGGCGTTTCGCGAGGACTACAACCCGGCATTCTCGGACCGACTCTACGTCACCAATGCGGGCCGCGAGTGGATCGACTTTATGAATCTGGGCGTCGACAAGGGGTCGGGCGTGGCTCATCTCTGCGAGCGCCTGGACATCGATATCGCCGACGCCGCTGCCGTGGGCGATACGTACAACGACATCCCCATGCTGGAGCGCGTCGGGCATAGCTTTATCGTGGGCAATGCCGAGGAGCACATGAACGCGCATGCCAAGTGGCGTATTCCGAGCAACAACGACGGGGGCGTACTGACGCTCATCGACGCCATCTTGGCGGCTCGTTAACGCAGATCGTCGGACCTGGCCGGGCGAGGCGGGTTAGTTTTTCGTTCGGTCAGGTCCTGGGCTCGCTCGGAAAGCACATTAAGTGCTTTCCGGCTCGTGCGGAATCTACGAAAAACTTACCCGCCTCGCCCGGCCAGGTCCTGCGGTGACTTGCTTGCCGCTTGGATGGCGTCTTGGCGCCTAGATACTTTGGCTGAATTTAATTGAACGAAGGACGCTCCTTGTTGATGAGGGGCGTCCTTCTGTTTTTGGTTACTTTGGAACTGTGGTTGCTTTCCTATTTCGCGTCGGCCCAGGTTACTCCGGTTGAGGCTTCGGCGATCAACGGTACGCGGAGGTCCACTACGTGCTCCATGACGTCGCGGACCATGGTGGTTAGGCGCTCGACTTCGTTGACGGGGCACTCAAAGTCCAGTTCGTCGTGCACTTGCAGGATCATGTGGGCGGCAAAGCCCTCTTCTTCCAGGCGGCGGCTTACGCGGGCCATGGCGATCTTGATGATGTCGGCGGCGGTGCCCTGCATGGGGTGGTTCATGGCCGTGCGCTCGCCAAAGCCACGGAGCTGCGGATTTTTGGCCTTGAGCTCCGGAATATGGCGACGGCGGCCGTACATGGTCTCGGCATAGCCCGTCTGCTTGGCACGCGCCACCACGTTGTCGAGGAACGTGCGCACACCCGGGTAGGCCTCGTAGTAGCGATCGATCATGTCGCGCGCCTCGGCCATCGAGATGTGCAGCGACTGCGACAGGCCGTAGGCCTGCTGACCATACACGATGCCAAAGTTCACGGCCTTGGCGCGGCTGCGCAGGTCGGGCGTCACCTCGGACACCGGCACGCCAAATACGCGCGCGGCCGTCTCGGCATGGAAGTCCTCGCCCTCGTTGAAGGCGCGCACCAGATGCTCGTCGCCCGAAAGATGCGCGAGCAGGCGCAGCTCGATCTGCGAGTAGTCCACCGCCAAAAAGACGCTTCCCTCGCCCGCCGAGAACGCCGTCTTGACGGTACGCCCCAGCTCCGAGCGCGTCGGAATGTTTTGCAGATTGGGGTCGCTCGAAGACAGGCGCCCCGTCGCGGTAATGGTCTGGTTGTACGTGGTGTGCACACGCCCGTCACCACGGCGCAGCGGACCTAGCGTGTCCAGATAGGTCGACTTAATCTTGGACTTCTCACGCCAGTCCAAAATCAGGCGCACGATCTCGTGGTCGCGGGCAAGGTCGCTCAGCACCTTGGCGTTGGTCGAATAGTAGCCGCGCTTGGTCTTTTTTAGGCCCTTGGTCGGAAGCCCCATAACATCAAAGAGCACGTGCGAGAGCTGCATGGGGCTGCCGATGTTAAAGGTCTCGTCGCCTGCCAGGTCACGAATGCTGCGCTCGACCTCGGTGATCTGGGTCGCCAGACCCTCGGACAGGCTGCGCAGCCGATCGGGATCCACGAGCATGCCCGCGCGCTCCATCTTGGCAAGTACCGGAACGAGCGGCATCTCGATGCCATCGAACACGTTGGCGGCATTCTCGCGGGCCATGCACTCGCGCAGCGGTGCGACCAGCGCCAGTGTCAGGGCCGCAGTACGGGCGGCTGGCACCGGAGCGTTCTCACCAGCACCCTCTGCGCCGCGCGCCGCAGGCAACGCTATCTGCAAATACGTATCGGCAAGATATGCCTCATCGAACTCGGAACGATCGGAATCCAGCAGATAGGCAGCCACCACGGTATCGAAGATGCGCGTAGAATCGACTGACAACGGGTCCATGAGCTCGGGCTCAGAAGAATCGATGGGCGAAAGCTCGTGCAGCAGCGCCTTCGTATCCGGGCTCGCCACGCGGCCCTCCATAAACAGGCGCGCAAGTACGCCGGCGATCACGCCGTGGACGAAGTTGAAGCCCTCGATAGCGGCAGGCGTGCCGTCATCGGCTTCCTCGAGCGCGAACAGGCCCTTGGACGTCGCCAACCACAGTGTGCGCGTCAGTCCAAAGAGCGCGCCCTCTTCCTTGTCGTCGTCCACCACGGCGGCGACCCACTCGCCCGCCTCGATCGCACGGGCAACCTCGGACGCCACGGCAGCAAGCGCCTCGGCATCGCCGGCAGCGGTGCGCTCAATCGTGGGCATCTCAAACGTGCTAGCAGCGGCAGCAGCGCCACCCTCGTCACCGATCAGTGCCAAGAAACGGTTCTGCATGGCCGTGATGCCGAGCGTGCCCAGCGCCGCGGAAACCTCGTCGGCAGAAAACGCCGGGAAGGACGTCGCCTCAAAATCGAGCTCAACGGGTGCATCGGTGCGGATGGTTGCGACCTTGCGGCTCAGCAGCGCGTCGTCGATGTGTGCGCGCAGGTTCTCGCCCATCTTGCCCTTGACCTCGTCGGCATGTGCGATAACCTCGTCCAAGCTGCCGTACTGTGCGATGAGCGCGCTCGCCTTTTTGGGGCCGATGCCCGGCACACCGGGAATGTTATCCGACGTATCGCCCTTCAGGCCGTAAAAGTCGGGCACGAGCGCCGGCGTAATGCCGTGGTACAGGTCGTCCACGCTCTCGGGCGTCATAATCGCCACATCGGACAGGCCCTTGCGGGTCGAGACCACGTTGACGTGCTCAGTCACGAGCTGGTACATATCGCGGTCGCCGGTCACCAGCAGCATGTCGCAGCCGGCTTCCTCGCCCAAGCGCGCCATAGTGCCCAGGATATCGTCGCCTTCCCAGCCTTCGGACTGCAGAATCGGCACGTTGAGCGCGGAGAGCAGTTCCTTGATCATGGGGAATTGCGCATGCAGGTCGGGATCCATGGGCGGACGCTGCGCTTTGTACTGCAGCAGCATCTCCATACGCACACGCGGCTTGCCCTTGTCAAACGCAACGACGACGCCATCAGGATTGAAGGCGTCGATCATCTTGAGGAACATATTCAAGAAGCCAAAGATCGCGTTGGTGGGGCGACCGTCCGGCGCATTCATGGTCGGTGGCACGGCGTGGAAAGCACGGTGCATGAGCGAGTTGCCGTCGATAACGGCAAAGGTACGGCGCTTGTCAGACATATTGAATACCTCGCTTTGGGCTGGGCACGGTTTGCTCACACCAGTTTACACGCTCCCCGCCCCGCGGCCACCGCACATCAAGCTCCCCCGCCGCCGCACGCCCGCGCGTGATACGATGACTCACGGTACATCAACCAGCACGATCGATCCGAAAGGAGCCTGCGTCATGGAGCGTCCCTGCGCATGGAAAAAGTACACACCGCAGCAGATCGAGGAGCTCGAGGAGCTTTGCCGCGGCTATAAGCAGTTTTTGAGTGAGAACAAGACCGAGCGCCTGTGCGTCAAGGCCGGCATCAAAATGGCCGAGGAGGCGGGCTACGTCAATCTGGAGACCGTGATTGCCGAGGGCCGCGCGCTCAAGGCCGGCGACAAGGTCTACGCCGCCAACCACGGCAAGGACCTCATGCTCGTCAACCTGGGCTGCGCCCCGCTCGAGCAGGGCTTTAACATCCTGGGCGCCCACGTGGACTCGCCGCGCCTGGACCTTAAGCAGAACCCCGCCTTCGAGGCCGGCGACATGGCCTACCTCGACACGCACTACTATGGCGGCGTCAAGAGCTATCACTGGGTCGCCTCCCCGCTCGCGCTCGTGGGCGTCATCTGCAAAAAGGACGGCACCACCGTCGATATCAACATCGGCGACAAGGCCGACGACCCGGTCTTCACCATCTCCGACCTGCTGATCCATCTCTCCAGCGAGCAGATGTCCAAGCCTGCCAAGGACGCCGTCGACGCCGAGATCCTCGACGTGATCGTCGGTGGCCGCCCCGTCAAGTTTAACGAGGACGACAAGGACGCCCCCAAGGAGCCCGTCAAGCAGATGTTCCTGGAGATCCTTAAGGAGCAGTACGACGTCGAGGAGGAGGACTTCCTCTCCGCCGAGATCGAGGTCGTACCCGCCGGCCCCGCCCGCGACATGGGTCTCGACCGTTCCATGATTCTGGGCTATGGCCACGACGACCGCGTCTGCGCCTATCCCTCCATGCTCGCCCAGATCAATGTCGCCAACGTGGAGCGCACGAGCATCACACTCATTGTCGACAAGGAGGAGATCGGCTCCGTGGGCGCCACCGGCATGACGAGTCGCTTCTTCGAGAACACCGTCGCCGAGATCATGACGCTCGCCGGCGAGGACAGCCCGCTGGCCCTGCGCCGCGCGCTCGCCCGCAGCCGCATGCTCTCCTCCGACGTGTCCGCCGGCTTCGACCCGGGCTACGCCAGCAAGTTCGAGACCAAGAACGCCGCCTTCATGGGTCGCGGTCTGTGCTTTAACAAGTACACGGGCAGCCGCGGCAAGGGCGGTTCCAACGACGCCGACGCCGAGTACATGGCGCTCATCCGCGACATCATGGACGAAGCGGGCGTGGACTTCCAGACCTGCGAGCTCGGCCGCGTCAACGCGGGCGGCGGCGGCACCATCGCCTACATCATGGCCGAGTACGGCATGAACGTCATCGACTCCGGTGTGGCGGTCCTGTCTATGCACGCCCTGTGGGAGGTCGCCAACAAGGCCGATATCTACGAGGCCTATCGCGGCTACAAGGCCTTCATCGAGCGCGCCTAACCAACCCTTCATCAGTTGCGGTGAAATACAGACTAAACTGGCCCATAAACGGCCAAAACAGACCGTATTCCACCGCAACTTCCTTTTTTGGCAGAGGAGAGTCCATGCTGCAGGCCATCATTTCGCCCGCCAAGCAGATGCGCGCGGCCCAAGATGCTTTTGAAGTCCTGGGCATTCCGCCCTTTGTGCGCGAGACAGCTCGCCTCCACCGCGCACTGCTAGATATCGAGCGGAATGAAGGCAGCGGCGGCCTGCAGGCCCTTTGGAACGTGAGCGACAGGCTGCTTACAACGTGCCAGGATACGCTTCACGAATTTATGCCCGTCCTGAGCGATGCCGACCTCACCGACCCCGATATCGCCCGTCACCTCTCCCCTGCCGTCATGTCCTATCACGGCATTCAATACCAGAGTATGGCGCCCGAGGTGATGGATTCCGCGCAGCTCGACTGGCTGCAAAACCATCTCTGGATCCTCTCGGGGCTCTACGGATGCGTACGCCCTTTCCATGCCGTTGAACCGTATCGGCTGGAGATGGGCGCGAAGCTTGTCGTCGACGGTGCCCGAGACCTCTACGCATTTTGGGGCGACAAGCTCGCACGGGCCATCGCTCCGGCAGGCTCAAACACCACGATCGTCAACCTTGCCAGTGTGGAGTACGCCAAGGCCGTTCTGCCCCGCCTCGCGGGCGACGCCACAGCCGTCACGTGCCTCTTTGGCGAAGGCATCCGCAACGGAAAACCCATCCAACGGTCGACCGCCAGCAAAAAGGCGCGCGGCTCCATGGTGCGCTGGATGGCAGAAAACAAGCTCGAGGATGCAAGCGAGCTCACCGCGTTCGACGTTGGTTATCGACACTTTCCCGAGCTTTCAGACAAAAACACCCTAGTATTCATGAACGTTCAGGCACAATAGGCCCGCCGTTTCCAAACACCCCGTTACTCCGCCAAGCCATCAGCCTTAGCGATCTCGCTCGTCGAGCCATCTTGATAAGTAACTTTGACATGCTCCACCTCGGATACCCTGACGCCCGACGGGGGCTCCAGGCGCCATTCCGTCAGCGCGATATCCATCGTCGTGGGCACGTCGCCCTGATTCTTGAGCTTGACCGTGAGTGTTTTGAGCGCCGCATCGAAGGTCACGCGCTCGATCTCTTCACCAGGAATAGATCCGCCACTCAGCTGCAACTGCACAAACTCGTTGCGCGGATACCAATAGTCGCCCGGCGCGGCAACGGTATTGCCGCCCGCGACCTTCACTGTCATGATCGGCAGGGCATCGTCGGCCTCAAACTCCCACGCAGTGCCGCCGCGACCACCAAACGTCCAGATACAAAAGGCAATCACCAGCACGGCAAGCACCGCAAAACCAATCGCGACCAACCCATGGTGCGCGCGGCTCTCCTCGGCCGATACATCCCATTGCGTCTCACGATATAGATGCTTGTCTTCCATGTTCGCCTCCCCACAGGCACGCTCGTTGGCCCAATCGTACCCATTCAGGCTATACTTGAGCCCATGACATAACGGGGAGCTTGCAGGACAAGACGGCAGGCTGAGATTGGGCGCGCCCGCCCTGACCCACAAACCTGATATGGGTAATGCCAACGAAGGGAGCCGTGCCAATGAGCACACAGACCGAGCCCAAGCTCGTCACGCAAATCGACTTCGCCCGCGCCGGGCAGATCACACCGCAGATGAAGGAGGTTGCCGAGCGCGAGCATCGCGACCCCGAGTACATCCGCGAGCGTGTGGCCGACGGCCGCATCGCCATTCCCGCCAACATCGTGCATATCAAAAAGGGCATGCGCGCCTTTGGTGTCGGCGAGGGCCTGTCCACTAAGGTCAACGTCAACCTGGGCATCTCGGGCGACAAGGCCGATGCCGCCGAGGAGTGGAAGAAGGTCAAGATCGCCGAGGACTTTGGCGCCGACGCCATCATGGACCTCTCCAACTCGGGCAAGACGCGCCAGTTCCGCCAGCAGCTCATCGACGAAACGCCGCTCATGGTGGGCACCGTCCCCATGTACGACGCCATCGGCTACATGGAAAAGCCGCTGGTCAAGCTGACCAAGGACGACCTGTTCGAGGTCGTGCGCGCGCATGCCGAGGACGGCGTGGACTTTATGACCATCCACTGCGGCATCAACAAGTCGGTCACCAAGACCTTTAAGGAGACCGGCCGCCTGATGAACATCGTCAGCCGCGGCGGTTCGCTGCTGTTTGGCTGGATGGAGGTCACCGGCAACGAAAACCCCTTCTACGAGTGCTTTGACGAGCTGCTCGAGATTTGCCACGAGTACGACGTGACGATTTCGCTCGGCGACTCCTGCCGCCCGGGCTGCCTCTACGACTCCAACGATGCCACCGAGACCGCCGAGATGATCGAGCTGGGCAAGCTGTGCAAGCGCGCATGGGCCGCCGGCGTCCAGGTCATGGTCGAGGGTCCGGGCCACATGGCGCTCGACGAAATCGCCGCCAATATGAAACTGCAGAAGCGCCTGTGCCACAACGCCCCGTTCTATGTGCTCGGGCCGCTGGTGACCGATATCGGTGTGGGATACGACCACATCACCGCCGCCATCGGCGGCGCCATCTCCGCCAGCTCCGGCGCCGACTTCCTGTGCTACGTGACGCCGGCCGAGCACTTGTGCCTGCCCAACGCCCAGGACGTGCTCGATGGCCTCATGGCTACCAAGATCGCCGCACACGCCGCCGATATCGCCAAGAAGGTGCCGCACGCCCGCGACATGGACGACAAGATGGGCCAGGCACGCCGCAAGCTCGACTGGGACGCCATGTGGAAGTGCGCGCTCGACCCAGTTACGGGCAAGAAGCGCTACGAGGAGTCTCCCGCCGCCACCGAGGGCACTTGCACCATGTGTGGCAAGATGTGCGCCGTCCGTACCGTTAACAAGGTGTTCGAAGGCACAACGATCGACCTCGGCATGGAGGATTAACGCGTCACCGGAGCCACAATCGGTAACATGGTGTTCGTCAATTGTTGACGTGTGAACATTTGCTTACATTTGCGTAAAGATTGCATCGCCCGCCCGGGTTCGGAATACAGCCGGCCCGGGCATCTTTATAATGCAGACTTAAAGACCCATTTGAATCCGACCGGACAAGGGAGTGAGCATGGATCGCAGTAAGGTACCCGCCGTTCTGTCCATCGCGGGATCCGATTCCAGCGGCGGTGCCGGCATTCAGGCCGACATCAAGACCATCACGGCGCACCGCCTGTATGCCGAGACGGCCATCACCGCCATCACAGCGCAAAACACACTGGGCGTCACCGCCGTGCAGGATATCTCGCCAGATATCGTAGCCGCGCAAATTGACGCTGTCTTTGACGATATCCGCCCAAGCGCCGTCAAGATCGGCATAGTTTCTTCTGTCGAGATTATCGAAGTCATCGCCGACCGCCTGAGCGCCTGGAACGCAACGAACGTGGTCGTCGACCCCGTCATGGTCGCCACCTCGGGCGCGCGCTTGATTGCCGAGGATGCCTCCGAGGCACTCACCCGCCGCCTGTTCCCGTTGGCAACGGTCATCACGCCCAACATTCCCGAGGCCATGGCGCTGCTCGACTACGAGGTCGATTCCGAGCGCACGCAACAAAATGCCGCTATGCTCCTCACCCGCCGCTTTGGCTGCGCAGCATTGGTTAAGGGCGGTCATTTTGTCAACGAGGCTAACGACGTACTGGCCGAGCCTGCGCCCCTCGATGACGAGGGCAACCGCCTGGGCGATCCGCTCACCACGTGGTTTCGCCACAAGCGCATTGAGACGAGCAACACGCACGGCACCGGCTGTACGCTCTCATCCGCCATCGCTTGCGCGCTGGCCCAGGGCATGGAACTTGCCGACGCCATCAACGCCGGCAAGGCCTACCTAACCGGCGCTCTCGCCGCCGGCTTTGACATGGGCAAAGGCTCCGGCCCCGTCAACCACATGTGGCAGTACTAAATAGCCAGCAACCTGCCAAAAAGGGACAGGCCACTTTGCACCAAAAACCGTCGCAACATTCGATGAAAATCGCGCAAACGCGAAAAATCATCGAATGTTGCGACGGTTTGATTTTAGATAGCGGTCGAGCAAAGGACCAGGGTGCCTATTCGTCGGCGAGTTGGATGCCGAGCAGGCCCGAGAGTGCCAACGCCTGCTCGGCATTAACCATCAGGCCACGCAGCTCATGGTAGTCGCCCGAGACGACAGGGGCCGCGAACGTACAACACGATACATCCACGCCGGAAAGCGGCGTCTTGAACACATCGATTCGCGTCAGGTCGCAGCCGTCCAAGCGCAATTGCCCCAGCTTTGCCCCCTGGAGTGCGGCCTCGGCCAAACGCGTGTCACGCGCAGCCATGGGGCCAATTCTTCCCTCCGAAAGGTTCGCATAGCTCAAATCGCACAATGTAAACGACACACTCGACAGACGCGCCCTGAGCAAGTTGAGTCCCGGTGCCGAGCAATCGACGAAGTCGCAGCGATTGAGCCAACAGCCTTCCATGTTGCAGCGGATAAAGCGGCAACCGCGAAACACCACGTCGCGAAACGTCGAGCCGTTCCAGTCAACACCATCGAACTCGCAAGACCGGAACACGACGCCATCGAAGGCCGCGCCGTTCGCAACGTCATAGGCAAGATCCAAATCTTCGAAAGCGGTATTGGAGACGAGCTCATCGCCCTCGGCAAAGAGGTCGATGAGCTCGTCCATGCCCATATGGGAGCCAAGCCGTTCGTTTACCCGGGCAAAGCCACCACAAAGGCGTCTGTCCCCTTTGTGGTGGCTTGGGGCTGCGTTACTCACCGAGCATCTCTTGGAGCTTGGCTGCCACGGCATGTCCCAAGCTCGCGTGGCTCTCGGGCATCATATGCAGGTAGTCAATATCGCCCGCCTCGGCAAAGTCGGCGGCATTCAAAAAGTCGCAACCAAACTGCTCGGCCACATGCGCGTAGTACTCGGCAAAATGCTCGGACGCCTCGACGGAGCGCTCATCAAAGTCGGTCATATACACATCGGCAATCTGCGGCTTGATCTTGATAGGAGCCATCAGCAGAATGCGCGGACACGGCGCGGCGTCGGTCCAGGGAAACGCGCGCACGGCACGAATCAGCGCCATGGCGCCACGGGCGATATCGGAGGCCGTCACGTTAAAGACCGTCTTACAGTCGTTGGTGCCCAGCATGATCACAATGGCATCCAGCGGCTTATGGGCCTCGAGCAGCATCGGCAGCGCGCGGATGCCGTTGAGATTGGTGTCCAGGTGGCACATGTCGTCGCGCACCGTCGTGCGACCGTTGAGACCTTCCTCAATTACATGCCAGCCCTCTCCCAGGTCGCGCTGGGCCACGCCGCACCAGCGCACATCTTGCGCATAGCGCACCGCGGTGCCGTCGCGCATGCCTGCCGGATCATAGCCATAGGTGTTGCTGTCACCAAAGCACAGAACGTTTTTCATCGCAAAACTCCCCACTCAATAAAAAGCCGACGAGGGCAGTTTCCCCCGTCGGCTCGGCATGTCGCGTCACGCGCACCGTTTACAGGTACTTGCGCCAGTCGTCGTCATCCTCATCGTCCTCGGCAGCGGCCTGGGCCTGCTTGGCGGCACGGGCAGCCGCGGCGCGAGCGGCAACCTGAGCATAGGACTCCTCGTTGCGCTCGGGGAAGCTTGCCAACACGTGCTCAAACTTGGCAAAATCCTCGTCCCAGTGCGTAGAGGGCACGGCAAAGAAGACCTGCTTGACCTTAAAGTCACCCGATGCGAGCTCCTTGCGGAAAAGCTCGGCCACGGCCTCGGCGTCAAAGCCGTTGTTGTCGCAGCCCCAAGCGCCCAGCACGAGCTTCTCGCGACCCAGCTCGTCGCAGATGGCGAGCACAAAGCGGATACGGTCGCGCAGAGCATCCAGCAGAGCGTCGTCGCTCACGCGGTACTCCTGGCGGGCACGCTTAACGTTGGGCGCGGCGGCAACGATCACGTCGGCATATGCATGCACGTGGTTGCGGTCGAAGCGCACGGCGGGCACCACCAGGGCGCGGTTGCGGTAGAGCTCGCAGTTGATGTTGCGACGACGGTTCTCGCCGTACCACTTACGCTGCTTATCGAGCACGTTGTACAGATACGAATCGGCGCAGAGCGTGGCCTCCTGACCCAGATAGCCCTGGATGTAGCCGCCGCCCGGGTTGGTGAACGAGGCAAAGGCGAGCACGGCCATGTCGCAGAACTGCGCATAGCCGCGACCATTATCGAGGATGGCCTGCGTGGCGGAAGCGTCGAGCACGGTGACCTCGGGCAGGACCGGAGCGGACTCCTCGGCAGGCGCAGGCTCGGCTTCGGCGACTTCCTCGGCAGGCTCCTCGACGGACTCGGGTGCCACCTCGGGCTCAACCGCAGTCTCTACCTCAGCGGCCTCCGGCTCCTCGGCAACCGCCTCCTCAGCAGCCGCAGCCGCCTGGACCTTGGCCTTCATCGCCGCGACAAAGCCGGCAGGCATACCGTCGAACTCACGCACGCCGGCAAGCGAGCGCTCGATATCCTTGGCGCAAGCCTCGGACACGGCCGCCACATGACGCTCGGCGGCCTTAGCGCGAGCCTCGCGCTTAGGGTTCGGCTGTCCCGCGCGGTTGGGCCTGCGGTTACGGTTCCTGTTGTCGACGTCTGCCATAAGTGGTCACCTTTCCTGTCGCTGCCGCTGTCGGCTTTTTCCCATCCATGATACCCCGCCGTGCACAAAAAAGACGGCCCCGAAGGACCGCCTTTCGCATCGTTTTACCGTGTCCGGCAGGAAGCATCGCAATGCCGCGCTTTAATCGCGACGGCCGAGGATGTTCAGAATGCGCAGGAACACGTTGATGATGTCCACGAACAGGTTGGATGCCATGAGCACCGCATTGGGCAGCGTGGGCGGCACCGTCGTGGCAACATAGGTGTCGTAGCCAATAAAGCCGGCGAACACCACGATCACGATCAGGTCGGTGATGGACTGCGAAACGCCCATGAACATCAGCACGATCTCGACCAGAATCGTGGCAAGCAGGATGCCAAAACCAATGCCATACACACGCTGGAAAAACTTGGGGAAGGTCACGCCCAGCGCACCAAAGACAAAGGTGATGGCGGCCGTGGCGATAAAGGCGGTGTTAATGGTAGGCAGGTCGTAGTTGGCAAGACCAAACGACGCGGTCAGGCCAAAGGTACTCGCAAAGATTACGTAGCCCACAAGGGACAGGCCCACGGACTGCTTGCCCGCAGCAGCCGACATCATGACCATGCCGACGATGGTCAAAATAAACGAGCCAAAGACCAGCGGTAGGGCGGCGCCGCTCATCATCATGCGCGCAAACGACATGGTGCTCGTAAAGTAGGCGCCGACGCCCATGGCGCAAAAGCCCAAGAAGATCAGGGCAGACATGGCGAGATTGTACGCGCGCGGCGACATCTCCTTGGCGCGGCTTGCGCCGGTCTCGACGGGGCCGTTCTGATAGCCCTGGATATCGTTCATATACTTCGTCCTTTCAAAAAGCGCCACAAATAACGGCGCCGTAGGCGACAATATCCCTGCCATTGTACCCGAATGCCGTGCGCTCTTACCTGCGGCGCTCGCCCTCAAGCGTACGGTCAAACGCCCATACCCACCAACGCATCACGTGCGCCTGCGAGCCATCCGCCCGCTCGCGCGCCTGGTCCTCCAGATACAACTCGGTCGCATGTCCGCCAAAACGTACCTTATAGGTTGCCGTACGAACGCCGTGAACCGTCAGGCCAAACCCGGTGGTCGAGATAATTTCGTCGATCGTAAAACAACGGCCGTCGACCCAGCAGACGGTGACCGGCACGACTTGCCCGCCCGCAAGGATGCGGGCCACGACGTCCACATACTGCTTGTGCACGCGTCGAGTTTTGCCATCTGTCTGTCGATATTCCATGCCCCCTATTATCGAACGCATGTTTGTATGTTGTAAAGCGAACAGGCTGTGGTTTTGGCGTGTCGGACCGCAGGCGCACGTCCGCACGACGCGTTAGCAAAAAGAACACCCGCGGTCAACAGGGCTAATATTCAATGTTAGTGCCAAAAAATTCACCGCTCCCATCAGAACTCGGTAAAGAAACCAGCAGGAGGTGATACGATTTATCATGTTTTTGTAACGTGCCTGCAAACTTCGAGAAAGCCCATATATGGACGTAACGTTCTCAACCTTCCTCGGCCAACTTGTGTCGAACCCAGTCCTTGCCGTCACCGTGATCCTCGCGCTCGGCGCCATCTTCGTCAATGGATGGACCGACGCACCCAACGCCATCGCGACCTGCGTCACCACACGTTGCATGCCCGCCCGCGCCGCCATTCTCATGAGTGCCGCATTCAACTTCTTGGGCGTGCTCATCATGACGCACTTTAACGCGAGCGTCGCCAACACCATCTCACATATCGTCGACTTTGGCGGAAACAGCACCATGGCGCTCGCGTGCCTCTGCGCGGCGCTGTTCTCCATCGTTGTCTACGGCGCCACAGCGTCGCGTTTTGGCATCCCCACCTCGCAAAGCCACAGCCTTATCGCCGGCCTGACCGGTGCCGCCATCGCCCTCGGCGGTGCGAGCAGCGTCAACGTCCACGAGTGGATGAAGGTCATCTACGGCCTGGCGCTCTCCATCGGACTGGGCTTCGTCATGGGCTGGGTCCTGTGCAAGCTCGTCTCGATTCTTTTCGCCGCCGCCAACAGGCGACGCGCCAACGTCTTCTTTAAATACGCTCAGATCGCGAGTGCTGCGGCCATGAGCTTTATGCACGGCGCGCAGGATGGACAGAAGTTCATCGGCGTGCTCTTTTTAGGCGTGGCCTTTGCCAGCGGCCAGACGAGCGTCGGCGATGCCGGCATCCCCATCTGGATTATGCTGCTGTGCTCGGCAACCATGGGCATCGGCACCAGTGTGGGCGGCGAGCGCATCATCAAGTCCGTCGGCCAGAGCATGGTCAAGCTCGAGAAATATCAGGGCTTCTCCGCCGACCTCGCGGGCGCCGCGAATCTGCTGCTTGCCACCCTTACCGGTATTCCTGTGTCCTCCACCCACATCAAGACCTGCGCCATCATGGGCGTCGGCGCCGTCAAGCGCCTTTCGGCCATCAACTTCGGCGTGGTCAAGGACATGATGTTCACCTGGTTCTTCACCTTCCCCGCCTGCGGACTCATCAGCTTTGTCATGGCCAAGCTGTTCATGATGTTCATCTAGTCAAACCGAGCGTCCATCCGGACCGTAATATCTCGCCCACCCGTCTTCGCCTCGAAAGGACCCACTCATGGCAAAGAAACCCGATTCGTTCTACTTTGACAACTACGTCGCCTGCGCCGACCTTGCCGTTCAGGCCGCCGAGCTGCTTACCAAGATTTTTGAGAACTTCGATCCCGCAAAGATTCACGATATGCTCGACAAGATGCACGCGATCGAGCATGCGGCCGACAAGAAGCACCATGAGCTTGAGGACGCCCTGCTCACGGCCTTTATCACCCCGCTTGAGCGCGAGGACCTGGACCTGATGAGCTGCTCGCTCGACACCGTGCTCGACCGTATCGAGGGCGTCGTGCAGCGCGTCTACTTCACCAACATCCAGAGCATCCATCCCGATGCCATCGTGATCGCCCACAAGGTGACCGACGCCTGCCGCGCCATGAAGGACCTGATGGTCGAGCTGCCCAACTACCGCAAGTCCAAAACGCTGCGCGAGCTGGTCATCCAGATCAACACCATCGAGTCCGAGGCCGACGAGCTCTACATCAACGCTATGCGCAACCTGCATGTCAACGGCAAGGATCCGCTCGAGGTCATCGCCTGGCGTGACGTCTACGCCTTCCTGGAGTACTGCGCTGACTGCTGCGAGAATGTGGCCGATGTTGTGGATTCGATTGTCATGAAGAACAGTTAATTGGGGGTACGTGTCCCGGCGGCGAAGGGCCGGCCACGGTTTGCTTTCTCACTCCGGCTGCGTAGCAGAGTCGTTCGAAAGTAAACCATGGCCGGCCCTTCGCCTTACGTATCACCATTGGAACTTTGGCTGATAGTTATAGCGCAATGGGGGTTTGGCTGAAGGGACCTTTGGTACCCGTTCGGACACTTTGGCCCTTGACGAGCGTTTGCCTGATTGCTGCTTTGGGTACTCTTTGGGTTGCTTTGGGTTTGTTTGATTTTTAATTATTGGAGGGTTTGGTTATGTCGTATTTGGATCTGGCTCGGGGTCGTTATTCTTGTCGCGAGTTTGAGGATCGTTCTGTTGAGCAGGCTGTGGTGGATGCCATTGTTGAGGCTGGGCGTATTGCTCCTTCTGCTTGTAATAATCATCCAGCCCGTGTGATGGTGCTGGATACGCCTGAGCTGTTGGAGAAGGCTGCTGCTTGTCAGCCTCGGTTTACTCGTGATGGGTCTATCTTTGGAGCTCCGCTTGTCTTCCTTATTTGCAGCGTTACCGAAGACGCTTGGGTGCGCCCGTATGACCAGATGAATTCCAGTGCCATCGACACCTCGATCGTGTGCGATCAAATGATGATGGAGGCCGAGGAACAGGGCCTGGGTACGTGCTGGGTGTGCCATTTTAAGCCCGAGGTGGCCTGTGAGCAGTTCAGCCTGCCCGAGGGCATCTATCCCTATCACATGCTCGTCTGCGGCTATCCTGCCGACCATATCGCCGATCCCGAGCACCGCGAGGCCCGCACCATTCCCCTCCCCGACTTCCTCCTCAAGTAGATTTTTAGGACATGCCTTAAAATCCACCTTTGACCGCTCACCCGTTCGCCGAGTTCTGTGCCCTCAAACGCAGGACTCGGCGTTTTGTTTTGCAGACTGCATACAGCCACAAAAAAGGACCCACAAGCTGTGGGCCCTTTCTAGGCGCTAAATGATAGCTGGATATTAGTCCAGGTCGTCGGCAGCGAAGTTGTCAATCGGTGCAAAGGGATCGGCAACGGGGATAACCGGCTCGGCGACGGGCAGCGGCTCGGCAGCAGGAACGGTCACAGCCGGAGAAGCGGCGGAACCGACCGGCGTGGAAGCCATGAGATCGGACGGGAAGGAGTTCTGAGCATCGTCCATGAAGTGCTGGATGAGCTTGAGGTACTCGGCCTTAAACTCCTCACGGGAAGCCTTCAGACGGTCGATCTCCTCAAGCTCGGCCTGCTTCTCGGTCAGGGCCTGACGGATGACCTCGCGGGCCTTGGCGTCGGCCTCGTTGCGGATGCGGTCAGCATTCTCGTTGGCGTCGTTGACAATGCCCTCGGCGGTCTGCTGGGCAGCAATCAGGGCAGCGGAAATCTGACGCTCCTGAGCGGAGAAGTCGGGCGCGGGAGCGGCCACGGGGGCGGCAGGGACGGCCTGGGCGGCAGCATCCTGAGCCTGAGCAAGCTGGGCCTGCGTGTCGGCGAGCTGCTGCTCGGTGGCGGTCAGACGACCCTTAAGATCGACAATCTTGGCGAGCATGGCGTCGACCTCAGAGGACAGGGTCTCCAGGAAGACGTCGACCTCGGCGGGATCGTAGCCGCGCTTGGCCTCAGAGAAGGTCTGAGCCTGAATGTCAGCAGGGGTAATAGCCATAACAAGTTCTCCTTTATCTTCGCCTTGGCGCCGTGCGCCCGACGTGAGTTACTATGCCAGTTTTATATGAGTATACCTATAAGAAGTTGCAGAACCAGCTTCTGCACCAACTGCAACGCAATAATCGCAACGACCGGCGAAAAATCGACGCCGCCCATCGGCGGGATAAACCGGCGGAACAAATTGAGCCACGGGCCGCACACGCTATCGAGAACAGCGGCGATATCCTGTAGCAATCCACCCTGCTTCATGGGAATCCACGTCATAAGGCAGTAAACCACAATGAGCGTGGAGTAAAAGTTGAACAGCGTATTGACCAGCTGGACAATGGTGTAGATGTTGATGAGAATCTCCTCGTCTTGTTTTTACTTAAGGTAGCCGTCGGCACGGAGCTTTTTGAGGTCCGAATCTTTGACCTCGCAACCGGTGGGCAGCACCATAAACACGCGATCGCCCACCTCTTTGACTGTGGCACCCAGGCCGCAGGCAAAGCCGTAAGAGAAGTCCAGGACGCGCTTGGCGACCTCAGTACGAACGCCCACAAAAATCAGCGCGACAGGCTGCTTGGTGCGCACGCGGCGCACGACGGTCTCCACGTCGTCATAGCTCTCGGGGCGCAGGACATAGGCCGGCAGCTGCGGCGTAGAGTTGATGATGTTGCTCGCATACGCCGAGGCATCGCTCGGTGAGGGAGCAGGTGCGGGGGCAGCAGCGCGGGCACGCGTGCTCTCGGCGTAGCTCGACGGCGTGTCGTAGGCACCGGGACGATAACCGCCCGCAATCGTCTCCTGCGAGCGCGATGGCGGGTTGTAGGTCGTAGCGTGGCGAGAATCGTCGCCGACCAGCTGACCGGAGCGTGTGTACACGGCCACCGACTCGGCCTCGCCGCGGCGCGTCTGACCCAACAGGCCGTTGCTCGGCTCGTCCTGGGTGTAGAAGCCATCGCCCGAGGCGCCGCTGTAGCCATTGTTCTGGAAGCCGTCGTCATAGCCGTCATCGTAGCCGTAGTCGTCGTCCTGACCATAACCCTGGTCGTAACCCTGCTGGCCGCCCAGGTGCATCTTATTTTTAATCTCGTCAAGGAAGCCCATGGTTGTGTCCTCTCGCGGTTTAGTGCAGGCGCTCCGATAATCAGTGCGCACTTCAGAGCCTTATTTTACTGCAAACTCCGGGCTAAATACTACCCTGCCCAGGCGAACGAGCGTTGAGCCCTCCTCAAGGGCAGGCTCAAAGTCCTCGCTCATGCCGCAGGAAAGCTCGGGCAGGCTCAGATCGGAGTGCGTAGCCTCAAGCTCATCTCTCAGCTCACGCAGCCCGGCAAAGGTGCGGCGCGCCACATCTTTATTCCCCCGCGGCGCCATAGTCATAAGGCCCTGCACACAAATTCCCTCAAGCTCCGCAAGCTCGCCGGCGAAGGCACGAATCTCGTCGGGCGAAAAGCCGCCCTTGGACTCCTCGCCGCTCACATTGACCTCGATCAGCACGCGCTGGGGGCCGGAGAGCTCGCCCGCCTCAATCTTGCGGACCGCACGGGTCGAGATAGCCTGCGCCAAATGCAGCGAGCTTACCGAATGAATCAGCTCGGCCGAGCCCAGAACCGCATTGATCTTGTTGGTCTGCAGGTTGCCAATCATGTCAAAACGCACCGCAGGCAGCTCTGGATGTTCAGCCAAGCCCGCAAGCTTGCGAACGAGCTCCTGCGGGCGGTTCTCGGCAAAATGGCGATACCCTGCCTGGATAGCGGCAACGGTCTCATCGACGCCAACGGTCTTGGAGACGGCAATCAGACGTGCGGCATCGTGAGAACGGCCCGCGCGATCAAGTGCGGCATAAAAGCGTTCGAGAATCTGCTCGCGGCGAGCGCGCATCAAGTCCAAATAATTATCCATTGCTAATCGCCTCCGCTAACAGCCATACAAGTAGTCCCATGCTAACGCAAGAGCGCGGCCCTGCAGGTGCAAGGCCGCGCTCACTTAGGTATTTACAATCTTTCGACGAACGGAGCTACCCTACTCCTCGTCGTCCTCGGTGTCGTCCTCGTCCTCGAGGTGCTCGAGCAGGTAGCGAAGACCCTCGCTCACCTCGTGAGCAGGCACCTTGGCAACAAAGCGCGCATCGACGGCAGGCCTCATGATAACGCCCTCGCCCGAAGGCACGCGCATGCTCTCGAGCTCGTCCTCATCCGTGCGGGCGATATCGCCGGCGTTCATGCGCTGGCCGGTCAGCAGGAAGGTCAGACGGCAGGCGGCATCGATGGAAATCGAGGCAATGCGATCGAGGTAGCGCGATACCATGATGGCGCGGCGCAGGTCGTCATAGTTGCTGTCGTCGTCCATAAAATCGCCCGTGTCCATGCGGTTGAAGGTGCGGAAGAACTTCTCGTACGCCGCATGCACCGGCTCGTCCTCGACGGCCAGATTGCAGATGATGGACATGTCGTTGGTGACGAGCGCAGAAAGCGACGAACCCAGCACCTGATAGACGGCCTTGGCCTCGGCTTCAACCAAGGTCACAAGCTCCTGAGGCAGCGAGATATCGGCCTTGACCATGTGACGCGTGGCGCGGCAGATCTGGCGAACCTTATCGGTCATGCGCTGCAGGTTAAAGTCGACGTAGATGATTGTCTGCAACAAGCGGAAGTCAGAGGCGACCGGCGACTGCGTAGCGATCAGGTTGTAGCACACGGCCTCCAAGTTGGCGCAGCGCGCGTCAATCGAAAGCGTGCGCTTCTTGGTCTTGGTGGCGAGCTTGCGATCGTCGGTCGCGTAGGCCTTCACGGCGTCGTGAAGCGCCAGGTCTACAGCCTCGTAGATGCTCAGCATCTCGTGACGGGCCTCGATGAGCTGACGGGAAAACAGTTTGCGCATGGTTCACTCCAATCAGTTGGGTGCGGTCATGCCGCCCGCACAGTGAATACGCACCGGATCAGGTCCGATCGGCTTGGGACTAGTCGCACCGATCAGCCAAAACGGCCGGTGATATAGTCTTCCGTCCGCGAATCCACCGGGCTGGTGAAGATCGCGTCGGTTTGACCATACTCGATGAGCGTGGCGGGCTCGCCGGCAACTTCCTGCAAGAAAAATGCGGTGTAGTCACTGATACGAGCCGCCTGCTGCATAGAATGCGTGACGATGATGATCGTCATCTCGGGCGCCAGCTCGGCCATCAGATCCTCGACCTTAGAGACGGACGTGGGGTCGATGGCGGAGCAGGGCTCGTCCATCAGTAGGACATCGGGCTGCACCGCAAGCACACGCGCGATGCACAGACGCTGCTGCTGACCGCCCGAGAGCGCCAAACCGTCCTTGTTGAGCTGATTGGATACCTCTTTCCAGAGGTTGGCGCGCTTGAGCGATTCTTCCACGATGTCATCGAGGTCGCTTTTGCTAGTCACGCCCTGCAGACGAGGGCCAAAAGCGACATTCTCGTAGATGGATTTGGGAAACGGATTGGGCTGCTGAAAAATCATGCCCACGCGGCGGCGAAGGTCAACCGGGTCGACGCCCTCGGCATAGATATCGTTGCCGTCGAGCGTCATGGTGCCCTCGACGCGAGTGCCCTCGATCAGGTCATTCATGCGGTTGATGCAGCGCAAAAACGTCGATTTGCCGCAGCCCGAAGGACCGATAAACGAGGTGATGGCGTTTTTGGCGATGTTGAGGTCGAGCCCCGTCAGCGCATGAAAGTCACCGTACCAAAAGTTGAAATCCTTGGCCGTGATGGCCGCTTGCTCCGGCGTGGGAGCGGACTGATAGACGGACATGGGACTCCTTAACTAGCGGCGCTTGCGCGACAGATAGCGCGCAAACAGGTTGAAGGCCAGAATAATCGCCATCAGCAAAAGCGCGGTGCCGTAGGCTGCGTTCATGTTGATGCCGTCATTGGCGAGCAGATAAAGGTGAACGGTCATGGGACGACCGGAATCGAGCGGCAAAATAGGCAGGTTGATGGCCTGGCCCATGGTGTAGAGCACCACGGCGGTCTCGCCGATGGCGCGGCCTATGGCAAGGACAATGCCGGTGGCGATGCGGCCGAAGGCAGAGGGAAGCACGATCTTGGAGACGACCTGCCACTTGGTGGCGCCCAGGCCATATGCACCCCAACGGATATAGCGTGGAACGGCGCGGATTGCCTCCTCGGTGGTGCGCATGACGATAGGCAGCATCAGAAGTGCCAGCGCCAGCGCGGCAGAGACCATCGAAAGACCTAGGCCCATGGCCTCGACAAACAAGGCATAGCCAAAGAGGCCCATAACAATGGAGGGCACCGAGGCCAGGGCATCGGCAGCATAGCGAATGATGTCGACGACCTTGCCCTGCTTGGCGTACTCGGCCAGATAGACCGCAGCCAGGACGGCAACCGGCGTGCAGATGAGCATGGCGAGTGCCGTCACGTAGATGGTCGAGACGATTGTGGGCCAAATGCCGCCTTCGGCGTTGACGCCCTGCGGCCAGCCGAAGATAAAGTCGAGCGAGATATGCGGCAGGCCGTTGATGACCACGTAGGCGATGATGGCGATCAGCACCAGCGTGGTGACATAGGCCGCGGCGCGAAACACGCCGAGCATGATCTTGTTGGAGAGGTCCTTGTTGATGCGGCCTTTCTTACCATGGGAAAGGGCACGCTTGATGCGCTCGCGCGACGAGGTCGTATCGACCGTCGTGTCAACGAAATCGGACATAGCCTACCCCCTCTTCTTCTTGGAAATCAGACGGACGATGCCCACCAGCGTGGCGGAGATGATAAACAGGACCACGCCCATGCCAAAGAGCGCCGAGCGGTGCAGGCCCGAGGAATAGCTCATGTCGAGCGCGATCTGGCTCGTGAGCGTCGAGATAGGGCTCGAGATGCTGTCCGGAATGACCGGAGCGTTACCCACGACCATAAGCACGGCCATGGTCTCGCCGATAGCGCGACCCATGCCCAGCACGATGGCGTCCACGATACCCAGCTTGGCGGCAGGTAGCACGACCTTATAGATGGTCTGCCACTTAGTAGCACCCATGGCATACGATGCCTCGCGAATACCCATGGGAATAGAATTGAGGGCATCGATGGTGAGCGTTGTGATGGTGGGGACGATCATGATGGCGAGCACGAACCACGCCGTCAGGGCACCAAAGCCAAGACCGCCGGTCAGCTGCGCGATAAACGGGCGGATGATAATCATGCCGAAGAAGCCGTAGATGATGGAGGGGATGCCCGCCAGCAGGTCGACGGCAGGGCTGATGAGCTTGCGCACGCGCTTGCTGGCAATCTCGACCAGATACACAGCCGTGCCCACACCCAGGGGCACACCCATGGCAAGGGCACCGACGGTCACCAGACCCGAGCCGGCCAGCAGCGACATGATGCCGTAGTGGCCCTCGGAGGGCGCCCACGTAAAGCTAAAGAAGTCCGCCAGACCAATGTCGGTAAAGACGGGCAGCGCCGAGTACGTGGTAAAGACAAAGATCAGGATGACGGTGACGACCGCCAAGAATGCACAGGCAAAGAAGATCCACTGCAGCGCCTTCTCCTTAATATAAGTGCTGCGCGACACGAGCGCCAGCTCGCGCTTCTTGGGTGCCCGAGAAGTCTGCTCGGTCTGGGAGTTTTCCACTGCTTCCACGTTACTCACTCCCCTTTCCGTCGTTGGTGACGGGAATAAAGCCCGCCTCGCGAATCTGCTTGTCCATCTTTTCGGACGTCACGTAGTCGATGTAATCCTGCGCTTGCTGCGAAGGCGTTCCCTTCACAAAGAAGTAGAGGTCGCGGGAGATGGGATAACCACCGCTCGCGACTGTCTTCTCGGACGCCTCGACGTGATTGACCGAAACGGCCTTGACCGAAGTCTTGGCGTTGAGGCTCTCGACAAAACCCAGCGAGATGTAGCCAATAGCACCACGAGAGCGAGACACGACATCGCGTACCTGGCCCGTACCCGAAAGAACGGCCGAGCGACGATCGAACGGCGTGCCGTCCATCACGATGGTACGGAAGGCCTCGCGCGTGCCGGACGCCTCGTCGCGGTTGATAACCTGAATCTTCAGGTCCTCGCCACCAACCTCTTTCCAGTTGGTGATCTTGCCCGCATAGATATCGCGGAGCTGCTCAGTCGAGAGGTTATCGACCGGGTTGTCGTCGTTCACGATGACCGCGATGCCATCGTGTGCGATAACGATAGGCGTCAGGCCCAGGTCTTGCTCATCGGCGTTGAGGCCACGAGAGGAGCTGGCGATATCGGCGGTGCCGGCGCTAACAGCTTCGATGCCAGCAGATGAGCCCAGACCAGAAACCAGCACGTCGATGCCGGTCTCTTCCTTAAAGCCCTCGGCCGAGATCTCGGCAATGGGAAGGCAGGTGGTCGAGCCAGCCACGGTAATAGAAGACGTAGAAGATCCCGAGGAGCAGGCGCACAGCGTGAGCGTGAGCACTGCCGCACTCAGGACCGATGCGATCTTTCTCATAGCATCACGCCGATCGCCGCATGGCGCCCGCAGGTGCCACCCTCGTTGCGGTAGGAATAAAAGCGGTCGTTCTGGCGAACGGTGGAAAGTTTGGTGTCCACAATGCCGTTCACATCGACGCCGGCATCCACCAGCGCCTCGCGAATGGCGGCGGAAAGATCGAGCATACGGGAAGCGCCCGCATCGATGCACGAGAACTCGGCGGCAAAGCGGTCCATGAGCTCTTGGGGCACCTCGTACTCGTCGCCCAGGATATGGGGCCCAATATAGGCAGAAACATCGTTCGCATTGCAGCCGGTTGCATCGCAAAGCGCTTGGCACGCCTTGGCGGAAATGCGCGCAATCGTGCCCTTCCAGCCAGAATGCACCACGGCAAAACCGTTGGGAGCAACCAGCACCACGGGAACGCAATCGGCAAAGCAGAGTAGCACGGGTACCTCATGGGCCGTACAGACGATGGCATCGCAGCCCTCGGCAATCTGCTCGCGAATGTTCTCGAGATCGTCGGCGCCGTTCGAGGTCACTGTAACTATATGGTCACCATGTACTTGATTGGGTACGAGCAGATTATGCTCGCACTCAGCGGCGCCCATGGCCTCGAGCACGCGGCGACGATTTTCTTGAACGGCAAAGGGGTCATCGCCTACATGCGAGCCCAGGTTGAGCGAGGAGTACGCATCTTCGGAAACGCCACCGGTGCGCTCGGTAAAGGCAAAGCGAACATCGTGCGTCGCGCCCTCTACCAACGTAACTCCATCATGGTCGACACGCGAAACGTTGTCCGCACGTGCTGCCATACTAAAGCCTCCTAATAACACAAGTATCGCGGCAACGCCGCAGCAGTCCGCGTCATACGGCTGCCATACTTCATCAAAAGGATACCCGCAGCGGTAGGGACCAAACGTAAAGGGAACGTAAGGAGATTGGAGGCTTTCGTTTACAAATACGAAACACAACAAAAAGGGGTGCGCCCAATCGGACGCACCCCATGCAGGTCGTTGAGAAAAACGAACTAGAAGCTGCCGCGCTTGAGGAAGTCGGGAAGCTCAAACTGGTCGTTGCCAAAGTTGGGCAGCTCGGTACCACCGACGTTGCGAGTCGGGGCAGCCTGAGCGGGGCTGGCAGCCGGAGCGGTGCGCTGCGGCTCGGCAGAAGCAGCGGCCTTGCTCTGGGACTGCTGAGCAGCGAAGAGCTCGTCCTGACGGTTGACGTTGGAGTCGGAGAAGCCCGTAGCGATAACGGTGATGCGCACCTGGTCGCCCAGGGACTCGTCAACAACGGTACCGAAGATGATGTTGGCCTCAGGGTCGACGGCATTGGCGACAACGTCGGCGGCGTCGCTGATCTCCTGGATGCCCAGGTCCTTGGAGCCGGCGATGGAAAGCAGGACGCGCGTGGCGCCATCGATGGAGCTCTCGAGCAGCGGACTGGAGATAGCCTGCTGGGCAGCGTCGACGGCACGGGTGTCCCCAGAAGCGGTACCGATACCCATCATGGCGGTACCAGCCTGCTTCATGATGGTCTTAACATCGGCGAAGTCCAGGTTGATGATACCC
>JAIIUG010000125.1:0-4885 GCA_022739635.1 Collinsella sp. | reverse complement strand
CTTTGTTGCATAAAGGTACCAGCACCTCAGATAAGCTGGGCAGTATGAGGAGGAACGTGTTGAACATCACCGCTTCTGACGTCAAGGACGCCAAGCTCACCGCTACGGTCACCATCCCGGCCGCCGACGTCGACGCCGCGATCAAGAAGGCCTACAAGGACACCGCCAAGAAGTACCGCTTCCCGGGCTTCCGCGCCGGCAAGGCTCCCCGTCCGGTCATCGATTCCGCCCTGGGCGCCGAGGCTACCCTCGCTCAGGCTACCAACGACCTGATCGCCGCCAACGAGCCCGTCGTCCTCAACGAGCTGGACATCGTCCCCACCAAGAACGGTGACTACAAGGAGCTCGACCTCGCCAAGGATCACGAGGACTACACCTACACCGTCGAGTTCTCCCTGCGTCCTGCTGCCGAGCTCTCCTCCTTCGACGCCGTCGAGATCGAGATGCCTCCTGCGGAGGTCACCGAGTCCGAGATCAACAACCAGGTCGAGATGCTCCTCAACTACCGTGCCACCTTCGAGGACGTCGAGGGCCGCGCCGTCGAGGCTGACGACTACGTGACCGTCGACCTCAAGGCCGTCGAGAACGCCGACAACTTCGCTGCCGAGGGCCGCATGCTCATCGCCGGTAGCGACAGCAACCCCGCCGAGTTCAACGAGGCCCTGATCGGCGCTAACGTTGACGACGTCAAGACCGTCACCTGGACCGACGAGGTCGAGGAGGGCGAGGAGGCCGAGACCCACACCGTCGAGGTCACCGTCAAGGGCATCAAGGTCCGCAACACCCCCGAGCTCACCGACGAGCTCGTCAAGTCCGACTTTGGCTTCGACAGCATCGACGCCATGCGCGACGCCATCAAGATCGAGATCGAGCAGGACAAGGCTTCCCGCCTCCCGGCCGAGAAGGAGAACCGTTGCGTCTCCGCTCTCGCCGAGCGACTGCAGCTCGACGAGATGGACGCCGACTACGAGCAGTCCGTCTTTGAGGAGCTTGGCCAGAACTTCCTGTCCAACCTCGCTGCCCGCGGCATGACCCTGGACACCTGGCTGCCCGCTTCTGGCCTGACCATGGAGCAGTTCATCGGCGACCTGCACAAGCAGGCCAACGACGTTGCCCGTGAGTCCCTGGCTCTCGACGCCCTCGCCCGCGAGCTCAAGATCGAGGTCACCGAGGACGACATCAACGCCGAGTTCGAGAAGGCCGGCGTCAAGGACGTCGAGGCTTCCAAGGCCGAGTTCATCGCCGATGGCCGCATGCCTGCCGTCCGCGAGTCCATCCGTCGCTCCAAGGCCGTCGATTACCTGGTCGAGAACGCCAAGGTGACCGAGGTCGACGAGACCGCCAAGGACGCCGAGTAATTCTCGCCACCTTGCCTACGAGCGCATGCGTGCGCCCGTGATGGGGTAAAGTTATACACCGGTTATCCGGTTGCTTCGTACGGTGCCAGCCAATGCATAGCATGCGGGCACCGTACGTTTATCTAGAACCAATTTGGTCCGCAAGAGAGAAATGGAGATGCGTATGATCGCTAAGTTCGATTCCGCCCTCGTGCCATACGTTATCGAGCAGACGCCGCGCGGCGAGCGCAGCTACGATATCTATTCGCGCCTGCTCAACGACCGCATCATCTTCTTGGGCGAGGAGATCAACTCCGTCAGCGCCAACCTGGTCGTTGCCCAGCTGCTGCATCTTGAGAGCCAGGATGCCGAGAAGGATATCTCGCTCTACATCAATTCGCCCGGTGGCGAGGTCTACTCCGGCCTGGCGATTCTGGACACCATGAACTTTATCAAGCCGCAGGTCTCCACCATTTGCGTCGGTATGGCCGCGTCTATGGCCGCCGTGCTGCTTTCGGCCGGCGCCAAGGGCAAGCGCTTCTGCCTACCGCACTCCAAGGTCATGATTCACCAGCCCAGCGGCGGTGCCCAGGGTCAGCAGACTGAGATCGAGATCGTGGCCGAGGAGATCAAGAAGACCCGCCGAGAGCTCAACCAGATTCTGTCCGACGCCTCGGGCCAGCCTATCGAGAAGGTCCAGGCCGATACCGAGCGTGACAACTACCTGACCGCTGCCGAGGCCCTCGACTACGGTCTGATCGACCGTATCGTCACCTCGCGCGATCTTGCCGCGAAGGACGCCTAGGATGGCCGGTAATATGCAGGACAACTTTGACGAGAACGGCAACCCCATTCGCTGCTCCTTCTGCGGAAAAGAGCAGGGCCAGGTTCGTCGTCTCGTAAAGGGCCCGACCAACATCTTTATCTGTGACGAGTGCGTCGCCGCCTGCTCCGAGATCCTTGAGGAGTCGCTGGCTTCTGACTTTATGGACGCCGCCCGCAACGGCAATCTTCCGGGTTTCCTCAATGATCACGGCCAGGCTGCGTCCCAGCCCGCCGTTGACCCCGAGGCCGAGGGCTTTGAGCTCGAGGACGACCGTCAGGTCATCACGCACGTGCCGACGCCGCACGAGATCTATGATGAGCTTTCGGCCTATGTCATGGGCCAGGAGGACGCCAAGCGCGCCATGTCGGTTGCCGTGTACAACCACTATCGTCGCGTGATCGAGGGCGGCGCCGCGGTTTCCGCCTTTGACGAGGCATCGGGCATGGGCGGCCAGTTTGACGATGATATGGACGAGGTTGAGCTCGCCAAGTCCAATATTTTGCTGCTCGGCCCCACCGGTACCGGAAAGACACTGCTGGCCCAGACGCTCGCACGCATCCTCGAGGTGCCGTTTGCCATCGCCGACGCCACCGCGCTCACCGAGGCTGGTTACGTGGGCGAGGACGTTGAGAACATCCTGCTCAAGCTCATCAACGCTGCCGATGGCGACATTGAGCGCGCGCAGGTTGGCATTATCTACGTGGACGAGATCGACAAGATCGCCCGCAAGGCCGAGAACCTCTCCATCACCCGCGATGTTTCGGGCGAGGGCGTTCAGCAGGCGCTGCTTAAGATTCTTGAGGGCACGGTGGCAAGTGTTCCGCCCACCGGCGGCCGCAAACATCCCCAGCAGGAGCTGCTGCAGATCGACACGACGAACATCCTGTTCATCTGCGGCGGTGCCTTTGTGGGTCTGGACAAGATCATTGCCGATCGCGTGGGCAACAAGGGCGTTGGCTTTAACTCCGAGATCGCCGGTCCCACCTCGGTCGACGAGAACGACCTGCTGCGCCAGGTGCTCCCGCAGGACCTCAACGCCTTTGGCATGATTCCCGAGTTCGTGGGCCGTACGCCCGTCGTCACCCAGACGCAGGCGCTCGACGAGGACGACCTGGTGTCGATCCTGACCGAGCCCAAGAACGCCGTGGTGCGCCAGTACCGCAAGATGTTCCAGCTCGAGGACGTCGATCTTGAGTTTGAGGACGCGGCGCTGCACGAGATCGCCCGCATGGCGCTTGCCCGCAAGACCGGCGCCCGCGGTCTGCGCGCCATCTGCGAGGATGTGCTGCAGCAGACGATGTTCGACCTCCCCAGCGAGGAGGGCGTTGCCAAGGTCGTCGTAACCGAAGCGGCGGTTAAGGGTGAAGAGCAGCCCCAGCGCATTTACGGGTAAATAGCTTGAATCCAGGTCCCGCGGCAACCACCGCGGGACCTGCCTTTTAGGGACAGGTTTATTTTGGTCGGTTTTTATATGGGCAAATGTCGTTTCCCCTGATAAAACCTACCAAAATAAACCTGTCCCTTTTCGGCAGGTATGCCTGTGCTATTCTGTGAGATTGTCAAGTTAGTACTTTCAGGCTGAAGTAATCGATACCTAAGGCGTGTCCGCCTGCTTGGTTTTCGTAGATTCCGCACGAGCCGAAGAGCACTAAATGTGCTCTTCGTGCGAGCCAGGACCTGACCGAGCGAAAACCAAGCAGGCGGACACGCCGGCGGGACAGGGAGAGATATATGGAAGAAATGCCCAAGAACTACGATCCGTCGACTAACGAGCCGGCGATCCTGCAGAAGTGGCTCGACGGCGGTTACTACAAGCGCCGCGAGGGCGTGGGCGATTGCACCGTCACCATTCCGCCTCCCAACGTGACCGGCAAGCTCCACATGGGTCACGCCACCGACGACTCCATCCAGGACGCCATCATCCGTATGGCTCGCATGCGCGGCAAGTCCACGCGCTGGGTGCTGGGCACCGACCACGCCGGTATCGCTACGCAGACCAAGGTCGACAAGAAACTCAAGAGCGAGGGCATCAGTCGCCTGGAGATTGGTCGCGACAAGTTTGTCGATGCCTGCTGGGACTGGACCCACGAGTACGGCGGCATCATCGTCGAGCAGATCAAGCGCATGGGCTGCTCCGTCGACTTCGACAACGAGCGCTTCACCATGGACGAGGACTATGCCCAGGCCGTGCGCAAGGTCTTCTGCGACTGGTACCACGACGGCCTGATCTATCGTGGCAAGCGCATTGTCAACTGGTGCCCCAACTGCACCACCGCTATCTCGGACGACGAGGCCGACTACAAGGACGAGAAGGGCCACCTGTGGCACCTGCGTTACCCGCTGACCGAGCCGGTCAACGGCCAGGACTACATCGTCGTCGCCACCACGCGCCCCGAGACCATGCTCGGCGACACGGGCGTCGCCGTCTCCCCGAAGGACCCCGAGAAGGCCGCCTTTGTGGGTAAGACCGTCAAGCTCCCCATCGTTAACCGCGAGATTCCCATCTTTGAGGATTGGCATGTCGACGCCAACTTTGGCTCCGGCTTCGTCAAGGTTACCCCGGCTCACGACCCCAACGACTACGCCATGGGTCAGGCCCACGACCTGCCGCAGATCAACATTTTCGACGAGCACGCGGTGGTCGTCGAGGGCTATGGCGAGTTTACCGGCATGACCCGCGACGAGTGCCGCGAGGCCGTCATCAAGTGGTTCGAGGAGCACG
>JAIIUG010000124.1:0-4919 GCA_022739635.1 Collinsella sp. | reverse complement strand
CGCTTGGCGAACATGCCGGACTCTGCGGGGAACTCCTTAGAAAGGTGCTCGACCTTCAGCAGCGGAGTGCGCTCGTTATTGTCTGCCATTTACGCCTCGCCTCCCTTCTTGGAATCCTTGCGCGTGCGGGACGTCTCAGGGGCGTTCTTGAGGAACTCGGGGTCACCGGAATAATGGCACGCAGAATAGTGGCCGGACTCGGTGACAACGCGCTCGGGGCGCTGCTTGCGGCACTTGTCCGTCGCATAGGGGCAGCGAGGAGAGAAGACGCAACCCTCAGGCAGGTTCATGAGCGAAGGCGGGTTGCCGTGAATCGGCGTAAGCGGCTTCTTCTCCTCGATGGCCTGCTCCGGAATGGAACGAATAAGACCCCAGGTGTAGGGATGGCGGCTCTCGTAGAAGATTTCCTCAGCAGTACCGAACTCGACGGGACGGCCGGCGTACATAACCATGATCTTATCGGCCATATCGGCGACAACACCCAGGTCGTGGGTGATCATGATGATGGCGTTGCCGTTCTTCTCCTGCATCTCCTGCATAAGCTCAATAATCTGAGCCTGGATGGTAACGTCCAGAGCAGTCGTGGGCTCGTCGGCAATCAGAATATCGGGGTCGCAGGCAAGAGCCATGGCGATCATGACGCGCTGACGCATACCGCCGGAGAACTGGTGCGGATACTCGTTGACGCGCTTCTCGGGCTCGGGAATACCGACGAGATCCAAAAGCTCGGTGGCGCGCTTGAGCGCCTCCTGCTTGGAGTAACCACGGTGCAGACGAAGGCCCTCGCCCACCTGCTTGCCGATCTTGTAGACCGGGTTCAGGGAGGTCATAGGATCCTGGAAGATCATCGCGATATCGTTACCGCGAATGTGCTGCATCTCTTCCTCGGTCATCTCGAGGATAGAACGGCCGCGGTAGCGAACGTCACCGCCCTCAATCTTTCCCGGAGGCATCGAGATAAGGCCCATGATGGTCATGGCGGTCACGGACTTACCGGAGCCGGACTCGCCGACGACGCCCAGGGTCTCACCGCGATCGAGCGTGTAGGAGACACCGTCGACAGCGCGAACGACGCCATCCTCGGTGTGGAAATACATCTTAAGGTCATCGACCTCGAGCAGATGCTGGCCCTCGGGAACCGGCTGGTCCTTCAGGTCCACATAGTTCTTGTTCTTCTTCATCCTTATGCGTCCTTCATCTTGACGTCGAGGGCGTCGCGCAGACCGTCACCCAGCAGGGTGAAAGCGAGCACCGTCGAGAGAATTGCCAGACCGGGCATGATCATCATCCAGGGAGCAGTCAGGAGATACTGCTGACCGTCCTGAATCATGGAGCCCCACGAAGGCGTAGGCGGGATAACGCCCATGCCGAGGAAGGACAGAGCGGACTCGGTCAAAATAGCGCCACCAATATTCATGGTCGCGTAGACCACGATGGAAGCAACGGAGTTCGGGAAGATGTGACGCATAACGATACGGGCATCGGATGCACCCATCGCGCGCGCAGCGTCAACATAGTCGTTTTCCTTGACCGTCAGGATTGCAGATCGGAAGACGCGCGCAATCGAAGGCCAGCCGAGAATACCGATGGCGATAAAGACGTTCTGGAGGCCACGGCCGATAACGGCAATCATAGCGACAACGAACAGCACGTACGGAAACGCCAGGAAGATATCCGCGCAGCGCATGATGATCGTATCCCAAATGCCGCCATAGAAACCGGCGAGGGCGCCCATGACCAGACCGATCACCGTGGAGATGGCAGTGGCCATGATGCCGACGGAAAGCGAAACGCGTGCACCGTAGATAACGCGGACGAGAATATCGCGACCAAGGGAGTCGGTACCAAACGGGTGATCGGCACACGGAGCCAGCAGCGAAGTCTCGGCCATGGTAGTCGAATCGGAAGCCGTCGGCGAACCGAGCCAGGGCTTAGCCCACAGATCGGCGGTCAGAGCAACCACAACGACGATGATAATCCAGCAGACACCGATAACGGCGAGCTTGTTCTTACGAAGACGCTTAAAAGCGTCGCCCCACAGCGTGCGGGACTTGGCGGGAGCAGATGCGGCCTTGGTGGCGGTAGCCTGCTCCTGAGACTGAGAATCAGTTTCCTGCATGAGACGTACCTCCCTTAGGCCTTATCCGACGGACCGCCAAGGCGGATGCGCGGGTCGAGGAATGCATAGCTAATGTCGACGAGCAGGTTGATCACCATGACGACGACGACGATGAGCGTAACGCCGCCCATAACGATGGGCCAGTCGCGCATGCTAATGGCGCGATAGACCTCATAGCCGATACCGGGCCAGTTAAAGACCGTCTCGGTCAGGATGGCGCCCGAAAGCATACCGCCAAAGTCGACACCAATATAGGTAACGACAGGGATGAGTGCATTCTTAAGCGCATGCTTGATGATGATCGCGCGATTGGAGAGGCCCTTGGCCTTTGCCGTACGGATGTAATCCTGGTTCATGACATCGAGCAACTGCGAGCGCATGATGCGGGCAGCATAGGCGGTCGAAACCGAAGCAAGCGTGATGGTCGGAAGCACATAGTGCATCCAATCCTGATACTGAGAGCTAGCACCGCCGGCACCCGAAATCGGCATGGAGAATGCGCCGCCGGTGGCATCCTTGAGGATGACGCCAAAGAACAGCTGCAGCAGCATACCGAGCCAGAAAGCAGGAACGGCAACGAGGATCGACGTGGTCAGCGTTACCAAAATATCCCAGAAGGAGTAACGCTTTACCGCCGAAATGATACCCGCACCGATACCCATGATTGCCTCGAGCACGATGGCGCACGCGGCAAGTTTGACCGTATACGGATACTTTTGGGCAAAGATATCCGTAACCGGCAGCTTGCGCTGATACGAATTGCCCAAATCGCCATGAAGCAGACCGTTCATGTAATACACGTAACGGTCCACGAGCGACGTTTGAACGGGATCGCCGTTCTCGTCAAGGATCGCGTTGCCGTCCTCGTCCGACTGGACCAGGTGATAGCGCACGCGAAGCTGAAGCTCCACCTCGGGGGACAGAGCCTTGTCTCCACCGATCAGCTTGATCGGGTCTCCCGGCACGATATTCTGGAGGGCGAACAGAATCAGCGTAACGCCCAAAAATACCGGGATGAACTGAAGCACACGTTTAACGATGTACTTACCCATACCACTCCCCTATCTAGGGATTAACCTAAATGGGATGCCGATCGCCAGACCGGCATCCCAAAATTACCATCAGCCAGTTTACCCCAGGTTAGGGGGAACTGTATGTTTCCCATGAGGTCTACGTAAAAACTTGACCCTCACCAAAGCTGCAAATCTTATGCGAGCTCAGCGGTACCCAGATCAGCATGCTTCTGCGGATCAACATAGAGGTGCTTGATGCGGTCGGAACCAGCGAGGGTGTGCGTGTAGAACATCAGCGGAATAACCGGGCAGTCGCCAGCGACCATGGCGTCGGCCTCCTGCATCTTCGCGATACGCTCTTCGTCGTCAACCGTGGTACGAGCCTCGTCGACCTTGGCATCGAACTCGGGGTTGTTGTAACCGGAACGGTTGTCGCCACCGAGGGAGTCGGAGTGGAACAGCGGATACAGGAAGTTGTCCATAATCGGGTAATCGGCGATCCAGCCCAGACGACCAAACTGGTAGTTGAAGTTCTGATACTGTTCGAGCAGGGCAGACCACTCGGGGGTATCGGAGACGGCGTTGACGCCCACCTTGGCGAGGTCGCCGATGATGGACTCCATGATCTCCTTGTGGCCACCGTCCTGGTTGTAGGACAGCGTCACGTTAATGCCACGGTCACCGTTGGCGTCGGCAGGAGCAACCTTGTCGAGGTACTCGTTGGCCTTGTCGACGTCATAGGCGCAGAACTCCCATGCGCCCTCCTTGTAGCCATCGATGCCCGGAGGAACGATACCGTCGGCGGGAGTACGGGTGCCCTTGAAGATGGTCTTGCAGATGGCCTCGCGGTTGATGGCCAGGGAGATGCCCCTGCGCAGGTCGGCGTTGTTGAACGGCTCGGCCGTGGTGTTGCAAGTCAGATAGTACGTGGAAGGCTCAGCGCCGAGCAGCATACGCTGACCGTCGCTCATGGTGTAGCCATCCTTGGACTCGCCACGGTCCTTCTTGGCGGCATCGATCTGAGCAACGGGAACGTCGCAGACGTCGAGGTTACCGGCCTGGAACTCCTTGTAAGCAGTCTCCATGTCCTTGATGACCTGGAAGTGAACGCCGTCGATCTTGGCCTTGTCGCCATAGTAATCGTCGAACTTCTTGAGGTTGATCTCCTGACCATCCTCCCACTTGCCGTCCATCATGAACGGGCCGTTACCAATCGGGGCAAGGTAGAAGCTCTTGGCATCGGACTCGGCGCACTCGGGAACCGGGGCCAGAGCCGGGTGGGTGGCGACGAAGGGGAAGTCGGCGTAGGCGGAAGTCAGCTTGACGACGAGGGTCTCATCGTCGGGGCAGGTGACACCGGTGAGCTCGGTAGCGTTACCGGCAAGCAGATCGTCATAGCCCTCGACCATGGAAAGGTGATAAGCGACCTCGGAAGGACCATACTCGGTAGCGATAGCCGACTTGGTGTTGACCAAGCGCTCCCAACCGAACTTGAAGGACTTGGAGGTAACGTCGTCACCGTTGTGGAACTTAGCCTTCTTGATCTTGAAGGTGAACTCGGTGGCGTCGTCGTTAGCCTCAAAGGACTCGCAGGCCAGCGGAACGATCTCGCCCTTCTCGGCGTCGTAAGAGGTCAGAGGGTCGAAGAGCTGGTACTCGACCTGAGTGCCCTGGTCCTCCTGGACGTTGTAGGGGTCGATGCAGACCGGGTTGTTGATGTAGAAGTTCAGCGTCGAACCGGACTCAGAACCGGAAGTGTCGCCGCCCTTCTTGCCGCATGCGGCAAG
>JAIIUG010000123.1:0-4932 GCA_022739635.1 Collinsella sp. | reverse complement strand
TCCTTCAAGGCGGACCTGGACGCGTGCGTCGCCCATTGGAACACGAGGCGGAGGCAGGTTAAACTGAAGGGACTGACCCCGGAGGAGTTCCGGAGCCAGTCCCTTGCGGCGTAGTTCTTATTTAAGCCGTCCAAGTTTTGGGGCGCAGTTCAGTAGGAGATCGGGCTTTCAAGGCTTAGTTCAACCAAGTCTGTACGGTCAAACGACCCGTAGATTACATCTGCTCGGGGGCAGTCACGCCAACGAGGGTAAGCACCAGGGCGAGCGTTACGCGGACGGCGTCGCAAGCGGCCAGACGGGCGCGCGAAAGCTCGGGGTCGACGGGACGGCCCTCGCTCGGCAGAACCTGGCAGGCAGCGTAGAAGCTGTGGAAGTCGCCGGCGAGCTCCTCGGCAAAGTGAGTCAGACGGAACGGAGCGCGGTCGCGAGCGCAGCTGGCGATAAGGTCGGTAAGCTCGTTGAGCTTACGCGAAAGGGCGAGCTCGGTCGGGTCGGTCAGCAGCGAGTAATCGACGTTCTCACCGATGGCCTTGGCGGCAACGGCCTTCATGCCCATCTCGGCGGCCTGCTCGGCGGTAACGTCGGCGGCACGACGCAGGATGGAGCACACGCGGGCGTGAGCGTACTGCACGTAGTACACCGGGTTGGAGTTGTCGCGCTTCTTAACGGCTTCGATGTCGAAGTCGACCATCTGGTTGGAGCTCTTGGAGATGAGCGTGTAACGAGCGGCGTCGGAGCCGACCTCGTCGACGAGCTCCTGCAGGGTCACCATGGTGCCCTTGCGCTTGGACATACGGACGGGCTTGCCGTTGCGCAGCAGGTTGACGAGCTGGCCCAGCAGAACCTCGAACTTGCCGGGGTAACCGAGAGCGTCGCAGACGCAGCGGACGCGCTCAATGTAGCCGTGGTGGTCGGCACCCCAGATGTCGATTACGTGGTCGACGCGCTGGAACTTATCCCAGTGATAGGCAACGTCGGAGGCGAAGTAGGTGTACTCGCCGTCGGACTTGATCAGGACGCGGTCCTTGTCGTCGCCCAGATCGGTGGAGCGGAACCACAGGGCGCCGTCCTTGGTGTAGAGGTATCCCATCTTGTCGAGCTTCTCAAAAGCGCGGTCGACGGCGGAAGTGCCGGCAGTCTCGCCCTCGGTGTCCTTCACATACAGCGAGCGCTCGGAGAACCAACGATCGAAGTCGCAATTGACGGCGTGGCAGAGATCGCGCATGTTGTCGACCATCTTTACGTAGCCGCGCTCACGGAAGCTCTCCATGCGCTCCTGCGGATCGGCCTCGACCCACTTGTCGCCGTCGGTGCGCCAGAACTCGGCAGCCTCGTCGATGATGTAGTCGCCGCCGTAGGAGTCCTTGCCCAGAGTCTCGGCAAAGTTGTCCTGATACGGATGGGTCTCGGGGTGCTCGTCGTTCTCGTCGGCGACAAAGGCATCGCGGTCGGCGATCAGCAGCTTGTGAGCCTCGTCGATATCCACGCCCTGCTTGGCGATGATGTCGGCAAGCTGCATATAGCGCGTGCTGATGGAGTTGCCGAAGGTGTTCATCTGAGAGCCGTGGTCATTGATGTAGAACTCACGCTGGATGTCGTAACCGGCATGGTCCATAACGCGGCAGAGGGAGTCGCCCAGCGCGGCCCAGCGGCCATGGCCGATGTGCATGGGGCCGACGGGGTTGGCGGAAACGAACTCGACCTGGGTCTTCAGGCCGCCGCCGACGTTGGACTTGGCGAAGTCCATACCCTTCTCGCGGGCCTCGCCAAAAATGGCGTTCTTGACGGCAACGGAGAGGTAGAAGTTGATGAAGCCAGGGCCTGCGATCTCGACCTTCTCGATCGCAGGGTCCTCGGGCATATGGGCAACGACGGCCTCGGCGATCTTGCGCGGGGCGCAGTGAGCCAGCTTGGCGGACTTCAGGGCCATGGTGGAGGTCCACTCGCCATGAGAAGTATCAGCCGGTCGCTCGATGGCGCAATCGTCAAGTTCAAATGCGGAAAGGTCGCCGGCCTCCTGGGCCGCAGCAAGCGCAGCGCGTACCAGCTCTTCAATCTTCTCGGGCATAGATCCTCCTTGTGTTAAAGCCCCCGAGCTCTTGGTCACTCGTAGGGCAAAAGCCAGAGTTTGTAGCACTCTATCACAAGCGACGCACACTGTCGCAGGGTAAAGCCAATCGATATTGCATATGCACAAAAATGACTACCGCTCTTGCGCGGCTGTACAAAGCTGGCGGTTTTCCTGCAGATTATGCACGCGTTTGAACTGCATAAACATGTGAATGAGCGGTGCATCATATCGAATACTCTTACCTATCGGAGTTGTGTGCTTTTCCTGCATAAAGTCAGGGTTTGCGCACGTCAGCGTGGTATTCTAGACATACGGAAATTCGTATAAGTTGGAGGTAGCATGTTCTCAATCGGTCAACACGTCATTCATCCGGGTCAGGGAGTCTGCACCGTCGTCGGTTTTAGGGACGACACGCCGCAGCCCATGCTGTTGCTCGAGACCAAGCAGGGACATGCGCAGACGATCCTCATGTACCCCGTGGCGCAGGCCGATCGTTTGCATGCCGCCATCTCCCAGCAAGATGCCGAGCACCTGCTGAGCCATTATGACGAGCTCGAGTGCGACACCTTTACCGAGCGCAACAGCTCGCTCGAGGAGACGCACTTTAAGCAGCAGCTCAAGCTGGGCGCACCCGAGACGGTCCGCGTGGCAAAGACCATGATGCACCGCATTCGCCAGGCCGAGGAAGCAGATAAAAAGCCCAGCTCTTACTACATGCGCGTACTCAAGGAAGCCAAGCGCCGCTCCATCGAGGAGTTCGCCGTGGCCCTGGGCGTCACCGAGGAGGACGCCGAAGCCCGCCTAGCCCAAGCCGCCCTCAACTAACCTGCCAAAAAGGGACAGGTTTATTTTGGCAGGTTTTATCTGGCCAAACGTCAATGAACAATTAGTAGATGGCTGGGTGCACCGTTTTGCTTTTAGGCGCCCAGCCATTTTTCTATCGCCGCGGAAATGCGTGAAGCCTATTTGCGATGAAATCAAGCGAGGGCCGTCCAGATCGACGCAACCAACGCCCGCATCCACAACAAGCGTGTCCGTCTTGCTCAATTACCATTAAAAAGCATCAATTTGAAAACGCAATAACATTTCGGCAGGTAGCAGCTATAGTCGGTGAAGTGAATCTCAACAACCGAAGCCTCCGAATGAGGTATCTTCAGCCCATTTAAGCTAAAGGAGGTGCCATGCCGAGAAAACCTCGTTCAAAGTCACCAACCGGTTATTTCCACGTCACGTTGCGTGGAAACGGAGGGCAATTGCTGTTTGACGATGCTGAGGACCGAAACGCCATGCTTCAGATCCTCGATGCGATCCTCCCCAAACACAATATCGAGCTTATCGCTTGGTGCCTTATGGGAAACCACATTCATCTGCTCATCGACGATCCGGACGACCGTAAGAGCGACGCGATGCACGCGGTAGCCGTATCGTATGCGGGCAGGTACAATGCGCGGACGGGGCATATCGGCCACGTGTTTCAGGAGCGGTTTTGGGATTCGCCGATTAGATCGGAGGAGTATCTGCTCGAAGCAATTCGATATATTCATTTGAATCCTCAAAAAGCAGGACTGGCGACATACGACGACTATCCATGGAGCAGCCATCGTGAGTACCTAATGGGAGCAAGGTCTCGGCCGCATGTCACCGGGGACATTGTCGACGCACTTTTTCCGACGCCGCGCTCATATTTCAAGTTCATGAAAAGTGTACCCACGCTGCCCTATCGTCCGAGCGCAACGGCAAAGGTGCGAGAGGAAGATCTAAGTGAATTTGGTGCGGCAGTCGTGCAAAACGTCGCGGGATGTGCGCCCACAGAACTCAAATCCGTCTCCAAGGCACTTCGCAACGAAGCGATACTGGCCCTTCGAAAAGAAGGGCTGACGATCAAACAGGTTCAGTTATTAACCGGGTTGGGAACGTGGATTATAAAGAATGCCGCATAGTCACCTGCCGGCAACGACTGAATAGTCCCGAGGCGTCACAAGAAAACGGAAACGCCTCCGCAGTTAAGAACTACAACGGAGGCGTTTCCACAGATAAAACATGTCAAAATAAACCTGTCCCTTTTTGGCAGGTTAGGCCTGGAAGGTATCGCGATCGGGCGCGAAGGACTGCATGGCTGCGATGGTGCGGTCGAAGAGCTCGGGAAGCTCCCAGCCCAGCATCTCGGCGCCCTGCGAAATTACATCGCGCGAGCAGCCGGCGGCAAAGCGCTTGTCCTTGAATTTCTTTTTGAGCGACTTGGTCGTAAAGTCCATGACGCTCTTGCTCGGGCGCATGATGACGGCGGCGCCGATCAGGCCGGTGAGCTCATCGCAGGCAAACAGGATCTTTTCCATCTGCAGCTCGGGCTTGGGCAGCGAAGAGTTGAAGTCCGACGTGTGCGTTTGGATGGCGCGGATAAGCTCGGGAGTCGCACCCTCACCCTCGAGAATCTCGGCAGCATAGATGGTGTGGTTCATGGGGTCATCCTCATGCTCCTCCCAATCCAGGTCATGCAGCAGACCGACAATGCCCCAAAACTCTTCGTTTTCGGGGTCGAACTCGCGCGCAAAGTAGCGCATGGTGCCCTCGACGGTCTCGCCGTGCGTGATGTGGAACGGGTCCTTGTTGTGCTCGTTGAGCAGTTCAAACGCGCGGTCGCGGGTGATTCCGGCGGAAAGCGTCTGGGACATGGCAGTACCTCCAGGTGAGTCGGTGCTAGGACACGGTGTCACTATCGTATATCGCCGCGGGCCAAGTCGAAAGGCAGAAAAGGCATGCGGAGAAAAAAGCCGGGCGAACGTGTCGCCCGACAAAACCGCAGATAAAACCTGCCAAAATAAACCTGTCCCTTTTTGGTAGGTTTAGGGACGGACCTGGCC
>JAIIUG010000122.1:0-5004 GCA_022739635.1 Collinsella sp. | reverse complement strand
TAAGCGAGCAAGGTGACGTGAAAGAGGAGGGCATTGACCTTCTGGTCATGCCCGACGATTGAACGTCAGATTGCCGCTTAGGGGCGTTTGCAGCGTCGAGCCGTTACGGCGTTTGATAAAACGCCGTAACCCTACAGTTCAGTCACGACAACGCTGTTGTAGATCTCGTCCCAGCGGTCCATGACCAGGTGGCCGGTCTTGGGATCCATGGCGTTGAGCTTGCCGCAGGTATTGGCGGTCTTGAGCACCGTGACGTCGTCGGCACCAGCAGCAATGGCATGCGCAAAGCCGGCGATGGTCGAGTCACCGGAACCCGTCGCGTTCACAGCCGCAATCGCGGGCGTCTTGGCGCGGAACGCGCGGCCCTCATGGAAGCCCACCGAACCGGCAGCGCCCATCGAGACGACGACCCAGGGAATACCGGCAAAGCGGCCATCGGCGGCAAGCGCCTCGCGCAGGGCATCGACATCATCGGTCGTAAAGGACGTACCCAGCAGGCCGTTAATCTCGGTCAGGTTGGGCTTCACGAGCTCAGGCTTAGCGTCAGATTCCAGCGCAGCCTCCAGCGATGCACCCGAGGTGTCGAGCAGCACCTTGGCGCCCGCCTCCTCGGCGATCTTGACGAGCTCGGCATAGTAGCCAGCATCGACGCCGCGCGGCAGCGAGCCCGAAAGCGTCACAACATCCGCCTTCGCTGCAAGCTCGGCGAACTTAGCCGTAAAGGCCTCGAGCTCGGCGGGAGCGATCTGCGGGCCGCTCTCCAGCAGCTCGGTCTGATTGCCCTCGTGCAGGATATTCAGGCAAATGCGCGTCTCACCGGCGATGGGCACAAAGTCGTTCTTGACGCCGTCGGCATCCATAAGCTCGGCCATATAGGCACCCATGTGGCCGCCGAGCAGGCCGGTCGCGAGCACATCGTCGCCCAACTGCAGCAGCACACGGCTCACGTTGAGGCCCTTGCCGCCAGCGGTCTTTTCAGGCGTCACGCGGTTCACGTCGTCGATGATCAGCTTGTCGAGTTGATAGCGCGTATCGATCGACGGGTTCATGGTAACGGTCAGAATCATGTTGAACTCCTGTTTCCGGGGCACGACACGCGCGGCCCCAAACATACGATAACTCGTTAAAGGATCTCGATCTCAAAGCCGCGGATGACGGTCTCCCCTGGCTTGGCCACCAGGCAGCCACGCTTGTGCTCCAGAATATCGTCCTCGTCGGAGCAGGTGGACAGACCACCCCACGGCTCAACTGCCACAAAGTCGCCCTCGGGCTTGCTCCACACAATCAGGTACGGCATATCGGGGAACGTCAGGCGCACGCCCTTGTCCTCGGTTTTCTTGGTCAGCGTAACCACGCGGCTGTCGAGCACGTCAAAGATGGTCTCCGCGAAGTCGAAGAGTTCGTGGGTCAGCGGCAGGTCGTGGCCGACCATCGGGTTTTTGCTGCGATGCTCGACATCAATCAAGCCCGTCGAGGGAACGGCAGTACAGAGCTCGGCGACCTCACGCTGATCAAAACGAAGCTCATAGTCGTCATAGGACTCGCCCTCGTCGAGCGGGCACTTAAAGCCGGGGTGGCCACCCACAAAAAACGGCATGTCCTCGGTACCCTCATTGGTCACCTCGTACGACACGGCCACCTTTTCCGAACCGATCGTGTAACGAGCAACAATCTTAAACGGATACGGATACTGCTCGAGCAGCTCGGCGTGGTCGGCAGAGCTTAGGCTCAGCGCAACCATGTTGTCGCCCTGCTCCTCGAGCTTCCACTCCTGCTTGCGCGCAAAGCCGTGGCGGGCAAGCTTGACCTCGCGGCCGCCCATGGTCATCGCGCGGCCGTTACGAAGGCCACCGCAGATCGGGAAGCAAATGGGCGCCTGGCCCGACCAGACCGAAGGATCGCCCTGCCACAGGTACTCGCGGCCGTTAGCTTTAATCGAAGTGAACGATCCGCCAGCCGTGCTCAGCGCCACACGAATAGAACCGTTATCAAGAATAAACTCCATAGGAGCCTTCCCTTTCTTACGACAGCCCGCCAAGTCAATAGGGCTGATAGAAAACCGGCCCGCGCCCCCTCACAGAAACGCGAGCCGTCAATTGAAAAGCTGCAGAATGCCGGGTACCGCCAAAACGAAGCGCACAAGCTCGGCAAGCAAACGTGTTATCGGAGCAGCTTGCCGTATCAGAAATCTTCGCAACAACAGCGGTAACCCCGCAGGTCACTCAGACATCAGCGAGAAGCCAACTGGCGAGGCAAGGTGCCGTGAAGCGAGGCGGCATTGACCTTCTGGTCATGCCGCCGAAACTGAACGGCAGATTGCCCGCCAGATGGCTTCGCAGCGTCGACCCATTACGCGGTTTGGCAAAACCGCGTAACCTCCTTAGTCGTGATACTCGCCGCGGTCCCACTTCTCGAGGAACTCGTCAAAGAAGTGCGGGTCAGCCTGAGCCTCGGCGTCGGCCTTATTGCAAGCGTCAATCTTGGCGATCAGGGCGTCGTGCTCGGGAGTCTTCTCGTAGGGCTCCTCCAGGAAGGCAAGCATAATGTCGGCCATCAGGAACTCACCGGTGATCTTACCGCCAAAGCCCACGATGTTGGCGTTGAGCTCGCGACGGGCATACAGGGCAGAGGTCATGTCGCGAACCAGGGCGCAGCGAGCGCCGGGAACCTTGTTGACGGCGTTGGTGATGCCGATGCCGGTGCCGCACAGGGCCACGCCAAAGTCGGCCTTGCCGCTGGCAACAGCCTCGCCCACGGCCTTACCGTAGATGGGATAGTGCGTACGGGTGTGGCTGTAGGTGCCGCAGTCGAGCACCTTGTAGCCAGCCTGCTCCAGGCGGTCGGCCAGATAGATCTTCTCGTCCGTAACGATATGGTCGCAACCGATTGCGATGGTCTTCTTCATCAGAACGTCCTTTCGTCTGAATTCACAAGTTGAGGTAGAAGTTCGAGTTCTCGGTGGCTCTCGTTAGGCCATCTTGTTGAGCATGTCGACACGGATCTGGTGACGGCCGCCGGCGTACTGGGCGCGCAGGAACTCGCGGGCGATCTTCTTGGCGACCTCGGTGCCCACAACGCCCGGGCCCATGGTGACCATGCGCGAACCGTTGTGCTCGCGGGTCATGTAAGCGGAACGCTCGTCGGAAATGTTGGCGACGACCATGCCCTTGATCTTGACGGCGGCCATATAGGAGCCGACGCCGTACTTATCGAATGCGAAGCCCTGGGAATCCTTGTGCTCCAGCAGGTCCTTGGCAACGGCGGTCGCGGAATCGACAAAGTCCGCAGCAGGGGTCTCGGAATAGTCGACGACCTCGTGACCGTCGGCGATGAGCATCTCCTTGATGGACTCCTTCATCGACATACCGTCGGCATCGGAAGCGATTACAACCCTCATGACATCCTCCTTGAGAGATACGCAGGTGCGTAGTTTCTGTTTGGAAGTGTTGAATCGCGCTCAGGTCCGGGCATCTGAATGTGCGGTTCTTCACTGTTCATGTTTATTTGAACACATTCGAACATCGGGTGCAACCATTATTTGTTTATCTTTGTTCTTTTTTGAACAAATACCGTTCACGGTTGATTGCCGACCGTTTGAGCCCGGCGCAGACGTAGCGACCATGTGTTCAACAGACAAAAGGGCGGCCGAGAACGTGTCTCGGCCGCCCTTCTTACGGTTGATCTTCCAAAGATCGCTTTGCCGCCTACTCAGACTGCCCACTCTTCTTGGCATGTTTGGACGGAGCGCTCAAGAAACGACCCGTCAGATAGTTCGCGGGACCGGAGACATCAATCCCCAGCAGCACGTGTCCTAGCCATAGGAACGCCACGAGCACCAGTAGAGGAATCACGCACGAGGTCACGATCATCACGATGACGCCTTCGATGAGGTCGGTCACCTGCTGCACGATCTTGTCGGTCATCTGCTTGGCACCGCTGGTCACCGACGTGACCAGGCTCGAGGCCCCGTCAGTCAACTGCTCGAGCACGTTTTTGGACTCCGTGGTCTCGGACTTTTTCTTGCTCGATTTTGTGCTGGTCTCGGTCGACTTCTCCGCGGTATCGGTCTTTTCCGCAGCGTCCGCTGCCTTTTGCTCAGCTTGCTCAATACTTACGCGATACGTTTCATCGACCTTCTGCGACACCCATACGCTCGCGGGCACAAGCGCCATGCCGATCACGGCAACCACCAACACGCGCGTCGCCACACGGCGCAGGACGGTGCTCGTGCTCCAGCGCCCATGGATGCCGAGTGACACCGCAAAGAGCACCAGCGCAAATGGGATTAAGATGCCCAAGCCAACCGACCACAAAATCGTGAGCAAATATTTCTCGAGGTAGAGCACGGCGAGCACGATGCCCAGGTTACCCGAAAGCTGCGCGAGCTGCTCGGCGACCGGCGTTCCCGTATCACCAGGCAGCGCGGTAATGCCCGCAGACAGCGCCACGCACGAGGTCGTGAGCGCCAGTACGTTACCTTTCTTTTGGTCGATAACCTCGATGGTGGAGTCCCAAGTTTTGGTATCGGCAAAATGCGGGCGCGCGACAAAGCCCGAAAGGAGCGCCAGCACCACGAGCGCGATAATCAAGCCGATCTGTAGCTTTTTGTTTGCGCACACGACATCGGACAAGCTGGGCTGCAGCTCGGTTACCGTCGTGTGCTCGGTTATCTGGACAGGACGCCCATGAGCCATCTCGTGCGCGCCTCTTTTTTGTATTGACCCGTTATCCGGCATTTGGATACCTCCTCAGTCCGGCGTTTAATGCGAAAGGAAGTATACCCACCCAGCAAAAAACCGAACGACAGGAGGCGCAACGGGCCGCCGCATGATCTGCCTGCCACGAAATGGGCCCATCTACTACGTTTAACTGCCCATCCCCGGCCATGCCACATGGAGCAAAAACAAAACCGACGCTCCTATAAGTTGTCAAGAGGCAGTTTGCGGGAGCGCTCTCTCCAATTCGCACAGGAGCTCGTAATACCTCCTCTCCAGTTTCGTCGAC
>JAIIUG010000121.1:0-5028 GCA_022739635.1 Collinsella sp. | reverse complement strand
GTCGAGCATATCATCGAGGCCAATACGCTGCTTTCGGGCATTGGCTTTGAGAGCTCGGGCCTTGCTGCTGCTCATGCCATCCACAATGGCCTGACGATGCTGCCCGAGTGCCACGGCATGTATCACGGCGAGAAGGTCGCCTTTGGCACCATCGTCCAGCTGGTACTCGAGGACGCTCCGACTGAGAAACTCGAGGAAGTTTTGGGCTTCTGCATTGAGCTGGGCCTGCCGGTCACGATGAAGGAGCTTGGCGTTGCCGAGGTTACGCGCGAGAAGGCCATGATTGTTGCCGAGGCCGCGTGCGCGCCCGATGACACCATGTGCAATATGCCGTTTGAGGTGACGCCCGAGATGGTCGCAAACGCCATCCTGGGTGCCGACGCACTGGGCCACTACTATCTCATGGATGAGTAAATCAAGCTAAGGAAGGGGCAAAGCCAACAGATGGCTTTGCCCCTTTTTGCTATGGTGCAAAGGGGCAAGGTTACTTTGCACCAATCGTTGTTTGATGAAGGGCGGATTCTCGTATGGCGCTTCCTATGGTTTATGGCGGTCCCGGCCGGTATGTTCAGGGGCCGGGCGAACTTTCGCGTCAGGGCAGGTATTTGTCATGGTTGGGCTGCGCTGCCTATGTCTTGTTTGACCAGGGCACCGAGGATCGGCTGTGCAGGCAGATCGTCGATGGATTTCTGGACGAAGATCTAAGCGAGCCGTTCTTTAAGATTTATAACGGTCCGTGTACGGAAGATGCCGTTGTCGAAATGGCCAAGGAAGCCCGGGCCGAGTATTGCGACATGGTGGTGGGCATTGGCGGCGGCAAGATGCTCGATATCGCCAAGGCAGTAGCGTTTTATGCTGAGCTGCCGTTGTGCGTATGTCCCACGGCGGCCTCGATGGATGGTCCGTGCAGCGCGATTTCGGTGCTGTATCACGAGGATGGGTCGTTCGATCGCTATCTGATGCTCGAGAAGAATCCAGACCTGGTCGTGGTCGATACCAACGTGGTCGCGGCGGCCCCACTGCGTATGACGGTCGCTGGTATGGGCGATGCGCTGGCAACGTACTTCGAGGCGCGTTCGTGCGCCGCGGCGAGAGGTGCGAACGAGCACGGTGGCGCGCCGGGACACTTGGCCCTGGTCGCGGCACGTGCCTGCTACGACACGCTTATGGAATGCGGCGTCGCTGCCAAGCGCGATCTCAAAAAGGGACGTATATCGCCGGCGGTTGAGCGCCTGATCGAGTGCAATATTCTGCTCTCGGGCGTCGGTTTTGAGAGCGGTGGCTTGGCGTTGGCGCATGCCATCGCCAACGGCCTGACGATTTTGCCCGAGTGCAAGGCCATGCACGGCGAGGCCGTAGCGTTTGGTCTGGTGGTCCAGCTGCGTCTGGAGCGTGCGCCCGAGCTTGAACAGGTACTCGAGTTTTGTCAGCGCGTTGGTCTGCCGACGACGCTCGAGGAGCTGGGCCTTGGCGAGATTTCCGATGCCGATCTGCAGAGTGTTGCAAATGCGGCCTTTAGAAACGAACGCAATATGGCCAACGAGCAGGCCAAGGTGACCAAACAAAAGCTCGTCGAGCTCATGCGCGAGGCATAGTTTGGCGTTTGATTGACCTTGTGCAATCGAGGCGGCGATAGGCCGTGGCTATTTGCCTCAAAGGTGCTCTGCGTGTAATTTGCCCGAGGCGTGGGCCGATAGCGTATCATTATCTCTTGCTTGTTTGCACTGCTCAGGGAGGGGCCGCGCATGGCGCAGGAACACGATCTGTTTGATGACATTATCGAAATCAGCAAGGGTTTCGACTTTCTTAAAAACCCGCTTGGCGGTGTGACCGACGCACTCGATCCGTCGGCGCCGCAGTGGAATCCTGCCGACTACAAGGAGCGTCCGCGCGGCAACACCATTCCGTGCTTGACCTGCAAAAACGAAAAGAGCGGTTGCACCGCGTGCATGGATGTGTGCCCGGTCAACGCTATCGAGGTCGAGGAAGACGCTATCGAGATCCTCGACTCCTGTCGCAAGTGCGGCCTGTGCGCCGCTGCCTGTCCGACCGAGGCGATCATCTCGCCGCGTCTGGCGCCCAAAAACTTGTATGACGATATCGTCTCTGCTGCTACGAGCCATGAGACCGCCTACGTCACCTGCACGCGCGCCCTCAAGCGCATGCCGCGCGAAAATGAAGTCGTCGTCGCCTGTGTGGGCGATATTACGGCCGAGACCTGGTTCTCGGTGCTGGCCGATTATCCCAACGTGAGCGTGTACCTGCCGCTGGGCGTGTGCGATAAGTGCCGTAACACCGGTGGCGAGGACATCCTGGGCGAGGCCATTGCTACCGCCGAGGAGTGGGCGGGCACGGGCATGGGTCTGGAGGTCGATCCCAAAAGCCTCAAGTGCCATAAGCGCCGCGAGTACGAGCGCAAGGAGTACATGGAAAAGATCGCCCGCACCACGGGCCTTACCGTGACAAAGCTCAATCCGGCAACGGCGGCACTGGCCTCGGTGACGCAGAAGCTCAAAGCCCATCGCCATCAGATTACCCAGTTGGAGCGTACGCTCAACACCATGTGCGGCACCACGACGACCAAGCGTCGCCGTTCGCTCACGCACGGGCGGCAGCTGGTGCTCTCGACGCTGCAAAACCACCCCGAGCTTGCCCAGAACATGCAGGTGAGCACGCCTGAGTGTGATTTTGACAAGTGCACGTCGTGTGGCGAGTGTGTCAATGTATGTCCCACGTTCGCCTGCGATTTGGTGGGAAGCGGCCGCTTTGCGTTGGAGTCCACGTATTGTTTGGGCTGCGGTGCCTGCGTCAAGGTGTGCCCCGAGCATGCGCTCAAGTTAGTTAAGCATGACGCGTCCAATCTGGTTGTCGTCGATCCCGAAGCCGAGGAAAAGGCTGCCCAGAAGGCGAAGGCTCACGAAGAAGCCCAGAAGGTCAAGGCCGAGGCAAAGGCCAAGCTCGACAAGATGCTCGACCAGGTGGAAAAGCTCGCGGACTAGTCAGCGACCTCTATCTCTGCTTCATTCGTGCCGCCGTGGCGTCCGGGTTCGCCCAGATGCTGCGGCGGCGCTATACTTATGCAGTTTGAAATGCTTGTACCAAAAGGAGCTGTCGTGTCCCTTTCCATCGGTATCGTGGGCCTGCCCAACGTGGGCAAGTCGACGCTGTTCACCGCGCTTACCAAAAAGACCGGCCTTGCCGCCAACTACCCGTTCGCCACGATCGACCCCAACGTGGGTATCGTCGATGTGCCCGATAGCCGTCTGCAAAAGCTCGCCGACATCGTCAACCCGGGTCGCATCGTGCCGGCGACGGTCGAGTTCGTCGACATCGCAGGTCTGGTGAAGGGCGCCAACGAGGGCGAGGGTCTGGGCAACCAGTTCCTGGCCAACATTCGCGAGACCGACGCCATCTGCGAGGTCGTGCGCTACTTTAAGGACCCCAACGTTATGCGCGAGGTGGGCCGCACGGGCGAGTTCGTCGATCCCGCCGGTGACGCCGACACCATCATGACCGAGCTTATCCTGGCCGACATGGGCACGCTCGAGAAGCAGCTGCCTAAGCTCGAGAAGGAGGCCAAGCGCGACAAGGAGCTCATGCCCAAGTTCGAGGTCGCCAAGCGCCTGCTCGACTGGCTCAACGAGGGTAAGCGCGCCGCGTCCATGGAGATGGCCGACGAGGAACGTGCTGCCGCTAAGGGCCTGTTCCTGCTCACTATGAAGCCCATCCTGTATGTGGCCAACGTGGACGAGGATATGCTCAACGACGATTTGGCGCCCATCGACGGTGTCAAGCCGCTACCCATCTGCGCCAAGATCGAGGCCGAGCTTTCCGAGCTCGATCCCGAGGACGCCGCCGACTACCTGGAGAGCCTGGGCTTGGAGCAGCCCGGCCTGGACGTTCTCGCGCAGGCAGCCTACAAGCTGCTCGGCCTGCAGTCGTTCTTTACGGCTGGCGAGATGGAGGTCAAGGCCTGGACGGTTCGTCAGGGCGCGACCGCTCCGCAGGCCGCCGGTGTTATCCATACCGACTTTGAGCGCGGCTTTATTAAGGCCGAGGTTATTGGCTACGACGACTACATCGAGCTCGGCGGCGAGCAGGGCGCCAAGGCCGCCGGCAAGCTGCGTATTGAGGGCAAGGACTATGTCATGGCCGATGGCGACGTCGTGCACTTCCGCTTTAACGTGTAAGGACGACGCATATGTTTAAATATGGCAAAAAAGCCGGCTACATGGGCATCGCGCTGCTCGTACTTGCGGTGATTCCGCTGGTGGTTGCAGCGTGTGTTATCCCCAACATTGGCCCCGAGGTGGCAACGAAGTTTAACGCCGCCGGCGAGGTGACGCGCTGGGGTAAGAGCTACGAGCTGCTGGCACTGCCGGTGCTCAACCTGCTGCTGAGCGTGGCGACGTACTTTACGGCGGGACGCCAGGCAAAGAACAACGAGGACTCCGCTGTGATGGCACGTCTTGCGTGCGAGCGCTACCTGCGCAACGGCTGCATCACGGGCGTGTTCCTCAACGTAATCAACGTCTACTTTATGTATTCGGCGATTACTGGAACGGGCTTTGGCTTTGGTTTCTAGCTTGTCCTTTTAGGCAACGAGCCTGCACGCATATTCAATGGCTGCTGCGAGGCCGCCGCTCGATCGTGGTTTAAAGACCATGTCGGCGGCGGCCTCGTTTTCGTATCCGGCGCCGCGAAGGGCAAGTGCGATACCGGCTTCCAGGAGAAGGGGCAGACCTCGTTGGCTGGTTGCGATTACGGCAGCCTGCTTGAGCGAGCAGCTGTGCGCTTGGCATTGGATGGCAAGTTCACCTTGCACCGGGCAAGGGACCAGAACGGCGGCGATGCGACTTGATAGCAATGCAAATGCTGTGCGCTCATCGGGCGAAAGGCATTCTGCTTCAACGACGACGAGCTTGGGCGGTGCGCTGTTTGTGCGAAGCGTGGCTCGGTACATACGGACCGAAGAATCCGACATAGAAAACTCCTGTGTATTCGGCAAAACGTAAACTATAGTTTACG
>JAIIUG010000120.1:0-5159 GCA_022739635.1 Collinsella sp. | reverse complement strand
ATTCCAAAACTGGGTAGAAGAAAGCCAAAACGCAATCGCAGGAGGTCAATATGACTGCAGAAGATAAGGCAAAGAACGCCGGCAAGGTCGCGCTCGTTTTGGAGGGCGGCAGCTTCCGCGGGCAATTTACCGCAGGCGTACTCGACGTTCTCATGGAGGCCGGCGTCGAGATTCCGGCGGTATATGGCGTATCGGCCGGCGCTCTCAACGGCGTGAACTACAAGTCGCATCAGATCGGCCGTGCCAACCGCATCAACCTGGCTTTCTGCAATGACAACCGCTTCATGGGCGCCGCATCGTTTGCGTCCACGGGCTCCATCGTGGGTTACGATTTTATCTTCAACGATGTCCAGGACCGCCTGGATCCCTTTGACAACGAGACGTTCGACGCGAGCCCCATCGAGATGTACGCCGTCGCGACGGACATGCTCTTTGGAACCGCCGCGTACCTGCCGGTCAAAAGCGCCGTACTTGACCTCGACGCCGTGCGCGCCTCGACGTCGCTGCCGCTGGTGACGCCGCCGGTCGAGATCGATGGGCACAAATACGTCGACGGCGGCGTAGCCGATTCGGTCCCCATCGAGCACGTGCTGGAGGAGGCCGGCTTCGACCGTGCAGTCGTCATTGTCACGCAGGATCGCTCGTACGAGAAAAAGCCCTACGAGTTTATGCCCGCCGCACGCGCTCGCTATGCCGACTACCCCTACCTGCTTGAGGCTATCGAGACGCGCCACGACCGCTATAACATCCAGCGCATGCATCTGTGGAAGTATGAGCGCGAGGGCCGCGCGCTGGTCGTTGCTCCGCAAAAGCCGGTCGAGGTCGGTCACGTTGAGCATGATCCGGCAAAGCTCCTCGACCTGTATATTCAGGGCCGCCAGGAGGCAAAGCGCCTACTGAGTGATATCGAGGCATTTGTCGAGCGCTAGTGTCGCGACGTCATGACCCATGGATGACATGTGCAGAAACTCTGGTCGGAGCCAAAATACCTGTTGACTCGGGCGGCGAGCGGGGTAATATGGACGGGTTACTTGCAGAGCCCCGTGAATCTCTGTAACAACACGTACTGTACATGGAGGAGTCTAAGTGATTTCGAAATCGACTCACTACGCCAAGCAGGGCGAGGTCCAGCGCAACTGGGTTCTCGTCGACGCCGATGGTGCTGTCCTGGGCCGTCTTGCCACCCAGATCGCAATGATCCTGCGCGGTAAGAACAAGCCCCAGTTCACGCCCAACAGCGACTGCGGCGACTTCGTTGTCGTCATCAACGCCGATAAGGTCCAGCTTACCGGCAACAAGGCCGACACGAAGACCTATTATCGCCACAGCGGCTACAATGGCGGCCTCAAGGCTGAGAGCTTCCGCCAGGCTATGGAGAAGCACCCGGAGAAGGTCATCGAGCGCGCCGTTCGCGGCATGCTGCCCAAGTCCACCCTCGGCCGTGCCCAGATGACCAAGCTTAAGGTCTACGCTGGTGCCGAGCATCCGCACGCTGCCCAGAACCCCACGAAGATTGAGCTGGAGGCTTAAAGATGGCTGAGAACACCGTTGTCTACCAGGGTACCGGCCGTCGTAAGAACGCCGTCGCCCGCGTCCGTCTCGTCCCCGGCACCGGCAAGGTGACCATCAACAAGCGTGACGCCGAGCAGTATTTCGGCCGCCATCAGCTCGTTGAGAACGCCCTTGCTCCCTTCAAGGTGACCGACACCGCCGGTCAGTTCGACGTTATCGCTCTGTGCGATGGCGGCGGCATCTCCGGTCAGTCCGGCGCTCTGCGCCTGGGCATCGCTCGCGCTCTTCTGAACGCTGGCGATTACCGCGCTGACCTCAAGAAGGCCGGTTTCCTTACGCGCGATGCTCGCGTGGTCGAGCGCAAGAAGTACGGCCTCAAGAAGGCCCGCCGCGCTCCCCAGTTCTCCAAGCGCTAAGGTTTTATCTCCTTACGAGATACAATGTACAAGCGGGGCCTGCCGATTGCTCGGCGGGTCCCGCTTTTCTTTTTCGACTAGGGTGGGCGACTACGTTTTGCCCACTAGGGAAGGAGCGATCCTATGCCCCAGAACATCTTCGGTACCGATGGCGTCCGTGGCGTCGCCAACGCCGACCTCTCGTGCGACCTCGCGTTTCGCCTTGGCCGTGCGGCGACCAAGTTCCTTGGTCCAGACATCTGCATCGGCCGCGACACGCGTCTTTCGGGCACCATGCTCGAGAGTGCTCTGACCGCCGGTATCATGGCCGAGGGCGGCCGTCCGCACTGCTGCGGCGTTATCCCTACGCCGGCCGTGGCACTGCTCACCGTTCAAAATGAGCTCGACGGCGGCATCGTCATCTCCGCTTCGCATAATCCGCCGGAGTTCAACGGCATCAAGTTCTTTAGCCGCAAGGGCATGAAGCTTCCCGATGCTGTCGAGGAAGAGATCAGCGCCTGGGTCATGTCCGAGGAGGCCATGGCTGCCGACACGCTGCCGACCGGCGCCGGTGTGGGTCACATCATCAAGATGAAGGATGCCCGCAAGGCCTATGTCGATCATGCCATCAGCACGCTCGACGGCCTTAAGCTCGACGGACTGGTTGTTGCCGTCGACTGCGGCCACGGTGCTTCCTGCCAGACCACGCCCGCCGCGCTGCAGCGCCTAGGTGCCACGGTTCATGCCATCAACACCGATTACTGCGGCACCGACATTAACGTTGAGTGCGGCTCTACGCACCTTGAGCCCCTGCGCGAGCTCGTGCTGCGCACCCACGCCGACATCGGCCTGGCCCACGACGGCGACGCCGATCGTGTGCTGTTCGTGGACAGCGAGGGCAACGAGATCGATGGCGACTACATTCTTGCCATCTGCGGCTCCGACCTGGCCGCTCGCGGCAAGCTCGCCAATTCCGAGATCGTCTCGACCGTTATGTGCAACCTGGGTTTCTCCATTGCCATGAAGGAGCAGGGCTTCGAGATGGTTCAGACCGCCGTGGGCGACCGCTATGTTCTTGAGCGCATGCTCGAGGACGGTGCCGTCATCGGCGGCGAGCAGTCCGGCCACATCATCTTCCTGGAGCACAACACCACCGGCGACGGCTTGGTGACGGCCCTGCAGCTGCTGGCCGTGCTCAAGCGCACCGGCCGCACCCTCACCGACCTTGCCGGCATCATGAAGAAGTACCCGCAGGTGCTCGTCAACGTGCATTCGGACAACAAGGCCGGCCTGGACGATTGCCAGCCCATTTGGGACGCCGTCGCTGCCGCCGAGAAGGAGCTCAACGGTCGCGGCCGCATCTTGGTGCGCCCGAGCGGTACCGAGCCGCTGGTTCGCGTTATGGCCGAGGCGGAGACGCACGAGCTCACCCAGCGCGTTGTCGACGACATCGTCGAGGTTGTCAAGCGCGAACTTCCCTAATGGTCAAAAACGGGTGCCAAGTGGTAAACTGTTAAAGCAGTTTTGATTGATTGGTATGTCCGAGGGGGAGCATGTTCACTAAAGTCCTAAGGTCTTTTGGTATGCGTGGTCGAGTCCTTACGCTGGATGCTCCCATCTCGGGCGACGTCATTCCGCTCTCCGAGGTAAACGATCAGACGTTTGCCACCGGCCTTTTGGGCCAGGGCGTTGCCATTCAGCCTACGGGTACGCGTGTGATTGCGCCGGCAGACGCCAAGGTCGAGGCCATTTTTCCCACGGGTCACGCAGTTGCGCTCAACACGGTCGATGGCTTGGACGTGCTCATCCACGTTGGTTTGGACACTGTTCAGCTCGAGGGCAAGCACTTTACTGTACATGCGCAAGTGGGTGACATCGTCCATAAGGGCGATGTGCTCATCGAGTTCGATCGCGAGGCAATTGCTGCCGAGGGTTACGATGTGACGGTTCCCATCTTAGTGTGCAACTCCGTTGAGTTCTCGAGCATCAAGGGCTCCGTTGGCGAGCATGTCGAGGAGATGGACCAGCTCATCGTCGCTCGCGAGCGCTAGTCGCTCCGCTTTGCCTTTAGCCTACAATTCAAACACGTTTACGGAGGGCGCCCTTGAAAGAGGGCGCCCTCCGTGGCAAGATGGGATTTGTCCGAAGCTAAACAGCTTTGGGTCACCGTGGACGGGCAGGGGCCTCGACGCGGGTAGACACGAGACACATACATTACGCGACCTCGCCCTGGTGGCCGCACACGTTGGTTGCGGCCGACGCGGGCCGCGGGCAAGTGCTTGTAAGGGGAGCCTTGCCTCTCTTGTACGAGAAAGGACGCGTAATGAAGATCATTAAAGCTAAAGACTACGAGGATATGAGCCGCAAGGCCGCCAATATCATCTCGGCCCAGGTTATCCTCAAGCCCGATTGCGTGCTGGGTCTTGCCACCGGCTCCACCCCGATTGGCGCCTACAAGCAGCTCGCCGCTTGGTACAAGAAGGGCGACGTCGACTTTGCCGAGGTCAGCACCTACAACCTCGACGAGTATCGTGGCCTTTCGCACGACGATCCCCAGAGCTACCACTACTTTATGCGTGAGAACTTCTTCGATCACATTAACATCGACCTGAACAACACGCATGTGCCCGATGGCTCCAATCCCGACGCTGCCGCTGCCTGCTCTGAGTACGACGAGATTGTCGCTGCCGCCGGTTACCCCGATCTGCAGCTGCTCGGCATCGGTAACAACGGTCACATTGGCTTCAACGAGCCCGATGACCACTTCTCCAAGGGTACGCACTGCGTCGACCTCACCGAGAGCACCATTCAGGCCAACAGCCGCCTGTTCGACAGCATCGACGACGTGCCCCGTCAGGCCTACACCATGGGCACTCAGACCATCATGTATGCCCGCATGATCCTGGTTGTCGCCAATGGCGAGGCCAAGGCCAAGGCCGTGCATGACATGTGCTTTGGTCCGGTTACCCCCGAGTGCCCTGCCTCGATCCTGCAGCTGCACACCAACTGCGTTGTCGTTGCCGACGAGGCCGCCCTTTCGCTCTGCGAGTAGCGAAAGCCTATCACCTCGATATAGCTTTGCCGAAGGCCTCCGCTTTGCGGGGGCCTTTTTTCTGAGCGCGCGCCGTGTACTTGACGAAAATCTTGCCGCGGACTTGACGGGTGCGTCTGGTGCAGCATGATTCATTCCATAACAGATACTATGCATAAATGCTATGAAAAGGTCGCAGACGGTAGCTGGCGCTAGGTGAG
>JAIIUG010000119.1:0-5365 GCA_022739635.1 Collinsella sp. | reverse complement strand
CTTCATTGGTCGAGGACGTTTTCAGGGGTTAGCCCGTACGGCCTTCGGGCGAGTGCGTACGCTACTCAGCCATCTGAGCCTGGACGGCGGTGATGGCCACGACACCCACGATGTCGTCGGCAGAGCAGCCGCGCGACAGGTCGTTGACCGGCTTGGCGATGCCCTGCAGGATGGGGCCGTAGGCGTCAGCGCCGGCGAAGCGCTGGACCAGCTTGTAGCCGATGTTGCCGGCCTCGAGGTCGGGGAACACGAGCACGTTGGCCTTACCGGCGACGGAGGAGCCGGGAGCCTTGAGCTGGGCGACGGTGGGGACGATAGCGGCATCGAGCTGCAGGTCGCCGTCGATGGCGAGCTCGGGAGCCTTCTCCTTGCAGAACTTCACAGCCTCCTGGACCTTCTTGGCGACCTCGCCACCGGCGGAGCCCATGGTGGAGTAGGAAAGCATGGCCACGTGCGGCTCAACATTGCCCATGAAAGTGGACCAAGAGTGAGCGGAGGCGATGGCGATCTCGGAGAGCTCATCGGAGGACGGGTTGATGTTGAGGCCACAGTCGGCGAAGATCAGCGTGCCGTCGGTGCCGAACTGCGGGGTGTCGGTGCACATCACGAAGAAGGCCGAGACCAGCTTGGTGCCCGGGGCGGTCTTGAGGATCTGCAGCGCGGGGCGCAGGGTGTCGGCGGTGGAGTGGCAGGCACCGGAGACCAGGCCGTCGGCGTCGCCCATCTTGACCATCATGGTGCCAAAGTAGGTGGCGTCCATCACCTGGGCGCGAGCCTGCTCGATGGTAACGCCCTTCTTAGCGCGGAGCTCGGCAAACTTCTGCGCGTACTCCTCGTGCTTCTCGGCATTGCGCGGGTCGATGACGGTAGCGCCGGGAACGTCGATCTCGTCGGGGTTGCCCAGGATGACGAGCTTTGCCAGGCCCTCCTCGATGATCTTGGTGGCTGCGACGATGGTGCGCGGATCCTCGCCCTCGGGCAGGACGATCGTCTTAAGGTCGGCCTTGGCGGCAGACTTCATACGGTTAAGGAAATCGCTCATGTTACTCCTTACAAGCGTTTCACTAAGCTCCAGGCGCCCGGCTGTTCACGAATAAACCCGCTGCTAGCGGGTTTACCTTTCAATAATGTACGCCGCGGTGCTTGAGCTTTCCTTGTGTGGCAAGCTCATTATAGGACGCATTAGCGCTATAATCGCTCTGATAAATATGTCTCGAAGAATGTTCGAGAAAAGCCCAGCTAACGAGCACGTGGCTTTTGACAAGGAGTATCGATGCAGATTACCTCAGGCCTGCCTGAAGGCTTTAATGCCGGTGCGTACGACATGATCGTTGTCGGCGCCGGTTATGCCGGTGCCGTTTGCGCCCGCCGTCTTGCCGAAACCATCGGCTATCGTGTTGCCGTTTTGGAGCGCCGTAGCCACATTGCGGGCAATGCCTTCGACTGCACTGACGAGGCGGGAATCCTGGTCCACGAGTATGGTCCGCACATCTACCATACCTTTAACGAGCGCGTCCACAATTTCCTGTCGCGCTTTACCAAGTGGACGGACTACCAGCACAAGGTGCTCGCCAACATCAACGGTACCCTTATGCCCGTGCCCTTTAACCATGCGAGCCTTAAGCTCGCCTTTGGCGATGAGCGCGGCGAGGAACTGTATCAGAAGCTCGTGGAGACCTTTGGCAAGGACGTCAAGGTGCCCATTATGGAGCTGCGCAAGAAGAACGACCCGGATCTTGCCGAGGTCGCCGATTATGTCTATGAGAACGTCTTTTTGCATTACACCATGAAGCAGTGGGGCCAGACGCCCGATCAGATCGACCCCTCGATCACCGGCCGCGTCCCCGTCTTTGTGGGCGATGACGATCGCTACTTCCCGCAGGCTCCTTTCCAGGGCATGCCGCAGGACGGCTATACCGCGCTGTTCGAGCATATGCTCGATCATGATCTGATTGATGTGTTCTGCGACGTGGACGCCCGTGACCTCTTTGAAATCGACGAGACCACCGTCAAGATTGACGGCAAGGTCTATGGTGGTGAGATCGTCTACACCGGTCCGCTCGACGAGCTGTTCAACCTCGACCTGGGCGCGCTGCCGTACCGCACGCTCGATATGAAGTTCGAGACGCTCGATATGGACCAGTTCCAGCCCGTGGGCACCGTCAACTACACCACGAGCGAGGACTATACGCGCATCACCGAGTTCAAGAACATGACCGGTCAGGTTTTGCCCGGCAAGACCACCATCATGAAGGAGTACTCCAAGGCCTATACGCCCGGCTCGGGCGAGACGCCGTACTACGCTATCTTGGAGCCCGAGAACCGTGAGCTCTACGAGCGCTATCTTGAGCGCGTCCAGAACCTGACGAACTTCCACCCGGTGGGTCGTCTGGCCGAGTATCGTTACTACGATATGGATGCCGTGACCAATTCTGCCCTCGATCTTTCGGATGAGATTATCGCCTGCCATGCATAAAGTCATAACATTCGGTATTCCCTCGTATAACGCCGCCAAGGACATGGACCATTGCATCACCTCCATCTTGGAGGGGAGCAATTACGCCACCGATATCGAGATTATCGTGGTGGACGACGGCTCCAAGGACGAGACGGCCGCCAAGGCCGACGAGTGGGAGGCCCGTTATCCTGGAATCATCCGCGCGGTGCACCAGGAGAATGGCGGCCACGGTATTGCCGTCCTTTCGGGTCTGCGCGAGGCGCAGGGCACCTATTACAAAGTTGTCGACTCGGACGACTGGCTCGACGGTGCGGCGCTTTCGACCATGCTGTCGATTCTGCGTGGCTTTGAGGAGCGCGACCAGCGCGTCGACCTGTTTATCTCGAACTACGTGTACGAGAAGGTTTACGAGGGCACGCATACCGCTATTGGCTACAAGTTTGCCCTGCCGCGCAAAAAGATTTTCTCTTGGGACCAGATCGGACACTTCCGTCCCGATCAGAACTTGCTCATGCACAGCCTGTGCTATCGCACCGATGTACTGCGCGAGTCCAATCTGCCTATGCCGGCACACACGTTCTACGTGGATAATATCTACGCATACGTGCCGCTGCCGCGCTGCAAGACCATGTACTACGCCGACATCGACCTCTATCGCTACTTTATCGGTCGCGAGGGCCAGAGCGTCAATGAGGCCACAATGGTCAAGCGCCTGGGTCAGCAGTTCCGCGTAACGCGCATCATGATGGAATCGTTCCACCTGTACCAGGACGTTGAGTCCTCGCGTCTGCGTTCGTACATGATGGGCTACTTCACCATGATGATGGCGATTTGCTCGGTGCTCACCAAGCTTTCCGAGGAAGATTGTGCCGATGAGCGCCTAAAGACGCTGTGGAAGGACCTGAAGGAGTACGACGAGCGCATGTATCGTCGCGCTCGCTACGGCGTGGTCGGATTCTTTACCAACCTGCATGGACGGGCCGGAGACAAAACCACACTTGGCCTATACCATCTTGCCTCAAAGATCTTCAAATTCAACTAACTGCTGAGTAATCGCTGCTGATAGGTTGACTGGGCCCCTTGGCCTTTAGTTTGCTACTGCGAACAGTCCTGCTCGCACGGAAAGCACATTAAGTGCTTTCCGGCTCGTGCGGAACTTGTATCAAACTAAAGGCCAAGGGGCCTCTGCTATAAATCGATTGTCAGATAGGTGAATTTGAAGATCTTCGACGCGCGGTACACAGGGGCCTGGGCTGAAAGGGATCTTGTTGAGTAGGTTGCCCGGTGGGGCTTGGTTATGTTTGTCGCGAGTTCCGCACGAGCCGAAGAGCACTTAATGTGCTCTTCGTGCGAGCCAGGACTGTAGAGCAGCAAACATAACCAAGCCCCACCGGGCAACCGGACGGGCTGGTTTACTTCGCGGCGCCCGGGATGCCGTGGGAGGTTTTGGCGGTTTTGGCTCCGTTTACGATGGCGGTTTGCAAAGCCCTTACGGCGAGCATGCCCAACAGGTCCAAGGGAACGGCGGCGCTTGCCTGGGCTCCTAGCTTGCCGCTGGCGAGGGTGTAGATGGTGTCACCGTCGTTCGTGGTGTGCGTGGGGCGGATGGCGTGCGCATAGGCGTCTGCGGCCATCTGGGAGACCTTGGTGGCCTGAGCCTTGGTGAGCTCAACGTTGGTGACGATGCAGCTGATGGTGGTGTTGGTGCGGTCGAGTGGCATTTGCATGGAGCCGGCTGCGGCAAAGGCTGCGAGTTCCATGTCGACGATCTGGTCGCTATCTGCTGCGGCGCGCATACCAGCGACCCATTCACCGGTGAAGGGGTCGACGACATTGCCGCAGGCGTTGACCGAAACCACGGCGCCTACCTTAACGGGACCGAGCGCCACGGCGGCAGCGCCAAGGCCGGCCTTCATGCAGGTGGCGGGCCCCATGAGTTTTCCGACGGTGGCACCCGTGCCGGCACCTACATTGCCCTGCTCGAGCGTGGTGGGGGTGTTGTCGAGCGCCTCGCGCACGGCAGAGATGCCAGCCTCAATGTCGGGGCGTACGGTGGGGTCGCCAAAAGCGAGGTCGAAGATGCAGCTGGAGCACACGATGGGCACCTGCGTGGGGCCGACGGGAAGGCCGATGCCGCGGCTCTCGAGCTCGCGGGCGACACCGCTTGCGGCCTCCAGACCGAATGCCGATCCACCCGAAAGGCAGACGGCGTGGACCTTGTCCACGGTGTTTTCGGGACGCAGCAGGTCGGTCTCGCGCGATGCCGGGGCACCGCCGCGAACGTCAACACCGCCGGTGGCGCCCTCGGGTGCCACGATTACGGTGCAACCGGTGCCGGCCTCCTCGTCCGTATAGTTGCCAAAGCAAAAGCCATCGACATCGCAAACGTCAATGGCCTCAAGCAGTGTATCCATGTTTTACTCCTATCGGTTTTCCGCTGGGCCTTATGCCCGGTCGGGATCCGTACGGTACGCCGAAATTGTAGGCGCTGGGGGATACCCAGCGCCAGATGCAATTACGATAGTTTTTGAATCGCGCGTGCGGCGCGTGCGATGGGCAGGCCCACCACGTTGTAGAAGTCGCCCGAAATATCATGCACGAGCATGCGCCCGCCGACGCCCTGGATGCCGTAGGCGCCTGCCTTGTCCATGGGCTCGCCCGAGGCGACGTAGCGCTCAATCTGCTCGTCGGTGAGCTCATAGAACGTCACGTCGGTCACATCGACAAACGACAGGCTCTCGGCGGCGTGCGGGGCTGTTACGTCTCCGGCTCTAACGATGCAGACGCCGGTTGCGACCTGGTGCGTGCGCCCCGAGAGCTCGTGGAGCATGGTGCGGGCTTCGTCCTCGTTTGCCGGCTTGCCCAAAAGCTTGCCATCGAAGGTGACGATGGTGTCGGCCGCGATGG
>JAIIUG010000118.1:0-5379 GCA_022739635.1 Collinsella sp. | reverse complement strand
TGAGTGCCCGCAGAATGAGAGTGGATAATCTCCCGTTTTTGGCTTGTTTGTGGGCTCAAAGTGGGAGATTATCCACTCTCGTCATTTGTAGTCATTGGGGACGTTCTTAAACGACTAGTCGCTGGGGACACTCTTTGCCGTCTGCGGATTTTGGGACATGCGGCCCGTTTTTTGAGCCTGCCTGTCGGTACACTAAAAGCACTATGGGTACCCGCGAACGACATATCGGACACACGGCCACCCGATCCGCACCCGTGGCGGATCCCAGGGGCGGCAGGCTCTTCGCCATGCCGCGATTCCTCGTTGGCATAACGCACCTGGTGTACCGTCGCCGCGCCTTCGTCATTGCCGGCGTCATAACCGCACTATTTCTTCTGCTTTTGGCAGTCTTGCCGGCGTTATTCGCCTCCGACCCCAAGCTGTCCAACACCGTGCCTGTCTATGGCGAGGTGTCCAAAGAGGTCGTGGACGGGCTTATCCATTCGAGCTCGATTCCGCTGCTTGTCGCTGCGATCGCCTTTTCAATCTGGGGCGTGTTGGTTTACCTGCGCTGTTTGGATTACGTTTTGCGCCGGCGCCTCGTTGCCGTTGCCACTATCTGCGCCCTGTGGATGATCGAGGTCATCCTCAAGTACAAGTCGTTCACGCCGTTCTATGCCACGATCTTGTGGTACCTGTACTACGTGCCCATGACGCTCGTTCCGCTGCTCTATCAGCTCTGCGGCCTGCGCCTTGCGGGCCTGGAGCAACATCGTGCGGGCCGCCGCTATCGTACGGCCTTGTGGGTCGCGGCCATCCTGCTCATTGGGTTTGTGCTCACCAACGATTTTCACCAGCAGGTCTTTCACTTCGATCGCTCAAGTGACACCTGGAGCAACGACTACACGTACGGCTGGGGCTATTTCGCCGTGCTCATATGGACGGCCTTTAACTTTGTCGCCTTTTTCATTTTGGTGGGTCGGTCTGCGTCTTTCCGCATTCAGCGCTTTTCGGGCACGGCGGCACTCGTGCTGCTGGGCGGCGCGTTCTTTGCCATCTCGTATGCCCTGCGCGTGCCGTGGGCATGGAAGCTCAACTTTTCGCTCGTCTACTGCGTGCTGTGCGTGGTGACGCTCGAGATTTGCCTCGATTGCGGCGTCATTCCGTCGTATCACGACATCGCCGGCATCTTCGATACCCTGCCGCTCGACCTTAAGGTCCTAACGCGCGACCTGCAGGAAGTTTATGCCACGCCGGTATCAAAGCCGATTCCGGCGGGCGTGCGCGAGGAGCTGCGCGCTCAAGAACTCGGACACTCCCACGCCTTTGCCGTCGTTTCCAATCCCGATGTGATGTATCGCTCCTTTCCACTGTTGGGCGGGTCGGCCCTGCTTGCTCAGGACGTATCGGAGGTCAACGAACTCAACCGCGAGCTGGCGCATCGGCGTATGGAACTGCAGCGCCAAAACGAACTGCTCACGGCCGACTACGACCTTAAGGCGCATCTGGCAGATCAAGAGGCCGAGGCCTTGTTGGTCAAAGACGTTGACCAGGCACTTGCCCGCGCACTCGGCGAGATGTATGGCTTGCTGAGCTCGCTGCCGCCGTTAACCGATGAGGCATCCTCGCACGAGCGGTACCGCATGCTGCAGTGTGCCAAGATGTTTGTCGCCTATTGCAAGCGCAAAGGCTCGCTCACGCTGGCGCAGCACGGGGAGAGCGGTTTTGATCGCGACCGTATCCAACTGATCGCCAACGAGATGGCAAGCGATCTGCGCACCATTGATGTCGACTGCGCCTCGATTATTGCCATACGGCGCCCCATGCATGCCAGTGCGGTGAGCGCGCTGTACGACTGCGTGTACGATTTTGCGTTCTTCGCTTACACCACCGACCATCCGGCGCTCATGTATCACCTGAGCGACCACGATTCGTGCAGCGTGGAGCTGCGCGCCACGCTCTTCTCCAATGACGAGGAGGACTTGTCGCAGACGCCGGCTGCCCACGAACTCGAAAGCGCGCTGCAGGGGCGCAACGTGGCATATCGCCTTGAGGGCGAGCCCGGTCAGCTGCGCATGATCGTATTGATGCCGCGGGCAGGTGAGTGACGATGCAGATTCCGCTTATCCTTCCCCAAATCGTTGCGCTCGATATCGTCTTTGCTCTGGCGGCGTGCCTGCAGACCATTCACGTTCCGCTCATCGCATCGCGCCGCTCGTCCTACAACCGCAAAGTGATTTGTGCCTACGAGGCGAGCCTTGTGCTGCACTTGATTATCTCGGCCGTCATCTTGTTCGCGTTGTCTGGCTCGTATTTGGTGGCGCCGCCTCACGTCGCCGCCGAGGCGGCTGGCGCGCTGCTATGGCTCAACGCTGCGATCTTTTTCTACGGCGCGGTGCTTATGGTGCACTATCGTCGCCCCGTTATGTTGGCCGAACTGCTGCTCGTTGCCGCCGTGACGCCGCCGGTGGTTTATGCCATGGGCCCGGCATGGACCGCGGTCCTTATCGCGGAGGGCGCGTTCTTCCTATTCCGCTCCATCGCGGCGCTTTTGATGGATGTGCGCAACCGCCAGGAGGACATCACGGCGTTCTCGACGATCGAGACTATCAACGTGATTCCCGTGGGCATTCTGTATCTGGATTCGAAGGGCCGCCCGTTGCTCATGAACCGCTGCATGCGCAAGAACCTCGTGGAGCTTCACATGCCCACCGACCTGGGCGATATGAGTGGCACGTGGAATGGCCTTCGCAAACTCAGCATGCAAATGCCCGAAAGCAGCAGGAATCGCGTGCGGATCAACTTGGACCGCTTTGGTGAGGCGCGTGCGGTGATCGAGATTTCTTCCGCCGAGATTCGCCTATTTGTGCGCGACGATGTTATGGTTTCGGGCCGTTCGTTCGAACGTATTATTGGCTTGGACGTGACGGAGTACGCGCATGCCCACGACCGTCTGGCGCAGGCCAATCACCTGCTTGAGCTTGCGGGTCAAGAACTTCAGGCTCAGATCGAAGAGGTTAAGAAGGTTGCCGACAATGCGGCCTACCTGCGCATGCGTGCCCGCGTGCACGACGTGATCGGCCAGCGCCTGTCCATCCTCCATCGATATCTGGAAGAGGGACGCCTGGACGACGAGTCGCTCGAGCAGATTGACCCGTTGCTGCGCTCGATTACCGCCGACCTGCGTAGCGGTGGCGCTAGCGAGCCTGCGGAGCAGCTGGGCGATATCGTTCATGCCTTTGGTCTGGTGAGCGTGCAGATCGATGTAGATGGATCGCTTCCGGACGATGCGCACGTCGCTGCTGCCTTTTTGCAGATAATTCGCGAGGCGTCGACCAATGCCACCAAGCATGCGCAGGCCCACCAGGTTCAGGTGCGCCTGTGGCAGGAGGTATCGGATGGTGGCGTCATTGCACACATGACGGTATCAAACGACGGTGCGCCCGCTCCCGTATCGTATCGCGAGGGAACGGGTATCCCTGGTATGAGGCATGTCGCGCAAAATCTGGGCGGCAGCCTGGAGGTCCATGCCGCCCCGCCCTTTACGCTTGCGGTGTCCATTCCGCTGAACTCCAACGCAACGGTCCAAAGGAGAAGCTCATGATTCGTATCCTTATCGTCGAAGACCAGGCCATTCTGCGCGAGAGCCTCGCACGCTCCGTTGGTGACCAGCCCGACATGACCGTTGTTGCCGCCATCGCCGATGCCTCAGATGCCTTGGACGTCGCGCTCAAGGAGCATCCGGACATGATTTTGATGGACGTGTGCACCGAGCACGATTCCAACGGCATCGTGGCGGCGGCGCGCATCAAAGAGCGGCTGCCCGAGTGCCGCATCGTTATCATGACGGGCATGCCCGAGATTACGTTTGTGGATCAGGCGCGCGAGGCGGGCGTCGACAGCTTTGTGTACAAGAACGTCGGTATCGATGAGCTCTTTGCCGTGATGCGTTCCACGTTGGCGGGCTACTGCACGTTTCCCAAGCCGCCCGAAAGCATCTTTTCGGGCACGGCGGCGCTCGACGACGTTGAGCTGTCGATTTTGCGCCTTGCCTGCGAAGGCAAGAGCCGTCGCGAGATTGCGGCCGAGTTGTTTATGAGCGAGGGCACGATTAAGCGCCGTATCTCGGAGATTCTCAACAAGACCGGCTACGACAACATCATGCGCCTGGCCGTGCACGCGGTGACCGAAGGCAGCATCGTCCCCAATATGGAGCGCTAACGCTCGTTACCTATCGGCGCAAAGCGACGGGGCCGCAGGATCAACTCCTGCGGCCCCGTCTGGCATGTGCGCGGATGTGTCCGCCAATCCGCGGCTGTCGTGGTCTGCCGTTACGCGATGGTTGCGCTGTAGGAGGCGACGTCCTCGTAGGAATCGGTCAGGTAGGCGTCGATGCCGATGGTCGTGTTGACCAGGTCGTCGAGGCTATCGAGCGCGCCGTTCGAGAACGTGAATTCCTCGGTGGCGTTGGTGCCGGGCATCAGGTGAGCCGAGAACCAGGGTTCCTTCATGGTGCCGTTGACGTTGGTCTTACCGCTGGGAGCGTAGAAGGTCAGGTCCTTGTCGCTCTTGTTGGTGATGTTGACGACAAAGCCGATGTCGCCCCAGTCGTCCTTGAACTTCTCGGTGATGGTGATGGTGCACAGATCGTCATCGGCGACGGTGACGGCGGGGGAGATTTCGACACTCTGGACGTCGTCGTCTTCGACGGCCTCATCGATCTCCTCTTCCTTTTCGGCAGCCTCGCGATCCTTCTTCACCGTGCCGGACAGATCCTTGTCGGACTTGGTAAAGACAAGATTGCCGTCATCCTCTTCGAGGATGAGTTTGCCGTCCTTGAGCTTCATGTCGTGCGACTCGTCTTCGGCGGTGATCGTTACGGTGGTGGCGTCCTTTGCCTCCCATTTAAGGTCGACAACCTCAAGGAACAGGTCGAGAGCACCCGTGCCGTCCTCATCGAGAATCAGGACGCAGTGGACACCCCAATCCTCGAGCATCTTCATGTACTCATCGGTCAGCTCTTCGCCCTCCACGGTTCCTCCCGAGAGCTCCCAGCTGCCGACGAAGTTGGCCTTGGGATCCTTGCCACCGCCGCCGCTGCAGCCCGTCAGGGCAAAGGCGAGCGCCAAGACGCATGTCAGGAATGCGAGTACGGACTTTTTGAACGTTGTCTTCATGGTGTCCTCCTTCTTGTGTGAAAACCCATAGAAGCAAATGCGGGGGCGGCGGATCCCCCGCCAATTACCAGATAGAGGGGCTAGGGCCTGGGCGTTCCGCAGTTGCTGCAGAACTTGCCGCCGTTTTCGCTACCGCAGTTGGGGCAGAACCACTTGGCCGGTGCCGGGGCGGGTGCGGGGCTGCCGCACTCGGGGCAGAACTTGCCGGTGTTGGTGGCGCCGC
>JAIIUG010000117.1:0-5451 GCA_022739635.1 Collinsella sp. | reverse complement strand
GCGGCCACCCGCATGGGATGGCCGCCAACCGTTAACTCATGCAAGTTAACGTATTTTACTCGTCAAGTGTTTCGATGCGGGGCTTGATGATGCCATATCCACCATTCTTACGGTGATACACCACATTGATGAGGCCGGTCGTCGCGTTCTCGAACACGTAGAAGTCGTGGCCGAGCAGATCGGTCTGCACCAGCGCCTGCTCCTCAGTCATCGGGGTGACATCGATGACCTTCTCGCGGACGAGCAGGTCGTCCTCCTCCTCGGGCAGCAGCAGGTCGGCCAGATCCTCAACGCGCTCGACCGGTGCGACATCCGCTGCGCTAGCACCGCCCTGGCGGTTGTCCACGACCTTGGTCTTGAACTTGCGCAGCTGGCGGGTGACCTTATCGGCGGAGAGGTCGATGGCGGCGTACATATCTGCACCGTGCTCGGCAACGCGAATCACCGAACCGCGGGCACGAACCGTAACCTCGACGATTGCCGGGTTGGGGTTCGAGGGGTTCTTCTCATAGCGAAGTACAACGTCGACTGTCATGGGCTCGATATCGAAAACCTTGAGCGCCTCGCCGATCTTCTCGTCCACATGCGCACGCAGAGCATCGGTTACCGTCGTCTTGCGTCCAGAAACCTTGATATCCATACGTGGCTCCAATCTGCCTCGGGGACTTACTGTACTGGCTATGTACCCATTGCCATGCATTTAATCACGCGGATTCCCAAAGACCCGAATAACGATTGCTTGATACCGCATACCGAAGTCTCGCACTTTTCTGTGGCAAAGTGCGCTATGGGAAGGCGACGACGACTATGTATTTGGCCTCAAAAATTTGCTTTGACCTGCTGGTTTTATGGAAACGAAAAAGCCGGGCTCCCCTGTTGGGAGAGCCCGGCAATGCGTGTTGAAACCGTGAAGAGGAGTCCCTCTTAGCGAATAGGAGACGCCACCCCTAGCAATAACTAGCTATTGAGCTTGTTAATGTTGTCGTCGGTGATGGCGCCCTCCTGGCTGGACGATTTATCCTCGGAGGATGCACCCTCGCTGCTCGAATCGGAGGATGCGGACTCGCTGGATCCGGTGTCGGTCGGCTGTACGTCAGCGCCCGAGACCATCTTGGTAGTGAGGTCATAGGGCATCGTGCCGTACCAGACGGAGTGGACCGCCTCGAGCGTGCCATCGGCCGTGATACCGTCGAGGGCATCGCTCACGGCACGGCATAGCTCGTCGTTGGCCGCGAGGCCCGCGACGCCGAGCGTCGAGGGCGTCTCGAGCGCGCCGACGTAAGAGATCTGGCTTATCAGGCGCGCAAGGTAGCCGCCGGCCGTGTAGTCGCAAATCACGTAGTCGACCTCGCCGGACTCGAGCGCCTCAAAGCACTCATTGACGTTGGAGAAGGTCTTTTGGTTGGCCGTGATGCTCTGCTTGGCGAGCGCTTCCTGCGAGGCCGAGGAGGTCTGAACGCCCAGGGTAGCGGTGTTAAGCGTTTCGGTGGAAACGCTCAGCGACTCGCCGTCGCTCGTCTTTCCGAACACTGCCGCAGCGTCGTACAGGCAAGTACCAAGCGTACTGATGTCATCATCCGTAGAATTGATGTCGCCAATGAAAATGTCGGCCTTTTTGTCGCCAAGCGCGGAATCGGCAGAAGACGCATCGACGAAGGCAACTTTAAGGCCCATACGGCTTGCAAGGGCGCGGGCAGCGTCGACCGCGTAGCCCGTGAGGTTACCATCGGCGCCCTGCATGGCCTGCGGAGCATCGGAGGTATCGAGGGCAACCGTCAGGGTACCGGGAGTGACCAGGGCATCGTCCGACACCGCCGGCGTGACGGTCTCGCGCTCGATCTGGTCAATCGTGGGTGTCGTGAACGTGGACAGTGGATTGAACGCGCATCCGCTCAAGCCCAATACGGCAATGACCGCCGCGGTCCCAGCACCTAACCGAGCCGCGTGCATCAAGCTGCCCCTCACCATGTCCACTACCCTGCCTTCTGTGTCGTATACAATCCGTGCGTTGCGCGGAATAACGGGTTGTTCCCACCAGCTGACCTGGTATTTGACCCCACACTTGCGCACCGGGGTGTTTGCTCGGGAAGCCGTAGCCACCTTCACGACTGGCCCGCTCGCCCGCGAGGCGGTATTGCCCCAAAGAAAGTAGAACGGACGGTGCGGCTTACATCTAGGACGCGCCATGATCGCGCCGCGCGCACGCGGTCGCTTACGTGGATCCCTTTGACCGCGTCTGTCTTGGACTAGGATGGACATTTCGTCCATCCGCAACCACAGCCTGGCAGGAACGTAGCGCATTATAGCTAAGTTCAAGCTAAAGTTTAAGGTTAGGGACGTCATTCGCACCGTGAGCACAGATTTTGCAGGTCGGAGCAGACCTTTCGTGCCCCCATGAAGCCCGAAGCTCCCCTACGGTGAGCTCCGGGGCACCCTAAGAAGGGTGCCGTGTGCAAAAAACGGCAAATATGAGTACTGCTACAAATTTAGTAGCAGCGTTTTTCCGCCCCACGAGCCCTTATTGAGTTCCGCACAGCTTGCTTGGCGCCAAGATATTCCACATTCGTTTATTATCTATTCAATGAATCCAGATTTTCAGCCCAAGTTTCTTTGTTTTTGCTGCCACTAGTTTAATAACAGTACTCATATTTGCCGTTTTTTGCACAGCGCATATAAACAGACCCCCTATAAAGCCATAGTTTTACGCCGGCTTGAGCCCAAAGCACGCTCGGAGCGTATTCAGCAGAGCATCTTGCCTCTTTCGACGAGCCTCTACGCGATTCTGATATCGCTTGCCCATGCGCTGGTGGATGCGCCATGCGAGCGCTTCCATCGCTTCCATGTCGCAGAGCATTTCGTTGTTGACCGTCGCAACCTCGATTCCCATAGTAATCAAGCCCGTGTTGCGTTTTTCATCATGGATACGGCCCCTCCGGGAGGAATGGCCCAGCTCACCGTTGTATTCAAGGTCAAACCGGGCTGCTTCCTGATACGCATCGCAAACTGCATGCGGCATCCCCGAGATTGCCTGCGCGCGGTCATCGAACTCGATCTTGTAGTCGGTCTTAAAGGGACCGCAGGCAAATCCGCCATAGGAATACGGAAGCGAAAACAGAGCGAGCATGATGCACTCCATGGGCGAGCGCAGGTTTTCTGACAGGTAGGAACACAGGCGCAGCAGCTGTTTGGCGGCACTCCCCTTGCATCCGGAAAGGTATTTTTCCAGTCGATCAGGCGCCAGCACCGGCTCGACTTCAAAGTAGCCCACGTCTGCCGGTTGGTCCTTGTCCTTTGCAAGTCTATTCGCAACAGGCGAGGTGTAGGGAGGCAGATACTTCCCGCGATCGCTCAGTGAAATCTTGGAACACAGTTCCTGGGCCAGGGCAAACGCCTGGATACAGCCGACCTCGCGGGCGACGGCAACACAAAGGGCCTCGGGAGATAGGCTGTACACCCCCGGTTCCACCTCTAGAATCGAGCCGGCAGGCAACCCGGAACACACGGACCAGCCCACGCCAGGCATGCGGCGGCGCTGCGCCGCAGATCCCACCAGCAAGCACAGATCTTCTTGCACCTCGCCGCTTTTAGCTCCAATTCGCACCAGGTCGGGAAGGTAGATATCCTCGGTCGAAGGCGATGACGTACACAGCACGCGGCGCTCCTCCTCGGGCTCAAGGTCCTTCCAGCCGATGTAGCCCATCTGCCGGCGCTCGGCTCGAATCATGCGCAACGCCGAGGCGCCCGTCAGGATCACGGAAGCCGCTAGCTGCTCTTTTGCCGGTTTGTTGCACTGCCTGATTGTTACCGCCACATGAATCACCCCTACCAAACGCGTGCGATAGCAAGGCCATCAACGGCCGCGGCACCGGCGCGCTTGAGTTCCGCCGAAGCCGCTGCCATCGTCGCACCTGTGGTGATAACGTCGTCGATAAGCAGCAGGCGGCGGCCCCGCACGTCCTCAACGGTCTCGTACATGCCTCGGGCGCGTTCACGGCGTTCTTCACGGCCGAGTTCACGCTGGTCGCCATGGCCGTATTTAACGAGGGCGTCGAGCAACGGAACACCCGACAGCTCGCAAAATGGGCGCGCGATGGCCTCCATATGATCGAAGCCGCGTCGCCGAAACGCCGCCGCCGTCGCGGGCACAAACACCACTGCATCGGCGCCGGACAACACACCGCCTAAGCGTTCGGGTGCCGCGACTTGGGCATGTAAGGCGGTGTCGTATAGCAGCTCTGCCAGATACGGTGCCAGGCGTCGCTCGCCCGCGTCTTTGTACGCTTTAATGATTCGCGGCAGCGGGTGCGTGTAAACGGCACATGCCAGGCACCGGTCGAGTGCTTCGGCCATCGCCAAGGACGTACCCTCGACCGAGCACTCGGTGCACAGCAAGTCTCCAAACGGGGCGCCGCATCGAGTGCAGCTATGCCGCGGGTCGATGAGCGCAAGCGCCGCCAAGCAGTCTTGGCAAATAAGCGCGCCGGAGCGCTCGCAGCCGGCGCATCGCGTGGGCGACAACGCCTCAAGCGCCTCGTGCGCCGCCCGCTCGGCAAACGGTAGCAATTCGTCCGCAAACGGTAGGATGCCGGCACCTTGCAGGCATCCCAACACATTCAAATGTCTCTTCACGACACAACCCTCCCTACGCTCGGTCGCAGGGAGGGTTGTTGATTCAGCGCTATGGTACCCCGACGCGTTTGGGGCCAGGCAGGTTAAATCCGTTTGCGGGCGTTATTCGCCGGTGGGCGGTTGCGGTGCGGACGAGTTTTGGGTCGAGCCCTCGCCACCATCTTGACGAGGTTTGCGGGAACGACGACGGCGACGGCGCTTCTGGCCCTGGTCGGCCGAACCCTCGCCACCACGATCTTCGCGCGACTCGCGTTCGTCGCGAGCAGCGCCGCGCGCGGCCTTGGCAGCCGCCCCTCCGCCATCTCCGGGGCGACGACGCGTGACCTTGACCTCGCCATCCGAGACCTGATCGGCAACGGAGGGCACCGAGGGCTTTTGCTGCGTGCCCGAGGAATGGCGGCGACGCGGACGCGGGGTGCGCTCGTCATCGTTGCGCTGCTTGCCACCCTTTTCGGCAGGTGTATCGGAACCCGAACCACCCTTGGGGGCGGCACCGGCTTCGCGAGCGGCTGCGGCGCGGAAGGCGTCCTCGCGCTCCTCGCTCGACAGATGGCGGCGGCGACGGCGCGTGGGATTCATGCCACCGCCGCGATTTTGCTGCTGAGGCTGCTGAGTCTCGCGCTCGCGGGAGGAGTTCTTGCCTGTAGCTGCAGCCTCGCCGACATCGCCCGAGCCCGCGCGCTTGCGACGACGACGGCCACCGGCGGCCTCCTCGGCCTCAGGCGTTGCGGCATTGCCACGGCCCTTTCCGCGGCCACGACCCTCGCCCTGCCCCTGACCGGCGCGGGCATCGGATTCAGCATCGCGACGACGGCGCTTGGG
>JAIIUG010000116.1:0-5517 GCA_022739635.1 Collinsella sp. | reverse complement strand
CAGGACTACATCGTCGTCGCCACCACGCGCCCCGAGACCATGCTCGGCGACACGGGCGTCGCCGTCTCCCCGAAGGATCCCGAGAAGGCAGCCTTTGTGGGTAAGACCGTTATGCTTCCGATCGTCAATCGCGAGATCCCCATCTTCTCCGACTACCACGTCGACGCCAACTTCGGTTCCGGCTTCGTTAAGGTCACCCCGGCCCACGACCCCAACGACTACGCTATGGGTCAGGCTCACGACCTGCCGCAGATCAACATCTTTGACGAGCATGCGGTGGTCGTCGAGGGCTACGGCGAGTTCACCGGCATGACGCGTGACGAGTGCCGCGAGGCCGTCATCAAGTGGTTCGAGGAGCACGGCCTGCTCGACCACGTCGAGGAGCACGATCACTCCGTCATGCACTGCTACCGTTGCGACTCCGCCCTGGAGCCGTGGCTGTCCGAGCAGTGGTTTGTGGCCGTCGACAAGCTCAAGGGGCCGGCGCTCGACGCCGTCAACTCCGGTAAGGTCACCTTCCACCCTGCGCGCTGGACGCAGACCTACACCACCTGGATGGAGAACCTTAAGGACTGGTGCATCAGTCGCCAGCTGTGGTGGGGCCACCGCATCCCCGTGTTCTACTGCGAGGACTGCGGCTGGGAGGACGCCCTTACCGAGGACACCGACGTGTGCCCCAAGTGCGGCGGCCATCACGTGCATCAGGACGAGAACGTGCTGGACACCTGGTTCAGCTCGCAGCTGTGGACCTTTGCCACGCAGGGCTGGCCGCAAAAGCCGGAGCTGCTCGAGGGTCATCACCCCACGACGGCACTCGTCACCGCGCGCGACATCATCGCGCTGTGGGTCGCCCGCATGGTCATGAGCTCGCTGTACTTCCTGGACGAGGTGCCGTTTAAGGACGTCGTCATCTACCCGACGATTCTGGCCAAGGACGGCAGCCGCATGTCCAAGTCCAAGGGCAATGGCGTTGACCCCATGGACCTCATTGGCATGTACGGCGCCGACGCCATGCGCTACAACCTGCTGACGCTCTGCACCAACAACCAGGACGTCAAGTTTGACGCAAATATCGATAAGAAGACCAAGAAGCTTATCGACAGCCCGCGCACCGAGCAGGCTAAGTCGTTTGTGACCAAGATCTGGAACGCCAGCCGCTTCCTGCTTATGAACATGGAGGGCTACACGCCTGGCGAGCCCGTCGTGGAGACGCCGGCCGACGCCTGGATGTTCAGTCGCCTGGCCAAGGCCGTGAAGATGGTCACCGAGGGTATCGAGAACTACACCTTTGGCGACATGGCCCGCGGCGTGCAGCAGTTCTTCTGGAACGAGGTCTGCGACTGGTACGTCGAGGTAACCAAGGCCCGCCTGAAGGGCGAGGGCCGTCTGCAGGCTCAGCGCAACCTGATTTTTGTGCTCGACACCTCCATTCGCCTGATGCACCCACTTATGCCGTTTGTCACCGAGGAGATCTGGGACAACATGCCGGCGAGCGTGCTCGACCTGGATGCCGAGGGCAACGTGGACCGCGCCGAGGCGCTCATGATCGCCAAGTGGCCCGAGCCCGCCGACTACGCTAAGTATGTTGACGAGGACGCTGAGCGCGCATTTGAGCTGTGCCGTACCGTCGTGTCTGCCGCCCGTGCCACGCGTTCGCGTTATCGCTTGAGCCCCAAGGCCGAGCTCGACGTGGTCGTGCGCGCCGGTGCCGAGGATATCGAGAAGCTCGAGAGCCTGCGCTCCACGATTGAGCCGCTGGCCAACACGGCTTCGCTGGTCATGGGTACCGACGTTGAGAAGCCGGCCGCGAGCATCGCCGTGGTCGACAGCGGCGTCGAGGTCTTTGTGGTGCTCGAGGGCAAGGTTGATCTTTCGGCCGAGAAGGCGCGCCTGGAGAAGGAGATCGCCGCGGCCCAGAAGGAGCTCGCCGGCTGTGAGAAGACGCTCGCCAACGAGGGCTTTGTGGCCAAGGCCGCGCCCGCGGTGGTGCAGAAGAAGAGGGACCGTGCAGCTGAGCTCAAGGAGATCCTGGCGGCGCTGACCTCGCAGGTTGCTGACTTCTCGTAAGCGTTAACTGGGGGACGCGGTTTGGGGCTTTGCTCGCTACTGCGAACAGTCCTGCTCGCACGAAGGCCACATTAAGTGGCCTTCGGCTCGTGCGGAACTTGTATCGAGCAAAGCCCCAAACCGCTCCCACAGCGGTTACGGGGGCGTCCGCTTCCTGTCATGGCCACATGGCTGATGCCTTGATTCTGCTGCAAGCGGGTAGTGGCTGATATTTTTGAACGCGAGGGGCTCATTCTATTTAATGGGCCTCTTTTTCTGTAATTGGAGACTTTGGTTATGGCGAAGCGTACTGGCTCTTATGTCGTCCCGTTCTCGTTTGACTTGCTTTCGTTTGGTGAGGCTGTGGGGCTGGCTGCTGATACGGGGCGGATTTCTGGGGATGCTGGTCCTTTGCTCGAGACGGTTGTCGATATGCTTGATGAGCTGGGACGTCCGGACGAGTATTTTGATTGCATCCAGGTCGCCGGTACCAATGGCAAGACTTCGACCACGCGTTTTTCGACTGCCATCCTTCGCGGTGAGGGGCTCAAGACCGCAATGTATACGTCTCCACAGTTGGTGCGCTATCCCGAGCGCATGGAGGTCGATGGGCGTGTTGTGAGCGATGAGGCGTTTGCCCGTGGCGTTTCTGCCGCCGTCGAGGCGGGGCATCGCGTGAATGCTCGTCGTGTGGCGGCGGGGGAGCGCGCCTATACCATCACGCCGTTTGACCTGCTGACGGCTGCCGCACTAGTGGTTTTTGCCGAGGCCGCGGTGGGCGTTGCCGTACTCGAGGTTGGCATGGGCGGCCGTTGGGACGCCACGAGTGCGACCGATCCGGTCGCCGTTGCCATTACGGGCATCGGGCTCGACCATACGCGCATTTTGGGCGACACGCTCGAGGCCATTGCGGGGGAGAAGGCTGCGGTCATCAAGCCCGGACGTCTGGTTGTGCTGGGTGAGGGTACGCACGAGGCGAGCGTTCAGCGCGTGATGGATGCCCGTTGCCGCGAGTGCGGCGTTGTGCCGCTCGTGGTGAGCCACGCCACGACTAAGGTGCCGGCGCATGTGGGCGATACGGTTGAGTTTAGCTGCACCACGCCGCGCGCGATCTATACGTCGAGTATGGTCAAGCCGTCGTATCAGCCGCAGAATGCCGCGTGCGCGATTATGCTGTGTGAGGGCTATCTTGGTCGCGAGCTTGACCACGATGCGCTCGACGATTCGCTTATGGGTTGCCCCACGCCGGGCCGTTTTGATGTGCTGGGAACCAATCCGCTCAAGCTGATTGATGCCTGCCATAACCCTCAGAGCTGCGAGAGCTTCGTGAGCGCGCTGGACGAGATCGATCCGTGCGTAGAGAATCGCCCCACGCTGCTATGCGCTGCGCTGGCCGACAAGGACGTGGCGGGCATCGTTGACGTGCTGATTCCGGCCTTCCCGCGCGTGGTCGTGACCCAGACCGATTCCGATCGCGCCCTGCCGGCAGAGGAGCTCGCTGCCCTGGTGGATGCCGACAAACTCGCGGGCGTATACCCCAGCGTATCCGAGGCTCTCGCCGCCTTCGATGCCGCGGGCGAGCCCTTCGTAGCAGCCGGCACCATCACCCTAGCCGGCGAAGTGGCAGGCTTGCTGCGCTAACCCATCCCCCCTCATCAGTTGCGGTGAAATACGGACTGTTTTACAAGCCAGAAGCCTCAAACAGTCCGTATATCACCGCAACTCAAAAGCAGTCAATTTGGGACGGGGCTTTTTTGGCTGCCCTGCGCCCCGAGTTGACTCGCTTGCCACGAAATGGGCCTATCTACTACGTTTTACCGACTACCCTCGACCACACGGAACATCGCGAAATTAAAACCGCAGGTAGACGGCTTGCGGATTTTGCGAAAACGAGGGTATGGTCGACCCATGCGGGTTAAACGTAGCAGATAGGCCGTTTTTGTGGCGGCATTAATGTAATGTGGCAAAGGGGCTGTCCCTTTGCCACATTGGCTAGTCTAGGCGCACGGCCTCGTGGGGGTAGGCGTTGAGGATCTCGACGCCGGACTCGGTGACCAGGGCCAGGTCTTCGATGCGGACGCCGGTGCGGCCGGGGAGGTAGATGCCCGGCTCGATGGAGAACGCCATGCCCGGCTCTACGACCTGCTCGTTGGCGAGCGAAACGTCACCAGGCTCGTGGTCCTGCAGACCGATCGAGTGTCCCAGGCGATGCGTAAAGTACTGCCCATAGCCCGCATCCTCAATCACGTCGCGTGCGGCACGGTCCAGGTCGCACATACGCACGCCCGGCGCGATGAGCGCCTCGGCGGCCTCGTTGGCGCGGCGCACGATATCGTAGATGCGCCCCGTCTCCTCGTCCGGCTCGCCCCAAAAGAATGTACGCGTCATGTCCGAGCAGTAGTTGCAGCGGCGTCCGCCAATGTCGAACAGCACCACGTCGCCACGCTTGAGTACGGTGTCGTCGGGCTCGTGATGCGGGTCGCCGGCGTTGGCGCCAAAGCTCACGATGGGCGGAAAGCTAAAGCCCTCGCAGTCGTGCTTGCGGTACAGACCGAGCATCTGGTCGGCAATTTCGCGCTCCGTCACGCCCTCGTGAACGAGCTTGATAGCGTCGGCCATCGCGGCGTCGTTAGCGGCCGAGGACGCGCGCATGAGCTCCTGCTCGGCTTCGTCCTTGTGGGTGCGTGCGGCGGTGACGGCAAAGTCGCCCAGGAAGAACTCGCTCGCGGCATGGCGCTCCATAAGGGGCATCAAAAAGCCGGAGCGCATAACGGTATCGATGCCGAGTGGCTTGGCAGGATTGATCTCGCGTGCGATGGCGTCGGTCACGACGTCGGTGTCGTTATGGTAGGCCACGCGGGCATTGTCGTACTCCGGCAGCTGATGCAGGGTGTTAACCAAGATTACGGGCTCGGCATCGCGCGCGAGCAGCACGCCGCAAAAACGCTCGAACATATCGGCATAAAAACCGGTCAGATAGTAGATCGACCACGGGTCATTCACAAGCAGCTGCGCGCCGGGGTGCTGAGCCTCGAGCGCATCGAGCACGCGCGCCACACGCTGGTCATCGACATGTGCCATACATCGTCCTTTCGCTAGGGTGCCACCATGGTATCCCCAATGCCAGGGTAGTCAATTTGGGACGCGGCTATTTTAGCTGCGTCAAACATGCGGAATGATTTTTCTGGGACGGGGATTAAATAATCATTGGGTTCCGAATGATTATTTAATCCCCGTCCCAGAAAAATCATTTGAACGAGAGTTCGGGCAAAAGTAGTCATAAGCGGCCCGTCTCAAATGGGCCGGTTTCAAAACTATGGCGGATTACGGGGCTGGATCTGTATTACTTGACCATGGGAAAAATTGCGAAATTAAAACCGACGCTCCTATAAGTTGTCAAGAGGCAGTTTGCGGGAGCGCTCTCTCCAATTCGCACAGGAGCTCGTAATACCTCCTCTCCAGTTTCGTCGA
>JAIIUG010000115.1:0-5597 GCA_022739635.1 Collinsella sp. | reverse complement strand
TGGTGCGGGCGAAAGGACTCGAACCTTCACGGGAATCCCACCAGAACCTAAATCTGGCGCGTCTACCAATTCCGCCACGCCCGCATGAGCGCACAGACTAGGAATGATAGCAGATACGAACGGCAAGCGCACGCACACCTTTTACAGGCTCACGACCTCACCACGAGTGCGAAAGGCGGGGCGAGTTGCCCCGCCCCGCCAATTACGACTTGCTCGCTGACCCGCTACTCCCCCAGCAGCGCTTTCTCCGGCGTGATCGGCAGTGAGCGGACCTGATGGCCGGTGGCGTGTGCGACGGCCGAGGCCACAGCGGCGAGCGGCGTATTGATGACGACCTCGCCGATCGACTTGGCGCCAAACGGACCCGTGGGCTCGTAGCTCGGCTCAAAGGCCACGCGAATGCTGCCGATATCCAGGCGCGTGGGCAGCTTGTAGCTCATAAAGTTGCCGGTGCGCAGGCGGCCGCGATCGTCATGCTCAACAATCTCGTAGAGCGCGTGGCCAATGCCCTGGGCAATGCCGCCCTCGGCCTGGACGCGTGCGAGCGCCTCGTTGATCACGGTGCCGCAGTCAACGGCAGCGGCGTAGTCCACCACAGTCACCTTGCCGGTAGCCTTATCGACATCGACCTCGGCAATACCAGCCATAAACGGCGGAGGAGAAACGGGCAGGCAGGCAGAAGCGTGCGAGGTCAGCGCGTCGCCGCCCTCGATGTTCTTGACACACAGGTTGGCAAAGTCGCGCAGCGTAAGGTAGCGACCACGCTCGCGAGCGGCGCGCTCGTCGGACAGGCGCACGTACTGGCCGTCAAAGACCACGTCGGCGGCGTCAACGTCCCACATCTGGGCGGCCTTGGCGCAAATCTTCTCACGCAGCTCGGTCGCGGCATTCTTGGCAGCAAGGCCCGTCACGTACGTGCCCGAGCTCGCATACGAGCCGGCATCGAACGGCGACACATCGGTGTCCACGCCGCGCACCACGATCAGCGAGCTCTCCACGCCCAGCTCCTCGGCGGCAATCTGTGCCAGGATCGTATCGACGCCCATGCCGTTATCGGTGGCGCCGGTGCCGATGGTAATGAAGCCGTCCTCTTCCAGGCGCATGTCGATGCCGGCGATGTCCACGTTGGAGATGCCCGAGCCCTGCATGGTGAGCGCGCAGCCCAGGGCGCGCACGCGGTCGCCCAGGTCCACGGCCAGCGGCTTGTCACGCCAGCCGATCATGTCCATCGCGCGCAGCAGGCAGCGGTCGAGCGCACAGGCGTTGAGCTTCTCGTTGTAGTACTGCGGCATGATCTCGCCCTCGCGCACGATGTTCTTAAGGCGCAGGTCGGCGGGATCCATGTGCAGCATGTCGGCGAGCTCGTTGACGGCGCTCTCCACGGCAAACTGGCCCTGGGTGGCACCGTAGCCACGATACGCGCCGCCGCGGTTGGTATTGGTGTAGACGGCGTCCCACCTAAAGCGGCTCGCCTTCACATGGTTGTAGATGGGCAGGCTCTTGTGGCCCGACAGGCCGATCGTCGTGGTGGCGTGCTCGCCGTACGCGCCGGCGTTGGACAGCGTGTGCAAGTCGATGGCCGTGATGGTGCCGTCGTTCATGGCGCCCAGCTTGACGGTCATCTGCATCTGGTGGCGCGAGTTGCCCGCGGTGATGGTCTCCTCACGGGTGTAGCAGCAGTAGCTCGGACGGCCAGTCTGCTGCGTCACAAACGCCACGAAGATCTCGCAGCAGCCCGTCTGCTTGGAGCCAAAGCCGCCACCGATGCGCGGCTTAATGACCTGCACCTGCGACTGCGGAATGTCGAGCGACTGCGCGACCATACGGCGCACGTGGAAGGGCACTTGCGTAGAGGTGGTAACCGAGATGCGGCCGAACGCGTCGGTCGTCGCGAAGGCGCGGAAGGTCTCCATGGGCGCGGTCTGCGTGGCCTGGCTGGTGTAAGTGCGGGTAAAGACGATGTCGCTCTGGGCGAAGGCCTCGTCCAAGTCGCCATAATCGCTGGTACCGCTGCACACCAGGTTGCGAGCAACGTCGCCGCCCTGCGGGAACATAAAGGTCACGTCGCCCTCGGGGTGGACCACGATGTCGTTATCGAGTGCCTGGGTAAAGTCGAGCAGCGGCTCGAGCACCTCGTAATCGACCTTGATGAGCTTGAGCGCCTTGTCGGCGGCCTCCTCGGTCTCGGCGGCGACGATCGCCACCTCCTCGTTTTGATAGCGCACGAGGTTCTCGAGGATCAGGCGGTCGTAGGGACTCGGCTGCGGATAGCTCTGGCCGGCAATGGTAAAGCGGCGCTTGGGCACGTCCTCGTAGGTGTAGACGCCCACCACGCCGGGCACCTTCAGGGCGCGCGACGTATCGATGGAGCGGATCTTGGCGCGGGCATAGGGGCTGCGCTTGAGCTTGACGATCAGGGCGCCGGCGGGCACCATATCGCCCGTGTAGACGGGACGGCCCTCGAGCAGGGCCTTCGAGTCCTTCTTGGGCTGCTTGTGGGTGATTTGCTTGTAGGTGACGCCGTCGGAGCTCGTGTCGTTGACGGGCAGCTCGGCCATCTCAAAGCCCACCTGCACGCCAGACTCATTGAGGAAGCGCACGATGGCGCGCAGCTGGCTCTCGTAACCACTGCAGCGGCAGAGATTGCCGGCCAGCTGGCGCGAGAGCTCCTCGCGCGTGGCGACGAGGCTCGGGTCCTCCTTGGCGGCGCGGGCAAGCGCCAGCACGTTCATGATGAGGCCGGGGGCGCAAAAACCGCATTGCTCGGCGCCTTCGGCAGCCATTGCGCGGGCGAGCGCCTCGGACTCGGCCTTGAGGCCCTCGAGCGTGGTGATGGTGTGGCCCTCAACGCGGGCGGCAGGAACCGAGCAGCTCAGCACCGGGTCGCCATCGAGCCACACCGTGCACAGACCGCAGTTGGTGGTCTCGCAGGCGCAGCGCACCGACGCGCAACCCTGCTCACGCAAAAGCGAAAAGAGCATGGTGTCGGGGGCAATCTGAACCTTGACCTTGCGGCCGTTGAGCGTAAAGGAAAGATCGATGAGTTTGGCAGCCATTAGCGCACCTCGCTAGAATCGACGCCGGGCACGCGGCGGCAGGAATACTCGTCCGTGGCAAACTTAGGAATCTGCACACACTCGAGCTCGCGGGCAAGCGCGGCCGAAAGCTCGATGCCGGCGGCGCGGCGCACGGCCTGCACGGCAAGCGGTGCCGAGATGCGACGGCGGTACTCGGCCGAGCCCCACAGGTTGGTGCCGTAGCTCAGCGCGCACACAGACGCGGCGAGGGCACGCAGCTCGTCCTCGGAAGGCTGCTCGCTGGTGAGGCCACATGCCTCGCCCTGCAACAGGGTCGCGCGCAGCGGGCGGGCACCCACGGTGACGTGCCAGGAGTTGTCCCACCAGGCAGCGGTGACATTGAGCGAGGGGAAGTCGGTCGCGGCCTTGCGTACAGCCTCATAGCTGGCACGGTAATCGTGCTTGACGACCACCACGTGCTCGATCACGTCGCGCACGTAGCCCATGTCAACGAACTCGGCAAGCGACACGCGGCCGGCACCCGTCAGCTCAACATACGAATCGAGCGCCAGGAACGCCGAGAGCACGTCCGAGAAGCCAAAGCGGCCGTAGATGCTGCCGCCCACCGTGGCGGTGTTGCGCAGCTGAACGCCCACGATATCGTGGACGGCAAACTCAAAGACATTGTTGACAAGCGCATTGAGCGCGGCATGGCGCTCAAGCTGACGCAGGGTACACATGGCGCCGATGCGAAATTCGGTCTCGGTCTCCTCGATCTGATCGAGTCCGCAGGCCGAAAGGTCAATCGCCGTCGCCACGCGACGCGAACCCAGGCGCATCCAGATGCCGCCGCCCACAATCTTGTTGTTGCGGTTCTTCTGTAAGAGCTCATAGGCTTCGGCCGCGTTTCCAACACGGACGTAGGTACCGAACTTGAGCACGTTCTCCCCCATCCCTTCACTTGTCCAGTACTTTTAAGTGTACCAAACGAGGGGCCGCACACCGTTTTAGGACAAAATCCACCCACCCATCCATAACTTGCGGTGAAATACGGACTGATTAGCCGTTCTGGGACGCTAAACAGTCCGTATTTCACCGCAAGTTATGAAGAGTCCTCCGGGATAGAAAAGGCTCCCAGCCAAGATGACTGGGAGCCTCATCACATGCTATATCGAGCGAAGATTTAGCAGACGCCCTGGGCGAGCATGGCGTCGGCAACCTTCAGGAAACCGGCGATGTTGGCGCCCATGACGAAGTTGCCCTCCTCGCCGTACTCCTTGGCGGTGTCGTCCACGTTGTGGAACATGCCGCGCATGAGCTGCTCGAGCTTGCCGTCGACCTCCTCGAAGGTCCAGGACAGGTGCTCGGCGTTCTGGCTCATCTCCAGGCCGGACACGAGCACGCCGCCGGCGTTGGCAGCCTTACCGGGCATAAAGGCGACGCCGTTCTCCTGGAAGTAGGTCGTGGCCTCGATGGTCGTGGGCATGTTCGCGCCCTCGCCGACCACCTTGCAGCCGTTGGCGACGAGCGCCTGGGCATCCTCGAGCAGCAGCGTGTTCTCGCGAGCGCAGGGCAGCGCGATGTCGCAGGGAAGCTGCCACACGCCACGGCCGTCGCCCTCGTGCCACACGGCGTTGGGCTTCTCGTCGACATACATAGCGAGCGTGACGCCCTTGTCGTGGCCGGAGCGCTTCTTGTTGTAGACATGCTCGAGCACGGTGTAGTCGATGCCGTCGGAATCCTCGACCCAACCGTGGGTGTCGGAGCAGGCCAGCACCTTGCCGCCGAGCTGGGAGACCTTCTGGACCGCGTAGATAGCGACGTTACCGGAGCCGTGAACGACGACGTTCTTACCCTCGAAGGAGTCGCCGCGGCTCTTGAGGTACTCGTCCACAAAGTAGACCAGGCCGTAGCCGGTGGCCTCGGTACGGGCGAGCGAGCCGCCAAAGGAGAGGCCCTTGCCGGTGAGGACGCCGGTCCACTCGTTGGTCAGACGCTTGTACTGACCGAACATGTAGGCAACCTCACGGCCGCCAACGCCCAGGTCGCCAGCGGGAACATCGGTGTTGGGGCCGATGTGGCGATAGAGCTCGGTCATGAAGGACTGGCAGAAGTGCATGATCTCGTTGTTGGACTTGCCCTTGGGGTCAAAGTCGGAACCGCCCTTGCCGCCGCCCATGGGAAGGGTGGTCAGGCTGTTCTTGAGGATCTGCTCCAGGCCCAGGAACTTGAGCATGCCCAGGGTGACCGTCGGGTTAAAGCGCAGGCCGCCCTTGTAGGGTCCAATAGCAGAGTTGAACTCGACGCGGTAGCCGCGGTTGACCTGGACCTTGCCCTGGTCGTCGACCCAGGGAACACGGAACATAACGATGCGCTCGGGCTCGACGAGGCGCTCCAGAAGGGCGGCCTCCTCGTACTCGGGATGGGCGTCGAGCGCCGGCTGGATGGTGCCGAGGATCTCGGTCGCGGCCTGGATGAACTCAGGCTGCTCGGGATAGCGGGCCTTGAGCTCGTCGAGAACTTTCTGCGTGTAGCTCATGCTTCCTCCAATTGATGGAAAAGAAAGGTGTCGTTCGCGGC
>JAIIUG010000114.1:0-5608 GCA_022739635.1 Collinsella sp. | reverse complement strand
GGTCGACCGCGTCAAGTTTTCCGAGCTTGTCGAGGCCGAAGTTGCCGCTCGTCCCAATATCGAGGTCGTGCACGGCGAGGTCACGCAGATTCCCGAGGGCCACGTGGTCATTGCCGCGGGCCCGCTGTGTTCGCCGGCATTGAGTGAAGAGGTCATGAAGCTCGTCGGTGGCGACGCCTTGGCGTTCTTTGACGCTGCCGCGCCAATCGTCGATGCCTCCACGCTCGATATGGACGTACTGTTCTCGCAGTCGCGCTACGAGGAGCAGGGGAGCGGCGACTATCTCAACGCTCCGCTCAATAAGGAGGAGTACGAGGCCTTTATCGAGGCGCTCACCACCGCCGACCGCGTTGTGCTCAAGGACTTTGAGGGTGGCGACCTCTTCCAGGCCTGTCAGCCCGCCGAGGAGGTCGCCCGTACCGGCAAGGATGCTATCCGCTTTGGCGCTATGAAGCCCGTCGGCCTTACCGACCCGCGAACCGGACGTCGTCCCTGGGCGGCGATTCAGCTGCGTGCCGAGAATAAGGAAAAGAGCGCCTATAACCTGGTGGGTTTCCAGACAAATCTGACTTTTGGCGAGCAAAAGCGTGTCTTCCATATGGTTCCCGGTTTGGAGAATGCCGAGTTCTTCCGCTATGGCGTCATGCACCGCAATACCTTTGTCGATGCGCCGCATGTTCTTGACGGCACCTTTGCCGTGCCTGGCACGGGCGTGCGCCTCGCCGGTCAGATCACCGGCACCGAGGGGTACATGGAAGCGGTGGCTACCGGTCTGCTTGCTGCGCTTAACACCTATGCCGAGGCTATCGGTGCGGCTTCTGTGGAGCTTCCTCGCGTGGGCGCCCTGGGTGCGCTCGTGGGCCATGCGACCGATCCGGCAACCGTGGGCTACCAGCCCATGCATGTCAATTTTGGCCTGGTGCCGCCGCTCGAGGACGGCAAGCGCCGCAGTAAACGCGACCGCTACCAGGCTTATGCGGATCGTGCCCTCGAGGCCCTCGATGCCTACTTGGCCACGCGTTCCGACTTGTTTGGAGGCGACCGGTCATAGCCTTTGACCTGTACGATACCGTCGACTCGTTTATCGCCTACATAGCACGCGTCGAGGGGCTCTCTCCTAATACGGTGACTGCCTATGGATCGCGGTTGGAGCGCTTTGCTGCCTGGTGCGAGCGTGCGGGTGTCGATGCGCGTATGGCCGACGTGCGTACCGTCCGCGCGTATTTGGCCGAGCTTTCGCGCGAGCAGGTGGCGCCTCGAACCATTGCGGCACATTTGTCGGCTATTCGGTCGCTCTATCGTTGGATGGCTGCCGAGGGAATCGTGGAGGGCGATGCGGTCTCGGCGATTTCTTCGCCCAAACTGCCGCGCGACCTGCCCGGCGTGCTGACGACCCAGCAGGTCGAGGCGCTGCTTCAAGCCCCCGACACCGCAACACCCGCCGGATTGCGCGATGCGGCGATGCTCGAGCTGCTCTATGCCTCGGGCGCGCGCATCTCAGAGCTTGCGGCACTCAATGTGGAATCCATCTCATGGTCCGAGCGCACGCTGCGGCTATGGGGCAAGGGGAGCAAGGAACGTATTGTTCCTCTGTATCGTCGCGCACTCGAGGCGACGCGCACCTATGTCGAGGAGGGGAGACCGGCGCTGCTCGCGCAGGCAAAGCGTCGCGTTGCCGCAAACGGTCCCCATCCGCTGTTTATTTCTGCGCGCGGCAATCGCATGAGTGCCGCTATGCTCAGACGACGGTTCCATATGCTGGCGACGCTCGCCGGCATTCCGGCCGACATTGCCCCGCATGCGATGCGCCACACCTTTGCGACCGATCTGCTCGAGGGTGGCGCGGATCTGCGCTCGGTTCAAGAGCTGCTGGGCCACGCGAGCCTGTCCACGACGCAGATCTACACGCATCTTACGCCCGATCGGCTTAAGCGAGCCGTTGCTCAAGCCCATCCCCGGGGCGAATAGTCTTTCGCGGCCGGTACGTCGACACACGCTCAGGTGTGTGGTTTTGATTGCGGGTTGGCAGGAAGAGGTAATCCTGCTATCATTCATCGGGTTGCTTCACGGCAACAGGTTTTTATCACGCACGCGCGGCTACTTCATACCGTGGTGCCCGGGCTTTGGTAGCACATGTCCGGGTTGGTTTTGGAGGATGACCCCGCGCGGAGGCAAACCACAGGAGGTTTAACATGGCTACCAAGATTAATATCCGCACCCTGCTCGAGGCCGGCTGCCACTTCGGTCACCAGACCCGTCGCTGGAACCCCAAGATGAAGCCGTTCATCTTCGGTGAGCGCAACGGCATCTACATCCTCGACCTCAAGCAGACCATCCTCGACGCCGACCAGGCCTACACCTTCGTCAAGAACGTCGCCAAGGGCGGCAACGTGCTGTTCGTCGGCACCAAGAAGCAGGCTCAGGAGGCCGTCAAGAACGCCGCTGAGCGCGCCAACATGCCTTATATCAACCAGCGTTGGCTCGGCGGCATGCTGACCAACTTCGTCACCATCCGCTCCCGCATCAACCGCATGGAGGAGCTCGAGGCTATGGTCGAGGACGGCCGCATGGCAGTTCTCCCCAAGAAGGAGCAGGCTGTGCTCGGTAAGGAGCTCACCAAGCTCCAGACCAACCTCGGTGGCGCCCGCGACATGAAGGGTCTGCCCCAGGCTCTCTTCGTTATCGACACCAAGCGCGAGGAGAACGCCATCAAGGAGGCCCAGCGCCTGAACATCCCCGTCGTCGCTCTGATCGACACCAATTCCGATCCCGACGAGGTCGAGTACGGCATCCCCTGCAACGATGACGCCATCTCCGCTGTCACCCTTATGTGCGAGCTCATGGCTGACGCCTGCCTCGCTGGCTCCGGCAAGGAGCAGGTCTCCGAGGCCGAGATGGCCGCTGAGCCCAAGGCCGAGTAAATCAGTCTTAGTTAATTCTTTTTCATCTCTTTGAAAGGAACCACAATGGCCCAGATTACCGCCGCTATGGTCAAGCAGCTCCGCGAGATGACCGACTCCCCGATGATGGAGTGCAAGAAGGCTCTCGTCGAGGCTGACGGCGACATGGACGCCGCTGTCGACGTTCTGCGCAAGAACGGCCTCGCCAAGGCTGCCAAGAAGGCTGGCCGTGAGACCAACGAGGGCGCTGTCGCCGCGTTCGTCTCTGAGGACGGCAAGACCGGCGCTCTGCTCGAGCTCTCCTGCGAGACCGACTTCGTCGGCTCCAACGCCAAGTTCACCGGCTTTGCTTCCAAGGTCGCTGAGGTTGTCGCTACCACCGAGCCTGCTGACGTCGACGCTCTGCTCGAGAAGCCGATGGGCGAGGAGACCGTTTCCTCCGAGCTCACCGAGATGATTCACATCATGGGCGAGAACATGAAGATCTCCCGTTTCGCTGCCCGCAAGGCCGAGAATGGCGCTCTCGCTTCTTACATCCACATGGGTGGTAAGATCGGCGTCCTCGTCGAGTTCGCTTTCGAGAAGGCCGAGACCGCTCAGGCTGAGTCCTTCAAGACCTTTGCTCACGACGTTGCCCTTCAGGTTGCCGCCGTCGCCCCGATCTGCGCTACCCGCGATCAGGTTCCGGCCGAGACCGTCGAGCACGAGAAGCAGATCTACATGGCTCAGGCTGCCGAGTCCGGCAAGCCCGAGGCCATCCAGGAGAAGATGGCTGTTGGCCGTCTGGAGAAGTTCTACAAGCAGTCCGTGCTCACCGAGCAGGAGTTCATCAAGGACAGCTCCCTCACCATCAAGAAGTACGCTGAGCAGGTCTCCAAGGAGCTCGGCGACACCATTACCGTCGTTGCCTTTGACCGTCTGGTCCGTGGCGAGTAAATAAGCTCTTGTAGCTGGTAATGAGCAGGCTGTGGGTTTTACTCACAGCCTGCTTTTTCATGGCTCCCCGTTAAGCCTTTGATATTATGTTGTGAGTCTAATTAAAGGAGGATCGCTTTGTCCGACATCCGATATAAACGCGTGCTTCTGAAGCTCTCCGGCGAAGCGCTGATGGGCGATGGCAACTACGGCATCGACCCCAAGGTTACCGATCATCTTGCCAAGCAGGTCAAGGAGCTGCTCGCCGTTGGTCATGAGGTCGGCGTCGTTGTCGGCGGCGGCAACATTTTCCGTGGCATGGCCGGCGCCGCCGGTGGTATGGAGCGCGCCCAGGCCGATTACATGGGCATGCTCGCTACCGTTATGAACGCGCTTGCCCTGCAGGATGCCTTCGAGCACAATGATGTTCCCTGCCGCGTGATGAGCGCTATCCAGATGAACGAGATCTGCGAGCCCTATATTCGCCGTCGCGCTATCAACCACCTGTCCAAGGGCAACGTCGTAATCTTTGCCGCCGGATCGGGCAATCCGTACTTTACGACTGACACCGCCGCGGCCCTTCGCGCCTGCGAGATCGGTGCGGAGATTCTGATTAAAGCCACCAAGGTTGATGGCATCTACGACAAGGATCCCGTCAAGTGCGCCGACGCCGTCCGCTTTGACAAGATCACCTATCACGAGGTGCTCGTTCGCGGCCTGCAGGTTATGGATTCCACGGCTACGGCTCTTTGCCAGGACAACCGTATGCCCATTTTGGTCCTCAACATCGATGGCGAGGACACCGTCAAGCGCGCGCTCGCGGGTGAGCCCGTCGGCACGCTCGTCTATCAGGAGGATTAAGCATGGCAGAGAACATCACCGCCCACATGGATAAGTCGCTCGAGTCCCTCAAGCACAACTTCTCCAAGGTCCGCACTGGTCGCGCTAACGCCAACATCCTGTCCGACATCACCGTCGACTACTATGGTGTTCCTACGCCCGTCACGCAGGTTGCCGCCGTTAAGACCCCCGAGGCCCACATGCTGCTTATCGAGCCGTGGGATAAGGCGCTCATCAATGCCATCGTTAAGGCCATCAGTGCCTCCGACCTGGGCATTACCCCCAACTCCGATGGTACCGTCGTACGTCTGCCGTTCCCGGCTCCCACCGAGGAGCGTCGTCGCGAGCTCGTTAAGGAGTGCCGCGAGTACGCCGAGCAGGCCAAGGTCTCCATCCGCAACATCCGCCGCGACTTTAACAACAAGCTCGAGCGCGACGAGGAGCTCACCGAGGACGATGTCCGTCGCGAGCAGGCCAAGGTCCAGAAGCATACCGATGAGTATGTGGCCAAGGTCGAGGAGCTTCTGAAGGAAAAAGAAGCCGAGGTCATGGAGATCTAAGGTGCAATACGACGAGCATAAACTGGTCGAGTACTTTGCCGACGCCCCTGCGGGCGTCGGTTTTTCCGACCTTGACCTCAATAACATTCCGCACCATATCTCGTGCATCATGGACGGCAACGGTCGTTGGGCCACGTCGCGCGGTCTTGCACGCACCGAGGGTCATAAGGCAGGTATCGTCTCGCTGCGCGAGATCATTACCGCCTGCGTGCGCCTGGGCGTCGACGTGCTTTCTGCCTATGCGTTTTCTACCGAAAACTGGAACCGTCCGCAGCATGAGGTCAACGTCTTGATGCATCTGTTTGCCAAGACGTTTATCGACGAGCTGCCGCTTCTGAAGCGCGAAAACGTGCGTGTTGTCTTTTTGGGTGACATTTCCGCGCTGCCCAAGAA